>CALXDF010000033.1 GCA_944386995.1 uncultured Oscillospiraceae bacterium
CGATAGGCAGCTGGATGGGGACGGCGTTGCACTTAAGACGCTCGTCGATCATCCGCAGAACATTGTAGAAATCGGCGCCCATGCTGTCCATCTTATTGATGTAGATCATGCGGGGAACATGATAGTGATCCGCCTGGCGCCACACAGTCTCAGACTGGGGCTCCACACCGCCCTTGGCGCACATGACAGTCACACTGCCGTCCAGCACGCGCAGGGAGCGCTCCACTTCTACGGTAAAATCCACGTGGCCCGGGGTGTCGATGATGTTGATGCGGGTCTGGGGGAACTGATCCTTGGTACCCTTCCAATAGCAGGTGGTGGCGGCGGAAGTGATGGTAATGCCGCGTTCCTGTTCCTGCTCCATCCAGTCCATGGTGGCGGTGCCATCATGGGTCTCACCGATCTTATAATTAACGCCGGTATAATACAGGATTCGCTCCGTTGTAGTGGTCTTTCCTGCGTCGATGTGAGCCATAATGCCGATGTTTCTTGTGTTTTCCAGAGATACCTTTCTCGGCATATACTTGTTTCTCCTAACTTAAGATTGCTTGTGAATACGAACTTACCAGCGGAAGTGGGCGAATGCCTTGTTGGATTCGGCCATCTTGTGGGTATCCTCGCGCTTCTTCACGGCGGAGCCGGTGTTGTTGGCGGCATCCATGATCTCAGCGGCCAGGCGCTCAGCCATAGTCCGCTCACTGCGGGCGCGGGAATAGGTGGTCAGCCACCGCAGGCCAAGGGTCTGGCGGCGGGCAGGGCGGACATCAATAGGCACCTGATAGGTGGCGCCGCCCACACGGCGGGCCTTAACCTCCAGGGAAGGCATGATGTTCTCGATGGCGGTGTTGAACACCTCCAGGGGCTCGTTGCCGGTCTTCTCACGGACAATGTCAAAAGCGCCGTACACGACCTTCTGAGCCACGCCCTTCTTGCCGTCCACCATGATGCTGTTGACGAGCTTGGTCACCAGAACGCTGTTGTAAATAGGATCCGGTAAGATCTCTCTCTTGGGAACGTTACCTCTTCTGGGCACTTTGCTTCCCTCCTTCATTAAAAATTATGAATTCATAGGTACTCTCTGCGCAAAGCGCAGCGTATTGCCTGCCAAAGAGGTTGTATGGATAAACCATGCCTACCAATTCGGCAAAGCGTGCGCAAAATTACTTGCTCTTGGGACGCTTGGCACCGTACTTGGAGCGGGCCTGCATCCGGCCCTGGACGCCCTGGGTGTCCAGCGTACCGCGGATGATGTGGTAACGCACACCAGGCAGATCCTTTACACGGCCGCCGCGGATCATGACCACGGAGTGCTCCTGCAGGGTGTGGCCAACGCCGGGAATATAGGCGGTGACCTCATAGCCGTTGGTCAGGCGCACACGAGCGATCTTGCGCAGTGCGGAGTTGGGCTTCTTCGGGGTAGTGGTACGAACAGCGGTGCAGACCCCGCGCTTCTGAGGAGAAGGCAGGTCCGTCTCCTTGTTCTTCAGGGTGTTCAGACCGTGCTGCATAGCAGGGCTGTTGGACTTGTAAGTCGCCTGATCTCTCCCCTTGCGAACCAACTGGTTAAAAGTAGGCATAGTTTTCTCCTTTCTTATGAATATTTTTGGGGGCATATGCCCCTATATTTTTGACAGGATACAGAAAAATATCCCGCAAAAACCAAATTCAGGCGCGCAGGAGCGCCACAACAGCGGCGCCCACCTGGATGCCGGCATCTCTGCCCAGCTCCTCCATAGTCTGCGCCTGCTCCACCGGAACCCCCTCCGCCGCGCACAGCTCAGCCAGCGGCTGTGTCAGCGCGGGGTCGGCATTGGTGGCCAGAAGCACCTGGACCGCGCGCCCCTCCCGGATGGCCCGGCGGGACTGTTTGACGCCAACCACCTTGGGCTGGCTCTTCCAATTGCGCAGCACAGACTTCCCTCCATTTGGGCACAGCAAAATTCGCAGAACATGCCCACGCAGATTGAGATTATACCATACCCCTTTCGCCCCGTCAAGCCCTTTCTTCTGCGGATTTTTACGGATTTTTCCAAAGATCTTCCGCTCTCACGCCCGCTCCCAGGCATCCCGGACAAAACGGTATGCCTGGGCGATCCCCGCAAGCCCCTGTCCGCTGCACTCCTCGATACACAGCCATCCGTCAAAGCCATGCTGCTTCAGGCGGGCAAAAATCTCGCGGTTCGGCACCACACCCGTCCCGATGGCCACCGGACGGAACGTTCCCTTTTCCGCCATGTCGCTGACATGAACCGTAGCCACCCGGTCAATGACCTGCTCCAGCACCGCCAGGGTATCCTCGCCGGCGGCAGTAATATTGCCGGTATCGTAGTTGATGCCCACACTGGTGTCCCGGATGCCCTGGGCGATCCGGAGGAACAGCTCCGGTGGGTAGCTGAAGTCAATGTAGTCCCAGGCGCCGGGCTTGGCATGATCCTCATAGACCAGGCGCACACCGTAGGCATCGGCTGCCTCCGCCGCCCGGCGCAGCCCATGGACGGCCAGAGCCACTCCCTCTTCGATCCCCATCTCCGGGTGGGCCTGTCCCGCCAGCACCCGCACATGCTCCACGCCCAGCTGGGAGGCCACGGCAATGTCCCGAACCAGGTAGTCGTATTCCCGGCGGCGCTGTACAGGGTCAGGGTGGGTGAAATCCGGATAGGTGGTCATCATGGCAATGGGCATCCCGGTCTCCGCGACAGCCTCCTTTAAGGGCCGGAGATAGGAGGGGGTATGGTTGCGGATAAACATGGAACTAATGTCAAAACCATCAAACCCGATGGCTTTGGCCTCTCTGGCCCACTGCTCCACAGACATTTTCCCGCCGCAGATCTCGTCAAAAAGCGAAACCGGCAGGCAACTGATTTTCATGGGATCATCTCCTTCATTTCCGGCGGACCGCGCCGCCGCTGTTTTCAATGGCCGCTGCCCCCACTGCCCGACCAGCCGGTCCGGGGGCTTTTCCTTTATATAATAGAGAAGCCGGGAGCGTTTGTAAAGAGCAGGCAGGAATTTCCCCTTGGCGGAAAGCGGCAGCTTCTTTTCCTCTTCCCGCCGCCCAAGCATCGTTTTCCGTGTCCGGATTTATGGAATTGCAACAAATTGAAGGAGCAAAAACCATCGAAACACATATTGCAAATTGCTTTCCAATGTGGTATGCTAAAAATGTCAAAAGGGAGTAGTTCCATTTTCCCGCCGGAGAATGGCACGGTGTTCGACTATTCGATCTCTTGACCGGGATCCGGGTGCCGTGGTGATGCAACAGTCAAAACGAGACTTTTACCGCTGGGTGAAAGCCTCGTTTTTTTCATATCCAGCTTCTTCCTCTTTGATTTGCCGGCAAAGCAACCCCATTCCAGATACATCTATTATATTTTAGGAGGTAACAGAAATGTTAGACAATCTCATGCCCATGCTCCCCATTGCCATCGGTGTCGTTGTCGTCATCATACTGCTCATCATGGGCTACCTGAAGGCGCCGCCGGACACGGCTTACATCATCTCCGGCCTTGGCAAGAAGCGCATCCTCATCGGCCGGGCGGGCTGGCGGGTTCCCTTCTTCGAGCGGGTGGATAAGCTCTCCCTGCGGGTCATGCAGGTGGACGTGCGCACCACGGATGCCGTCCCCACCAATGAGTTCATCAACGTCAGCGTGGATGGCGTGGCCAACGTGAAGATCAGTTCCGACCCGGAGCTGCTGAAGCTGGCTGCCGAGAGCCTGCTGGGCAAGCGTCAGGAGGAGCTGGTGGGCCTGGTCACCCAGGTGCTGGAGGGCAACATGCGGGAGATCGTTGGCTCCGTAGGCCTGAAGGAGATGGTCCAGGACCGCCAGGGCGTGGCAAAGAAGATCACGGAAAATGTGGTTCCCGACATGCAGAAGCTGGGCCTTGAGGTGGTAAACTTCAATATCCAGAACTTCAAGGATGAGGCCGGGACCATTGAGAATATGGGTATCGACAATGTGGAGCAGATCCGCAAGCAGGCCCAAATCGCCAAGGCCAATGCCCAGCGGGACATCGCTATCGCCACCGCCAACGCCCAGCAGGAGGCCAACGCCGTAAAGGTCCAGGCCGAGAAAATGATCGCAGAGCAGAATGCGGAACTGGCGGTACAGCAGGCGGAGATGCAGGTCCGCGCCGACACCAAGAAGGCCGAGGCCGACGCCGCCTACTCCATCCAGCAGGAGGAGCAGCGCAAGACCATCGAGGTCACCCGCACCAACGCCGACATCGCCAAGAAGGAGAAGGAGGCGGAGCTGGCGGAGAAGGAGATCGCCCTGAAGGAACGTCAGCTGGACGCTGAGATCCGCAAGCAGGCCGACGCCATGAAGTACCAGGCGGAAAAGGAGGCCGAGG
>CALXDF010000034.1 GCA_944386995.1 uncultured Oscillospiraceae bacterium
GTGGAGCTGGACACGTCGGCGTCCAAAACGACTACGCGCTTATCATCCTTGCCGTATTTGGCCAGCGCCTCGCCGTATACATCACGAATAGCCTTAGACATTATTTCGCACCTCCCAGTTCTTCCATGGCCTTGGCGAAGTCCTCATCGCCGATCGCCTTGCCGTGCCAGGTGTTCTTGCCCTCCATGAAGGACACGCCCTTACCCTTGACGGTGTGGGCCAGCACAATGGTGGGCTTGCCCTTGACGGTCTTGGCCTCCTCAAAGGCGTTATACAGGGCCTCCACATCGTGGCCGTTGCACTCGATGCAATGGAAGCCGAAGCTCTCAAACTTAGCCTTCACATCGCCCAGAGGCATCACGTCGTCAGAGGTGCCGTCCAGCTGCACGCCGTTCCAGTCCAGAACCGCGCACAGATTGTCGACCTTGTACTTGCTGGCGGACATGCAGGCCTCCCAAACGGTACCCTCGTTGATCTCGCCATCACCCAGCACCGCATAGACGCGGGTGGGAGCGTTGTCCAGACGGGCGGCCAGCGCCATACCAACGGCGGTGGACAGGCCCAGGCCCAGAGGGCCGGTGGACATATCAACGCCCGGGGTATCCTTCATGCAGGGGCGGCCCTGCAGGCGGGTCTCAAAGTCGCGCAGGGTGTTCATCTCCTCCACGGGGAAGAAGCCCTTCTCGGCCAGGACGCGGTACAGCATGGGGGCAGCGTGGCCCTTGCACAGCACCAGGCGGTCACGGTCTGCCTTATGGGGATCCTTGGGATCCACGTTCATCTGCGTGAAATACAGTGTGGTCAGGATCTCGCACACAGACAGGGACCCGCCGGGGTGGCCGGTCTGCTTGGCATGCAGAGTGGTCAGCACGTCAATGCGGAACTGATGGCACATCTGCTCCAATTTCTGTTTCAATTCAGCGTTCATCGTTTTCCCTCCAAATTACTTGTTAACAACATTGACAGGGTTGCCGTCCAGGAAGGACTTGACGTTGTTTGCGGTGATGTCCATGATGCGCTGACGGCTCTCCTTGGGTGCCCAGGAGATATGGGGGGTGATGATGCAGTTCTTGGCCTTCAGCAGGGGGTTGTCCGCCTTGATGGGCTCGGTATACACCACGTCCAGGCCAGCAGCGCCGATCTTGCCGCTGTTCAGGGCGTCGGCCACATCCTGCTCGTTGATGAGCTGGCCGCGGGCGTTGTTGATGAGGATCACGCCGTCCTTCATCTTGGCGATGTTCTCCTTGTTGATCATGCCGGTGTTCTCCGGGGTCAGGTTGCAGTGCAGGGAGATCACGTCGGACTTGCTCAGCAGGGTATCCAGATCCACATACTCGGCAATGGCCTTGCCGGAATCATTGGGATACAGGTCATAAGCCAGCACATTCATGCCCAGAGCCTTGGCAATACGGCCCTCAGCCTGGCCGATACGGCCGAAACCGATGATACCGATGGTCTTGCCCTCCAGCTCGATGAGGGGGTAATCCCAGTAGCACCAATCCTTGTTGGTCGCCCAGTTGCCGTCATGGACGGACTTGCTGTGGTGGCCAATGTGGTGGCAGATCTCCAGCAGCAGAGCGATAGAGAACTGGCTGACGGAGGCGGTGCCGTAGGTGGGCACGTTCATGACAGGGAT
This sequence comes from uncultured Oscillospiraceae bacterium, assembly GCA_944386995.1. GTDB lineage: Bacteria > Bacillota > Clostridia > Oscillospirales > Oscillospiraceae > CAJFPI01. Next base: position 1,637 of record CALXDF010000034.1, read on the forward strand.
ACCCTTCTCCTTGGCGTAGTTGTAATCCACCACGTTATAGCCAGTAGCGAGAACGGCGATAGCCTTCATGTTGGGGCACTTGTCAATAGTCTCCTTGGAGATGGGGGTCTTGTTCATGACCACGATCTCCGCGTCGCCGATGCGCTCGGCAATGATAGGATCCTCCACATAGGAGGTGCGGTCATACACCGTGACCTCACCCAATGCTTCCAGGGGAGCCCAGCTCAGATCGCCGGGGTTCTCGGTGTAACCGTCCAGAACAACAATCTTCATAGTAATCAATCCTTTCTTAAAATTGAACGATGTCAACGCAGGGAAAAGGGAACGTACTTAGTCCTCCAGCAGAGCCCAGGCGCGGTTCAGCACCCGCTTGGTATTCGCCAGAACGATCTGCTCGTCCTCGCCGGGACGCAGGGTGACCTCCATGGACAGCACATAGGGCTTCTCCGCGTCGAAGAATCCCTCCTGCTTGAGCACGCGCAGATAATCCAGCAGCTCGGGGGTATCATTGGCGCTCTCGGGATAGCCCATGCGGGGATGCAGATCGCCATAACCGTCGCAGCCCTTCTTCACCACAGCGTTGCCGAAGTGGAAGTGGGTAATGTAGGGGCGCAGGGTACGGATGACGAACTGGCTGGTCTCATAGGTGGTGGGGAAGTGGCTCAGGTCCACCAGCAGGCCAAAGTTGCTGTGGCTGGTGCGCATATCAGCGGCAAACTTGGCAGCATAGGGGGCGGGACCAATCAGGGCAGCCTTGTCCATATCGAAGTCAAAGACTTCCAGCTCCACGTTCATGCCCTTGGTGGCGGCATAGTCGCACAGGTTGCGGGTGGTCTTGAGCAGCTGGGCATAGGCCTGATCCTTGGTGGCCTCTTCCCACTTGCCAGCCAGGAAGGCGATGCCCTTGGCGCCCAGATACTCGGCCTCGTCAATGGCCTCCATCAGGGTAGCCTCCGCCTTCTTGCGGTCTTCCTCGTTAATGGCGTTGGGGTTGAGCTTGGGACCCAGCAGGCGGGGCTGGGCGCCATAGCACACCTTCAGGTGACTCTGGTCCAGCAGTGCCTTGGCCTCAGCGTTTTTCTCACCATAGCCCTTGAGCTCGATGGCATCAAAGAAATCGTCGCGGCAAATCGCTTTCAAGGAATCCATAGGATCGCTGTTGGGGTAACTCATCCACTGGATGGTACCCACCTGGAAATACTTATGAATACTGTCTTTCATGTTCGTTCCTCCTTATGAATTTCAATTATTAAAATGCTGTTTTACTTTACGTCTCTATCTTACAACTTCTCACTCTCCGCGTCAAGAGCGGAACCACTCCGGCACGAAAATTTAACGATTTGCCCAAATGGAGCTTCCAGCTTTCGTGTAGAATGTGGGGGTGAAAAGAGAAATTGCCGCCAGCCGCGTTTTGCGGCTCGCGGCAATCCGTAACAGTGCCCGGGTCATCTGAAAAGCGGCCATCCCCGCCGCGGACCGATTTGCTGTTGGTCCGCGGCGGGGCGGGTTGATTAGTCCTCCTTGAAGGGATAGAGAATGAACTTGCCGCCTTCCTTGTTGCGGAACTTCTCAAAGGCAGTCTCCCACTCCTCCATAGGCATCCGCACATCGGCCAGGGGCTCAACCTTCACCTTGCCCTGACTCAGCAGCGTCAGCGCCTGGATCCAGTTAGCCTTGCGGGAACCCAGGGAACCGGAAACGTGGGGCTCCTTATAGTTGAGGGCCTCGATATAGAAGGGCACCTCAGGCTTGCCCATGCCGATCTGGGTGAAATAGCCCCGGCGCTTGAGCAGCTTCAGAGCGGAGTTAGTGCCGAAGTGGCTGCCGGAGCACTCCAGCGCCACATCCACACCCTTGCCCTTGGTCAGGGTGGCTACCAGCTCCTCCAGGCTCTCCTCCTGGATGTTGCAGGTATAGTCCGCGCCCAGTTCCTTGGCAAGTGCCAGACGCTCTGTATCCACATTGGTGCCGGAGACGATAACAGTTGCGCCGTGAGCCTTGACCACCTGCATGGTCATCAGGCCGATGGGGCCCGGTCCGGAGACCAAAACGATATCAGTGGGAGAGATTTTGGTCAGATCGAACACTGCATGGCAGACACAGGCCAAGGGCTCGGTCATCGCCGCGGCGATGTCGGAGACCCCCTCAGGAATCAAATGTACGCGGCCGGCAGGCACTACGGTGTAGTTGGTAAAGATGCCATTGTACCAGTAGCCCAAAGTCTTGCGCTCCGGGCACAGGTTGTACCACCCCTCCCGGCAGGCCTCACAGGTGCCGCAGTAGGAATAGGCCGTCTCAGAGACCACACGCTGGCCCACTTCGAAGCCTTCTACGCCCTCGCCGATCTCGGTGATAACGCCGGAGAACTCATGACCCACAGTGACCGGAGGACGGACAGGGATGGCGATATCGCTGTTATAAATATGCAGATCGCTGCCGCAGATCCCGGCAGCCACGACCTTGATCTTGATCTGGCCAGGACCAGCAGTGGGCTCGGGAACTTCCCGAATTTCCATATGGCCCGGCTCAGCAGCATACTTGACAATTGCTTTCATATTACTATCTGCTCCCTTCATAATTTGGACACGTGTCCTGATGTTAGAAAAGATTTCCTCTTCTGCCGGAGAAGAAACAGGCGCCGCGAGCCGCAAAAGCAGTCCGCGGCGCCCCTCGACATTACCCGCAATACAGCTTATTTTGTATTGGCAAACTTGCCCAGGTAACTCTTGATCACCATGTCGTTGCTGCGCACCTCGGCAGAAGGACCCTCCACTGTGATATTGCCGCGCTCCAACACATAGGTGTAGTCAGCGGTCTTCATCGCCAGCTTCGCGTTCTGCTCCACCAGCAGAATGGTCAGGCCCCACTCCTTGTTGATTTCCACGATCTTCTCAAACAGCTCAGCGATCACCAGTGGTGCAAGACCCATGGACGGCTCGTCCAGCAGCAGCACCTCAGGATGGGACATCAATGCGCGGCCAATGGCCAGCATCTGCTGCTCGCCGCCGGAGAGGCTCCAGCTCAGCTGATTCTCACGCTCCTTCAAACGGGGGAAGAGTGCGAAAACTTCTTCCATCTCCTTTTGATAGGGCTTGCGGCCGAAGAAGCCATGCCAGTTGATCGTGCCGACCTCCAGGTTCTCCTTTACCGTCAGGCCCGGAAACACATGGCGTCCCTCAGGGACGTGGGTGATCCCCAAACGTGCCACCTTCTGGGGGGAGAGGTTGGAGATATCGGCATTGTCCTTGTACATGATCGAGCCGCTGCGGTTGCAGGCACCGGAAATAGACTTGAGCAGGGTGGACTTACCGGCACCGTTGCTGCCGATCAGGCAGGTGATCTGGCCCTTGCGGATCTCCATGTTGATCCCCTTCAGAGCCTCGATAGTGCCGTAATAGGCGTGAAGGTTCGAAATCTTAATCATCGTCTTCCCTCCCCAGATATGCCTCGATAACGGCGGTGTTGTTGGAGATCTCTGCCGGAGTACCATCGGCAATCAGCTCGCCGAAGTTGAGCACTGCGATGGTCTCACAGAGATCCATGATCATGTCCATGGAGTGCTCGATGACCAGCACGCCGATATTCATCTTCTTCGCGGCCATGCGGAGGATATCCATCAGATACTCAATCTCCTTATTGTTCAGGCCGGCCGCCGGCTCATCCACCAGGATGACCTTGGGGTGGGACAGCAGGGAACGGACAATCTCCAGGAGTTTCCGCTGGCCAAAGGGCAGGGAATTGATGTCATCATCCCAATTGAATGAGAAGTGGAGGATGTCCATCATCTCCTTGAGCTCCTGGTAGAAATTGGTGCTCTTCCTGCCAAAGAAGCCCGACAGATAGCCGATCTTATTACCCAGGTCTGCGCCGATCATCAGATTGTCGCGAACGCTGGAACGCTGCAGAAAGCGGGGGGTCTGGAAGGTACGGCCGATTCCCATGCGGGCCCGGGCGTAGTCGGGCTTATCGGTAATCTTCTTCTCGTTGAAGTACACATCGCCGCTGTCAGCAGTATAAATGCCGCTGATCATGTTCATCATGGTGGTCTTGCCGGCGCCGTTGGGGCCGATCAGGCCCTTGATCTCGCCGGGATAGACACAGAACGTAACGTCCTTGGCCGTGACCACGCCGCCGAAGCTCTTGCAGATCTTGTCCAGGCGCAGAATAGGGGTTCTGTTCTCAGCCACGTTACTTCACTCCTTCCTCTGTGGCAGCAGCCGCAGCGGCCGCCACCTTCTTCTTGTTCTTGGCACGGAACTTCCGGCCCAGGGACTTGACGATGCCGGCCAGGCCCTCGGGCATAAACACCATCAGCAGAACGATAGCAATGCCCCAGAACAGCTGGAGGAAGCCCTCGAAAGCGCTGAGGATCTGCGGCAGCACCTGGACGATGAACGCCCCCAGGAACGCGCCGACTGTGCTCTGCACACCGCCCAGCATAGCCATGATGATGTACTTGGTGGAGCTGGCATAGGTGAACATATCTGCGGAAACGAACTTGGTAAGCATGGCATACAGGCCGCCGGCCATAGCGGAAAGCACACCGGCGATGGTGAAAGCCAACACCTTGGTCATATAGACGTTGACGCCCAAAACCCGAGCCGCGGTCTCATTGTCGCGGCAGGCAGCCAGGGAGCGGCCCATGGGGGTGGTGCGGATGCGCTCGACGATCAGGCCGACAACCACGGCCAGGATCAGCAGGACCGGGAACCAGTCGTTGTAATTCATCAGCTTCGTGCCAAAGATCTCGGTGGTGGGAATGCCGGCAATACCGTCGGCGCCGCCGAACAGGGGCTTATAGTTGTTGTAGATGGCAAAGGTCATCTGCACCAGGCCGATGGTGGCGAAGGTGAAGAAGGTTCCCTTCAAACGCAGCAGGATCAGGCCGATGATGAAAGCGATGACAATAAACACCGGAATGATCAGCAGGAAGGACACAACCGGCGAGAGCGTGGGGCCGAGGCGCCCGGTGGTCAGGTTGGCCAGCAGGAACGCGCCGCCGCCCATGAAGGACACGCCGGCAAAGGACAGCTCGCCGCCCATGCCCAGCAGCACGGATACGCTGTAGGCGATGAGGCTGTAAATCAGAGCGATGTCCACCACCATCATGGTGTACAGAGAAGTGCAGAGAGTGGATACCAAGAAGTAAAACGCTACAACAGCAACCAGCAGCACGCCAAACTTGATGATCGTGCGCCGGGTCGTATTCAAATTATCACGCATTTGTACTCTTCCCTCCTTACGCCTTGTCTCCGATCTTGCCCTTGAACAAGCCAGTGGGGCGGAAGACCAGGAAGATGATGAGCAGCAGGAACACGGTCACATCCTTGTAGCCGGAGAAAGCCATGGTACTGAAGGACTCCACGATGCCCACCAGCAGGCAGCCGATCACGGCGCCCTTGATGCTGCCGAAGCCGCCGATCACCACGCCGGCGAAAGCGCGCAGCTGCAGGGTGCCCAGCGTGGAGCGGACCATGAATACAGGAGCCACCAGATAGCCGCAGATGCCGCAGACGATGGCAACAATGATGTAAGTTGCACAGATGGTCAAAATGGAAGGGACACCCAGCAGGTTTGCCGCATAGGAGTCCTGGCAGGCGGCCTGCATCATCTTACCGACATACAGCTTCTCGAAAAGCTGGGTGATCAGGAAGATGATCAGCGCGCCCACAGCAATGATAATGAGGTACTGCCACTGCAGGGATGCACTGCCGATCTGCAGCACAGCGGGATCACCCTCGCTGTTGAGCACCAGATGGGGCATAGAACGCGGCTGGCTGCCCCAGATGATCTTGGCAACCTCCTGCAGGATGATGGAAGCACCCATGGTTGCGATGATGGTCGCCTGGGAATAGGTGGCCTTACGAAGGGGCCAGTAGATGGTAAACATGAAGATGACGCCCAGCAGCGCGAACCAGATGAACGCGATGGGAATCAGCAGATAGAGCGGAAGCTCAAAATCCAGCAGCAGGCACGCGCAGATATATGCGCCGAACATCATCAAGTCGCCCTGCGCAAAGTTCAGGATGCCAACGGCCCGGACCAGCAGGATCAGGCCCATGCCCAGCAGAGCGTAGACCATGCCCATTGCGACACCGTTGACAAGCAAAGAAAGGAATAACGATGGAGACATTCTGCTTTCACCTCTCGTTGAGTATTTTCCGTTGAGGGAGTAACCCCGACCGGCATTGCACAGGGTTTGAGCAGCGCACCGGAAACGGAAGCGGGAGCGGGGTGGGAGCGGGCGGCCGGGCGCTCCCGGCCGCCCGCCCTCTTTTGTTACCGCTCCATTCGGCGCGGCAACGGATCTCTTCTAGGACCTAGTGGTTAACGATAGCTGACAGCCTCGATGGCGGTGGGCACGCCGTCGATGTTCTGGGTGACGGTCAGCGCGGTGGCGAAGCTGTGGTCCTCGTTGTACTTGAAGTAGGAAATGGCGCCCTGGAACTCAACCTGCTCCATGGCATTGTTGATCGCCTCGCGGTCGGTGTTGGTGCCGGCAATCTTCATGGCCTCAGCCAGGATGTAAACGGCATCATACACGCACACAGCAGCCAGGTCGGAGATGGTGCGCTCAGGATACTTGGTCGTGTAGGCCTCCTCAAAGGCGGCAGCCACGTCGTTGGACCCGCCGGGGCACCAGTCGGAGATGGAGTACCAGCCGTTGGCAGCGTCACCGGCGTTGGTGATGCACACGTTGGAGCAGAAGGAGGTGGAACCGACCAGAGGCATCATGTCGCTGGTCAGGCCGGCGGCCTGGACCTGCTGGCAGATGACGGCGGAAGGAGCCTGGTTGGCCAGAGCGATCAGGCAGTCAAAGTCGCCGTCCATCACCTGGGAGATGTAGGGGGAGTAGTTGGACTCATCCTCGGGGAAGGCAAAAATGCTGCTGGAGGGAATCTCCAGGCCCTGCTCCTGCAGAGCGGCGATGGTCTGATCCGCCAGAGACTGGAAGGTGCTCTGGGTGGAGTGCATGATCGCGGGCTTGGAGCAGCCCAGCGTGTTCACCACATAGTCAGCCAGCACGGCGCCCTGAGCGGTGTCCAGAGGACGATCCTGCCAGGTGTAGGGATTCTTCTCATTGGCAACGCCGGAGGAAGACCCCATGGCCAGATAAGGCATGCCGTATTCAGCAACAGAAGGCATAGCGGCGATGTTGTAAGTGGAGTACATGCTGCCGATGATGCCCATGATCTCGTCATCGGCCAGGAGTTCCTGGGTGGCCAGGACGGACATCTCCAGGTTGTCCACCTCGTCGGTGACCACGATCTCCAGCTGCTGGCCGTTGACGCCGCCGGCAGCGTTGATCTCCTCAACGGCCAGCTGAGCCCCCTCCTGGGCCTCCTCACCTACCAGGCTGTTGGAACCGGTCACAGCGGTGACCAGACCGATCTTCACGGTACCGCCGGAAACGTTCTCACCTTCGCCGCTGTTGCCGCCGTTTCCGGCATTGCCGCCAGCGTTGTTGGCACTGTTACCGCAGGCCACCATGGCAAAGGCCATGGACAGGGCCAGCAGAAGTGCGATAATTCTCTTACCTTTCATCTTGCACAATCCTCTTTCTTGACTGAATTTCACCCCATTCCTGCCCTATATACGTCCTTACGCCATACATCATTGGAAAACAGCATGAAAACCGATGAATATACAGCGTCAGATGTATACAAAACAGCAATTGGGGTATATTGCAATTTTACTATGGTACGGTGCGAACGTCAACGCTCTTTTCCCTTCCATTCACATTTTTGTCATACTTGACGGAATTCTCCGGCTATTTTTAAGCAAGATGCATAATAGTTTCGTTTCATTTTTGTAAACTGGGCCAAAATCTGTATTTTTTCCTGTTTTTGAAACGATTTGGAAATTTTGGGGATAATTCTATTCTTTATTCTTTTGCAGAGGCGGTGGGCGGTGCGGAAATCCCGCGCCGTCCACCGCCAATTCATTTTTTCAGCAACCGCCTGAAGTGCAGATTCCCAAACGGCGCACTTTACCGGTACTCGACCGCCTTGATCGCCGTAGGCGTGCCGTCAATATTCTGGGTGACGGTCAGCGCAGTGGCAAAGCTGTGGTCCTCATTATATTTAAAGTAGGAGATGGCGCCCTGGAACTCAACCTGCTCCATGGCATTGTTGATCGCCTCGCGGTCGGTGTTGGTGCCGGCAATCTTCATGGCCTCGGCCAGGATGTACACGCCGTCATACACGCACACAGCAGCCAGGTCGGAGATGGCGCGTCCGGAATAAGCGGTGTAGGCCTCCTCAAAGGCGGCAGCCACGTCGTTGGACCCGCCGGGGCACCAGTCGGAGATGGAGTACCAGCCGTTGGCAGCGTCGCCGGCGTTGGTGATGCACACGTTGGAGCAGAAGGAGGTGGAACCGACCAGAGGCATCATGTCGCTGGTCAGGCCGGCGGCCTGGACCTGCTGGCAGATGACAGCGGAAGGTGCCTGGTTGGCCAGAGCGATCACACAGTCATAGTCCCCAGCCATAATCTGAGAGATGTAGGGGGAGTAGTTGGACTCGTCTTCCGGGAAGGCAAAGATATTGCTGTCCGCAATCTCCACGCCCAGATTCTCAAAGGCAGCGATGGTCTGATCAGCCAGGGACTGCAGTGCACTCTGGGTGGAGTGCATAATTGCAGGATTGGTGCATCCCAACTCATTGACCACATAGTCAGCCAGCACGGCGCCCTGAGCGGTGTCCAGAGGACGATCCTGCCAGGTGTAGGGATTCTTCTCGTTGGACACGCCGGAGGAGGAGCCCATGGCCAGATAGGGCACGCCTACCTCGGCCACAGAGGGCATGGCCGCAATATTGTAGGTGGAGTACATGCTGCCGATGATACCGACGATCTCGTCGTTTGCCAAGAGCTCCTGGGTGGCCAGCACGGACATCTCCAGGTTGTCCACTTCATCGGCGACTACCAGCTCCAGCTGCTGGCCGTTGACGCCGCCGGCAGCGTTGATCTCATCAATGGCCAGCTGAGCCCCCTCCTGGGCCTCTTCGCCCACCAGACTGTTGGAGCCAGTCACAGCGGTGACCAGACCGATCTTCACCGTTTCTCCGGAAGCTGCGCTCCCCTCGTCCCCGGTGCTGCTGTTGTTGGTCCCGCCATTATTGGTACCAGCATTGTTTGTGGTGTTGCCGCCGCAGGCTACCATGGCAAACACCATGGATGCAGCCAGCAAAAATGCAATCCATTTCTTCATGTCTAGTCCTCTTTTCTATGATTTGTTTCGCTCTGTTCCATTTCCATGTTTGATTCTCTGCTTCTTATTGGTCTGATTCATCATAATCAAACAAGAAATCACATGAGCTTACATGCAAGTTTACTATTGATTTTCCATTTCGTCAATCATGTTCTTGCTATTCCCTTTCATTTTTGTTAATGTCAATAAATTTTTTTCTTCTTTTTGATCGTATCGCACAATATATTTTTGATCTGAACGTTTTCAAACTTTTTCTCTGGACATTTTTCACACGCCGTCGTATAATGGAGGCAATCCATAGTACACTGCCTGTCATTCCGATGCGGGCAATGTGCTTCTGAGGAAAAAGGAGCAGAAAAAGATGGAGCATTTACAGTTTGATCAGAGCAAGCCCCGCGATGTGTTGGCCATGGGCCGGTCCGGGGTTGACCTGTTTCCCGACCAGTTCGGCCCCATGAATCAGGTTGTCTCATTTACAAAGTATATCGGCGGCTCTCCCGCCAATACCGCCGTCCAGATGGCAAAAATGGGCATAGATGTCGCTTTCCTCAGCAAGGCTTCCCAGGATCACTTTGGCCAGTATGTCAAATACTATCTGGACAGTCAGGGCGTAGACGTCTCCCACATGACCGATGTTGACGACCCCCGAATTCGCCACAGTCTGGCTGTGGCAGAACAGCCGGAGAAGGGCAGCATCAACTATTTCTTCTATCGCACAGACCCTGCCGACCTGCATCTGTCCATGGAGGATGTGGATGAGTCCTTCATCGCCCAGTTCAAGGCTCTGCTGTTCTCCGGCGCCTCTCTGGGCACCAGTCCTGCCCGCGAGGCCGTCCTCCTTGCCATTGAATATGCCCGGCGCAACAATGTGCGGGTGATCTTCGATCCGGACTACCGCCCCAGCGCCTGGAAATCCCTCGATGAGGCCGCCCTCTACTGCTGGATGGCTGCTACCAAGTCCGACCTGATTTTTGGCACCCGGGAGGAGCTGGACATCGTGGAGCGGCTTTACCAGCCTGGCAACAGCGATGATGCCAAAACTGCCCGTCTCCTGCTTCAGCACGCTCCCTCCATGGTCTGCATCAAGCGGGGCGAGGACGGATCCAATGTATATCTGAAAGACGGCGCCGTGCTCCATGGCGACATCTATCCTGCTCATCTGTACAAAGTTCTGGGGGCTGGCGATTCCTTTGCCGGCGCGTTCATCTCCCGCATTGTCCAGGGAAGCAGCGTGGAAGAGGCCCTTCGCTACGGCGCAGCCTCCGCCTCTCTGACCATTTCCGGAAAGTCCTGTGCCGCCTCGATGCCCACTCGGCCTCAGGTGGAGGAGTATATGGCATACTGTCACCGGGGCGAGGCGGATGCCTGGCCAGGCTGGGAAACATTGCAATAACGATCAGCGGCAAGATCCCCGAACTGTTCAAAACGCCCGAGGAAACAATCCTCGGGCGTTTTTCTGTCCTGGAGCGCCACACTTCCTCCGCAGTCAAAAAGCCGTCCGGCCCATCGGACCGAACGGCTTTTCTCCAATTGATGCTCCCGTGCAGTGGCCCCCCGGGATTACTCCAGATGGGTACCGGCGCAGTCTTCTGCAATCTGCATGGCCTCGTCCACAGAAGCATTTTTGTGGATGATCGCCACCAGGCCCCGCAGAACCGCATCAGGGTACTCATGCTGCCAGATATTCCGGCCATAGGTGATGCCGCTGGCACCGGCCTGCATGCCCTGATAGGTCATCTCAAAGCACTCTCTCAGCGTGTCGCAGCGGGGACCGCCGGAGATCACAACTTTGGCCGGAGACCCCAGCTTCACCACCTCTGCAAAGGTCTTCTCCGAGCCAGTCCAGAAGGTTTTGATGATGTCGATGCCAAGCTCCAGCGCCACGCGGGTGGCATACCCCACATGCTTGAGGGTATAGCGCTCCTCATTGGGAATCAGGTTGCCGTTGGGATAGCTGTGGGCTACCGTGGGGATCCCCACCTTCTCAGCAGCCTCCACCATGGCGGCAGCATTCATGATGGACTCCTTTTCAAACTCATCGCACAGGCTCAGGCCCACGGCAATGGCGTCCGCCCCCAACTGGGCCGCTTCCTGGGCGGTGGCAACGGGGATCTCATAGGGGCCGAAATGACGGGTAATATTGCTGGCCTTCAGCACCAGAGCGGTCTTCCCGGCGAAATGATCCTGGAAGCGGATCGCGTTGCCTTTGTGGATCGTCAGGGAATCCGGATTCTCGGGAATGATCTTGTCCAGAATCTCCCCCATGTGCTCAATCCCCTGAATAGGCCCCATTCCCAGGCCGTGGTTGATGGCCACCATGACTGCCCGGCCATCCTCCTTGAAAATGCGGTTCATCCGAATGGACTTACCGACGGACGACATGGAACTTTGCATTTGTCTTCTCCTCCTTGTAATACAGCGCGTGCGCCGTGTTGATTTTTGTTCTTTTGTGTTTGACTTCGCCTACATTATACTCATTCCCCCCCATCTTGTCCAGTCCTTTTTTCAGTTTTTTCAAAAATTCAATTTTTCTTGTCAATTTACACTGACCTCCCTTTATAATTTGTGCAGTTTGCCAATTTTCTTTCGATTGTGCACTGGCTATTGTCTTTTTCTGAAAAGCGTTTTATAATTGATTTCACAGATATGAACATTCCGCTTCAGGGGAATTCCCTCATTTGAACAAATTCTTATCCTAATTTATGTTTGGAGGCACATCTTATGGCAGCAACTAAAATCCCAACCATCGGCATTACCATGGGCGATCCCGCCGGGATCGGTCCAGAGATCGTCTGCCGGAGCCTGACAGAGCAGTCTGTCTACGACGTCTGCCGCCCCGTTGTCATCGGCAGCAAGACCGCTCTGGAGAGAGCTGTAGCCGCAATCGGCTCTAACCAGCGCGTACAGATTATCGAAGACCCGGCTGACGCCGTCTGCTCCACCGATACAGTCAATGTAATCGACCTTCCTCTGGACTATGAATTTCAGCCCGGCGTTATGGACGTGGGCAACGGTCGCGCCGCCATCTCCTATATGGAAAAAGCTTACGCCCTGATTTCCGACGGCAAGATTGACGCAACTGCATCCGCCCCCTGTAATAAGGAGGCTATGAAAAAGGCAGGGCTCCCCTGCGTTGGTGCTACGGAGTTCTATGCCAAACTGGCCGGCGTCCCCAAGTCCTTTGCCGTGATCGAACAGGCCGGCTGCTATATTTTCCAGGCCACCTCGCACATTGCCCTGCGTCAGGCAATTGAGAAGATCACCCCGGAATTCATTGAACAGACCATTGTCACCGCCTATAAGACGCTCCAGCAGTGGGGCCTCGCGGCGCCCAAGCTTGCGCTGTCCGGCTTCAACCCCCACGCCAGCGACGGCGGCTCCATGGGCCGCGAGGACCTGGATATCCTGACTCCCGCCATTGAGGCAGCCTCCAAGGAATTGGGCTGCAAGGTGGATGGCCCCGTCCCCGCCGATGCCATCTATATCAAAGGCACTCAGGGCGTTTATGACGGCATCATCTTCCTTTTCCACGATACTGCAAACATCCCCGTGAAGGCTATGGAGCACTACCACCCCTCCGTGGTGATTACCGGCGGTCTTCCGTTCATCCGCACCACTGTGGCCCACGGTACTGCTTATGACATCGCCTACCAGGGCATTGCCGGCCACCAGCAGATGCGCAACGCCATTCTGGCAGCCGCCCGGATCGGCGGCCGTCTGCTGGCCACCAAGTAACCATGGTCGCTTCTCCTCTGATCCTGGGGGTTGACCTGGGCACCTCCTCTCTAAAAGCTGTGCTGTACACAGACCGCATGGAGCAGTTGTGCAGCGTGCGCCGGGGCTACGCGCCGCCTGGAGCGTCCGTTACCGCCGAGGGGTGGTGGCAGGCCCTGCTCTCAGCCTTGCCGGAACTGGCAGGCCGGGCGGAGCTGTCCCGGGTGGCCTGTGTCTCCTTCTCGGGCTATAATGCCTTTGTCGGTGTAGACCGTGCCCTCCGGCAAACCACCCCGGTGATGCTCTACTACAATACTGCCCCCTGTGCTTATATGGGGAAGCTTTTTCAAGACTGCGACGGGCAGTATGTCTTTCACCGCTCCTGTGCCAACCTTTTCGGCAGTGGTATCATGGCCCCCGGGATCCGCTGGCTCCGTGACCAGCAGAGCGAGGCCTACGCTTCCACCGATTGTTTCCTCTTCAGCAACGGCTATGTGGCTGCACGTCTCACCGGGCAGCGGACCATGGATGCCTCCCGTGCCTCTTTGACCGCCCTCCACGACCCCCGGGGCGCAGCGCTGACGTGGGACGAGGATCTGTGCCGCTTTTTCGGCATCAGTCCAGCAAAGCTCCCCGCCATCAAAAACTGCTGGGAAGCAGTGGGGACGGTTATGCCGGAGGCCGCATCTGTCACCGGGCTTCCGGCAGGGATTCCCGTGGCCGTCGGATCCATGGACTCGCTGTGCGCAGCCCTTGGCAACGGCATTACCGGCGCGGAGCAGATGTTGGACATCGGCGGATCCGCCGGCGGGCTGGCTTGTGTGTCGGACCGCCCCAGGGCGCATGCACGGCTCTATCTCTCCCGATATGCCTTGCCCGGCCGCTGGTGCAACAACGCCCCGCTTATGTCCAGCGCCCGGCTCTTTGATTGGTTCTGCGAGAAGCTTGCCCCCGGCTGGTCCATGGAGGACTTTATCCGGGCGGTTGACGCCTCTCCCTGCTTTGCCCGGGGACTGATGTTTTTGCCCTATGTAGGCGGCGCCCGCTACCCCTACTGGTCCATGGATACCCAAGGACATTTCCTGCACTTCTCTCCCGAGTGTACCATCAGCGATATGGCCCGGGCAGTGGTAGAGGGACTCAGCTGCGCCTATCGAAGCATCCTGACCGATTTGGAAGCTCTGGGCGTCCCCGCGCCGCAGTGCATTGTGGCCGCCGGCGGAGATACCCGCTTTGGCACTTGGGTCCAGAGCCGCGCAAATTACCTGCGGATACCCTATCATCTCAACGACACGCCAGAGGTCTCCGCCAAGGGAGCCGCCCTGCTGGGGGCCAATCAGATCGGCCTGATCCCCGATCTTGCAGCCTATCTGTCTGCTCACGCCTCCGCTCACCAGATTGTAGAGCCGGAGGAGCCCGCAGCGGCTTTCGCAGAGCACTACCAGGCCTTTCAGGCCGACTGCGGCCTTCTTTATCAGCATATTCCTTCCCGCGACTGGTGAAAAGCCAGGACAGGCTGTACCTGTCCTGGCTTTTCTTTTTCTATGCCCGGACCGGCATTCGCTGCTCCAGTACTGCGGCAGACGCGCTGCCGATTCAACCGCCCCCTGGCAGCCGCCCGCTCCGGTCTGCTTGCTCTTCCTGGAAGCCGCGGTCAAATCATATCCCATCCTTCTGCCCGCAAGCAGCAAATGAGGGGCGGTCCTATAAAACCGCCCCTCGCAAGATCGATCTTCTATTCCGCCAGCAATCCCAGCAGGTCCATCGGCTTGTCCAGCAGCACCTGCGCCCCGTTCTCCACCAGGACCGCCCTGCTGCGGTAGCCCCAGGCCGCACCAACCGCGCCGAATCCCACATTCCGTGCAAAGCGCATGTCCGCATCCCCATCGCCCAGGTATAGGACCTGCTCCGGTGAAACTGACAGGGCCTGGCAGGCCATTTCCCCGACCTGGGCATCCGGTTTCAAAGGACGCGCCCCATTGTTGCCCCAGATCTCGCGAAACGGAATCTGTGCACAGTAGTGGCGGACTATTTTTACCGCAGTGTCCTCCACCTTGTTGGTGATTACCGCCAGCAGGATTCCCCGGGCCGCCAGCGTCTCCAGCAGTTCCTCCGCCCCCGGGTAAAAACAGGTCTGCTCAGTGCAGTGCTCCGGATAGTAGCGCAAATGCTCCGCCAGTGCCCGCTCCATCACATCTTTCGGCGTGCCTGCCGGAACGATCGTCTCATAGATGCTGCGGATTCCATAGCCGATGAGACTGCGGAAATCCTCTGTCCGAAATGGCGGGAGCCCCGCTGCGGCCACCGCGTGACAGGCCGCGGCGCAAATGTCCCCCGCTGTATCCAGGATTGTCCCATCCAGATCGAACAGCACCGCCTTGATCCCTGTAAACTGCATTGTCAAACCCTCCGCTCGCTCTTACACCGTGACCCACTCGATCCCCGCCTGAACCGCCTGCGCCGCCTGCTCCTCAGGCAGCTCCTTATCGGTAATGACGGCCGAATAGTCAGCCAGATTGTTGATCTTGAACAGGGATTGCCGGTGGAACTTAGAAGCATCCAGCATCATGAAAGTCTGCCGCGCACAAGTCAGGAGCTTGCGCCGGAAATAAACCTTGCTCTCTGTGGCGGCGAACACGTCAAACACATCATCCGCGCAAAGGCTGCTGACAAAGGCCACATCCACCCGGTAGTTCTCCAGCTGGCTCTCCGCCGTGTGCCCATGGATGCACCCCAGAGAGCGCTGGATACTGCCTCCCAGGATAAATACATCCATATTGCTGTTGACCAAGGCGCCGGCAATGATCACATCATTGGTCACCACTGTCAGCCCCGGCACATTGGACAGCAGCTTTGCCAGCTCCAGCACCGTGGAGCCGGCGTCCAGATAGATCACGGCGTTCTCCTGGATATAATGGTCGAAGCAGTACCGTGCCAGGCGCATCTTGGCATCCAAATTCAGGGAGGCGCGGTTGTCAAATCCCTGGTCCCGGGTAATCTCCATCTTCTGCACCGCACCGCCGTGACACCGAATCAGCCGCCCCTCCCGCTCCATCTTTTCCAGATCCCGGCGGATGGTCATTTCGCTGACCTGGAACCGACCGGCCAGCTCGTCCACCCGAACTACACCGTTCTGCTGGAGCAGGTTGTAAATCTCACCCATACGTTCAACAGTTAACATAATCTCTCAATCTCCTGCACATCTCAAATGCTATCCGGCCCATCTTTTCGTTCTTTTTCATTATATCGGTTCTTCTCAGAACTTGCAACCATATTTTTGCGGCGAGTGCTGCAAAAAAATTCGCACACGGAACAACACGTCTGCCGCCTCCCAAAAGCGGCGCAATCCTGATTTTCCCTTGCGAAATAGCCGGGGCTGTAGCATAATACATAGTATCAGGACGCCTTTCCGGAAAGGAGCTGCTCTCCATGTACAAAAAGCGGGCCCGCCAACTTTATGCGCAACTGCTGCGGCATTTGTCCACCAAAACCGCCGCCTCGGTCCTGCGGCAGGACCGGGGGGGCGTCGCAGCCCTTCTCTTGGAGCAGGGATATCTCCAGCGCCTGGAGGAATTGCTCAGCACCACTGCCGGCCGTCTCACCTGTACAGCCGTGCTGAAGTCATGCCGGGACACCCTGGACCTGCTCTGTCCTCCTCCGGAGGAGGGCTGGCTGCTGGGCACCTATCAGTATGCCGCAGCCGTTATGTTCCCCAGCACCGAAACCGAACCGCTGCGCCGGGCCTATGCCCCGGGTACTTTCTTTTTCCTCTCACTGCTGCAGGTCCTCTTTGACGACGAGCGTACCCGCTTTCCCCTGGACCCTCTGCTGGACATCCAGCTTCTTCCCGAGGAAGAGCTGGCAGGCAGCCACTACCGGGACTGCTATCTCCGCTTCGCCCGCTCCTACCGCCGGGAATTTGTCTATGAAATGATGCGCCTGGGCCTGGAAGCCACCTCTTTCCGAACCCTTGAACACATCGCAGGAGTACACTTTGTCGCCATGTCTGCGGCCCGCGATCTGCTCCGTTCCGGTTTCCCGGTGGATCTGGCCCTGGTGTCAGGCAGTTCTATCGGCCATGATATTGGAAAATTTGGCTGCCGCCCCGGCGAACGAGTGCCCTATCTTCACTATTACTACACCGATCAATGGTTCCGGCATCGCCGGATCCCCCATATCGGTCATATTGCAGCCAACCACTCGGTCTGGGATCTGGAACTGGAGAACCTCTCTGTGGAGTCTCTGCTGCTGATCTACGCAGACTTCCGTGTCAAGCAGGAGCGCAGGGCCGACGGCGGTGAGGTGACCCATCTCTATTCCCTGGCAGAGGCTTTCGACGTCATTCTAGCCAAGCTGGACAATGTGGACCAGGCCAAGCGCACCCGCTACCAGTTTGTCTATGCCAAGCTCCGGGATTTTGAGGATTATATGGCCGAGCGGGGCGTGGATGTGACGCTCCGGGGCCGACGGCTGTCCCCCACCCCGGCAAAGGATGTGGCCCTGATGGAATCCCAGCAGGTCATCACCGCCATGAAATTTGCGGGGGTGGAACACAATCTGCGGCTGATGCACCGTCTCAGCGACCAAAGCAGTTTTGCAGCCATCATGGAGGAGGCCCGGGGGGAAACCAACTGGATGCGGCTGCGGGCCTATCTCAGCATCTTCTCCACCTATTCCATCTATCTCAACACTGCCCAGAAGGAGCAGATGCTCGCCTTTCTGTACGAGCAGCTCATGCACAAGGAAGGGGATATCCGCCGTCAGGCCGCCGAGCTCATGGGCGAGATCCTGGCCCATTTCCACGCCGGCTATACCAAGGAAGTCCCCCCCCATCATACGCCTGATTCCCGGGAGCGCACGGCCTTGGATTTGGCGGAGGCATATCTGCGGAAAATCCTCTACCCCGACCATAAGCTGCTGGTACAGCACAAGCGCTGGATCAATTACACCCTCAAGCGGGTCATCGCCACTCTGGTAGGCAATAGCCAGGGGGCGGAGCAGCGCGCCTTTCTGGACCTGTGTCTGGGGTTCTATGCTGCACCGGAGAAGCTGGACGATACCTCCGCATTTACGCTGCTGGACACGGCCACCTCCCTGCCGCTGGAACTGTGCAGCGCCGGGCAGCAGCATACATTGGAACGCTTCGCCACAGTTCTCTCCCGGCGCCGCTCCCTGTCCGTCCGGGCCGCCGCACTGGAAGTGCTGGATACACTGCTGCCCAGATCCACTGATGCAGCATCTCTGTTGGACGCCGTCTCCGCTCTCTCCGCGCAGGACAACGGCAGTCTGGCCGTTCTGCGCGAGCGAATTCTGCTGCGCCAGCGCGGTCTGCCGGAGGACGACGCGGTGGGCGGGCTGGAGGATGAAGATATCTCCGAAATCTTTCTTGAAAATCTGAAAGCCGCCACCCCCTGGATCATCAAAAAGGCCAACATCCGGATCTTGACAGCTTTTGCCCGCATTGACCATGGCTACCACCTGCTGCACATTGCAACGCACCTGTGCAACCTGCTGATGGTCAGCGAGCAAGTCACCGTCCGGCGCACCGCCGGATTTGCTCTGTTGGATCTGGCGCCTCTTCTCAGCCACGACCAGCGCAACGAGGTCTCTGTGGAGCTGACCCGTGGGCTGGAGCTGGGGCAGCAGGAGTTTTCCAAATATATTCCCGCCTATCTAGGCCGTTTTTATCTCTATCTGCCGCCGGAGCAGCTGGAGGAACGTATCCGGGATCTGGAAAATTCTCTGGCCAGCTCCAGCAGCCGTCTGGCCGCGGCAGTGCTCAGCACGGTGGGCGTGCTCTACGAGCACTACGAGCCCTATCGTCAGCGTTTTCCGGAGCAGGACGAGGTCTTCCGCGGACGCAGGGAACGGCTGCTGGGCATGATGATGAAAGGTTTGGCCGCCACCAGCGAAAGCGTCCGGCAGGAGGCATTGCTGGTGCTGGGAGACTGTGTCTTTGGTTCCCAGATCCTCAGCGGCCACGAAAAACGCCGCGCGTTCTCCCTGGCTGCGCAGAAGATTCTCTTTTTGATGAAGGAGGATGGCAGCGGCGACCTGACCTTCTATTACCGGGCCGCAGCCCTGAGCCGCATCTATCGCTTTATCAAGGAGCAGGAGCTGACCCACGGAGGCTTCCGCTTTCAAACCGGCGAGAAAATTGCCTTCTTCCCCGGCACTTTCGACCCCTTTACCCGCAGCCATAAGGCCATCGTCACCGCCATCCGGGACATGGGGTTCGAGATAATGCTGGCCATCGACGAGTTCAGCTGGTCCAAGAAAACTCAGCCCCATCGCATCCGGCGCCGCATCGCCTCCATCTCCACCGCCGATCTCTTCCACGTCCATATTTTCCCGGAAGATTTTCCCGTCAATATCGCAAATCCCGCAGATCTGCACCGTCTGCGCCAGACCTTCTCCGGCAAGGAGGTTTATATCGTGGTGGGCAGCGATGTGGTGGAAAATGCTTCCTCCTACCGCGCCCTCCCCCAGCCCGATTCCATCCACTCCTTCCCCCACATCATTTTCCGCCGCAGCGCGGAGGGCAGCCGCGGCGGCCGGGTGGATTACTCTGCCATCACCGGAAGCATCTTTGAGCTCTCCCTTCCCACCCACTTGGAGGACATCTCTTCCACCCGGATCCGTCAGGCGGTGGATCTGAACCGGGATATCTCCAATCTGGTGGACCCGGTGGCCCAGGAGTATATTTATCACCACAACCTCTATCTGCGGGAACCTCCGAACAAGCCCGTCTTCCAGACCGAAGGGCTCTCCTTCCAGATCCATCCGGGCATGAACGAGGGGATGGCCGGCTATCTCCGGCAGCACCTCTCCGGCAGCCGGGAGCTCTCCGGCGATCTGCTGCGCTGGATGGAGCGGCAGGGCGATATGGTCCTCACCCTTCAGCGGCTGAAAAAGCCTGCCGTTCTGGGGTTTGTGGCCATGCAGTGTCTGGACGCCCGTTCCCTCTTTGCCCGTCTGGACAGCGCCCCCCTCTCCGACCATATCCGGCAGAACGCCGGAGGCCGCATTCTCGCCATCTCCTGCCTCTTTGTCCCATCCGGCCCCCGGCAGGCAGAAATCTGTCAGCTGCTGCTCACCGAGGCGCTGACCTATGCGCTGCGCCGGGAGCATACCTACGCCTTTTTTGCCTCCCCCGACGGATCTTGTCCGCCCTATGTCCGGGAGGCTCTGACGCTCCAGGGCTTTCTTCCCGCTCAGATTGACGCGCGTGAGATTTTAGCCGTGGATATGCGCAACCCGATTGTCCTCACCAAAAATATGGGCACGGTGGTCAAGCCCCCGCTGCTGGAAACGTCCCGGGTCCAGGCGGCTCTGGCCACTGCTCACCGCCGTCTTCAGCGGGTTCTCACCGGCTTTTATCCCGGCAACCTGGTGCTCCCACTGTCCACGGAAATCCTCCACCACCGTCTGGTGGAGAAAATCACCACCTGCAATAATGTGCCGCCGGTACCCACTGTTCCCAGGACGCTGGGGGAAAATCTTTGCGTCCCCTTCGGCAAGATTCTGCGCGGTGTGGTAATCCCCAACACTGTCACCAAAGCCCTCCATACGGATAAGGTCTATGAACCGGACCTCTCCTCGTTCTCCATTGAGACCTTCCCCGGCTATGCCTCCCTGGAGAACCAGGCGAAAACCATCCGCTCTTTTAACCGTCCGGTGATCCTGGTGGATGACATGCTCCACGATGGCAAGCGTATTGCCCGGATCGCCCCTCTCCTTCAGAAGGAGCACGTGCCGATCCGTCAGGTATTGGTGGGCTATCTTACAGGCATGGGCCGGGATATTATGGCCCAGATGGGCATCAATGTGGACAGCGTCTATGATCTGCCGAACCTCCGTCTGAAATTCACCGAGTCCACCCTCTACCCCTTTATCGGCGGGGACACGGTCCGCCGCTCTGCCCCGCCCGCCGGAGGGCTACGCCCCTCTGTGACCCGGATCCTGCCCTATGCCGCCCCGGAGTACACAGAGGACTGCGCCGACGGCTCCACCTATCAGCTCTCCCTGTGCTGTCTCAACAACGCCCGTGATATTCTGCTGGCACTGGAGACCGAGTACCGTGCCCTGTATGCACGGAACCTGACCCTCAACCGTCTCAGCGAGGCCGTCCTTCTGCCCATGTGCCCGGACAAGGGGCCCTGTATGGCCTATGATCTGAACCGGGTGGCCTCCAGCTACCTGGGAAATGATATCGAGATGCTCCAGCGAATGAAGAGTGCTGTGCGCATCGTTATCTGACTGTCCCCTTGGAGGTGTCTATGTATTACTATACCGACAATGCTCATGTGTTCTGTTCCCATCTGGGCGATCTTCCTTTTCGCTCCCTCCCCGCCCTGCCGGAGGGTGAGCCGGCAGTTTATCTCTTCCGTCGTCCGCCGCTCCAGGGGCGGGATGCCTTCGCTGTCTCCCACCCCCGCCTTCTGACGGACCGGGAAAGCGTGGAGACGCTGACGGAACGCTGGCCGGAGGTGCCGGCAGACAGCGCTCTTCTGGCCGCCATTGCGGCCGGCCGGGTCTCCGCGGTAAACCTGGAGCACCCGGAATGGCAAACGCTGCTCTCCCCGCTGCTCCCCCCTGGGAAAAAGCGGGTAAACCTGCTGGCCTTGGGGGATGTAGGCAGCACCCTGCTGACAGGATTGCGTCTGCTGGGCGCAGACTGCATCGCCTCCATCGGGATCTGTGACGTGCGCCCGGGATTCGCCCAGCGCTGGGCCTTTGAAATGGAGCAGATCGCCCTGCCCTGGGACTACGACGCCATGCCCGCTGTGGAGATCGTAGAACCGGCTGACCTGTTCCACTGCGACGTATTTCTCTTCTGCGCCTCCCGCTTTGTACCCGATACAGCAATTAAAACCGGTGACGTGCGGATGGCACAGTACGAACTGAATCGGGAGCTTGTGACATCTTATGCCCGTCAAGCCCGCGCAGAGCACTTCCGCGGCCTCTTCTGCGTGGTCAGCGACCCGGTGGACCCTCTCTGCCGGGCGGCCCTTTTCGAAAGCAACCGGGACGAGGCCGGCCTGCTCGACTTCCAGGGGCTTTCGACCCGGCAGGTCCGCGGCTTCGGCCTGGGGGTCATGAACGCCCGAGCTGCTTACTATGCCAAACGGGACAGCCGCTTTGCGGCCTTTCTCACAGAGGGGCGGACCTTCGGTCCCCATGGAGAGGATCTGGTAGTGGCCAACTCCATCGCCCGTTACGACGACGTTATTTCCCGGGAATTAACGGAAAAAACCGCCCATGCCAACCTGGAAATGCGTGTTCTGGGCTTCAAGCCCTATGTGGCGCCGGCCCTCAGCAGCGGCGCGCTTTCTCTCCTGCTGACACTGCGCGGCGCATGGCACTGTTCCTCGATCTATCTGGACGGTGTGTTCATGGGATGCAAGAATCGTCTCACCCCCGCCGGCATCGCCGTCGAACAGCTGCCCTTGCCGGAAGCTTTGCTCTCCCGCATCCGGGAGACCGCGGAAAAGCTTCGCTCCATTTCCTGAATCCACTGCCCGATTGGGGAGGTATGTGCCATGGCCCTCACTGTGATTCTGCCGGAAAACGGCTATAGTACTGTTCTCCGCGGTCAGTTGGAAGCTGCGTTGGACGGAATTCCCCATACATATGTGGGGAATGCGGACCATCTGTCTTCCACTCATCTGCTGTTTGCTGTTGCCTTGGATGCGTGCGGCTGCAATGAGGGATACTACCGCATTCTGCGCCGTCTGCGGGGAGCCCCCCTGCTGCTGGAGGGCTGCACCGCCGCCCTGGTAGTAACCGGTCACGGGGAGTTCTACACCAAGAGTGTGGCCAGGACACTGGCTCTGGCAGCCAACATGGCCGGCTGTGCTTTGAT
This sequence comes from uncultured Oscillospiraceae bacterium, assembly GCA_944386995.1. Classification (GTDB taxonomy): domain Bacteria; phylum Bacillota; class Clostridia; order Oscillospirales; family Oscillospiraceae; genus CAJFPI01. Next base: position 24,427 of record CALXDF010000034.1, read on the forward strand.
TGGCCGTCCCCTGGTGGAGGCCACCGGTTCCCTTCAGAACTTCCGCACCCAGGCGGAACTGTCCGGCCTCAACGAAGCCGCCGCCTATGCCGCGGCTCTCCGGGATCTGGCAGAGCGGCTGGACGGGCATGCGCCTCTGCCCCCCATCCGGCATCTGGTTGCCCTCCACGCCTCCTCCCGTGCCACCTCCAACACGCTGGCCCTGTGGGATCTGGTGCGCCGGAATCTGCCGGACATCGAAATCCGGGAGTTTGGCCTGCGCAATGGTACGGTAATGGACTGCATTGGCTGCAGCTACTCCGCCTGTCTCCACTACGGAGAGAACGGCGGGTGCTTCTATGGAGGGGTAATGACCGAGGAGGTTTTCCCGGCTGTTCTTGACTGTGACGCGCTGGTGATGCTCTGTGCCAACTACAACGACGCCCTTTCCGCCAATCTTACAGCCTGCGTTAACCGGCTCACCGCGCTATACCGCCGCACCCGCTTCTACGATAAGCGGCTCTATGGTCTGGTGGTATCCGGCTATTCCGGCGGGGATCTGGTGGCACAGCAGCTAATCTCTGCCCTGAATATGAATAAGAGCTTCTATCTTCCGCCCCGTTTCTGTCTTATGGAAACTGCCAATGACGCAGGAAGCCTTCTGAAACTTCCTGGAGTCGCCGGCCGCGCGGCGGCTTTTGCCCGGCAAATGACATGTACTTTTTAGCGGAAAGGTTCAAGCACTGACATCAGCAAACCGCGCAGGAAGCAAGCTTCCTGCGCGGTTTGCTGATTCTGCGGCAGCGCCGCATTACTGCATCACTTTTGCCATGACGGCAAGCCCCCGGTCGATCTCATTCTTTGTAATCACCAGCGGCGGCAGCAGCCGGAGCGTATCCTTCCCTGCTGTAAGGCACAACAGCCCCTCCGCCATCAACCTGTCCTTCATCTCCGTGTGGGTCATGCCCTGGATCCCGACACCGATCATCAGGCCCATTCCCCGGATGCCAGAAACATAGGGGCTGTTGAAGGCGGCAATTTTTTCCCGCAGGTAGGCCCCTTTCTCCGCCACCTCCCGGAGAAATTCCGGCGTCATGGCATCCATTACCACATTGGCCCCTGCAGCAGCCATGGGGTTGCCGCCGAAGGTGGAGCCGTGGGTCCCCTTCCCCAGCACGTCTCTGCACTTCTCATTGGCAAGGAACCCGCCAAACGGCAGCCCTCCGGCGATGCCTTTGGCAAAGGTCACTACGTCGGGCTGAATACCGAACTGCTGGTAGGCAAACAGACTTCCTGTGCGGCCGATGCCGGTCTGCACCTCGTCAATGAGCAGCAGCCAGTCCCGCTGTGCGCACAGCTGCGCCACTGCCTGGACAAAGGCGCTGTCCAGCGGGTTGACGCCGCCCTCTCCCTGGATCAATTCCATCATCACACCACAGACATCGTCGCCCCCCTGGGCTTTGACGCTGTCGATGTTGTTGGCATCAGCATAACGGAATCCCTCGGTAAAGGGGAAGAAAAATTCGTGGAAGTGATCCTGGCCGGTAGCTTTCAGCGTAGTGATGGTGCGGCCGTGGAAAGAGTTGTTCAGGGTAATGATCACAGCGCGGCCCTTGCCGTACTTATCGAAGGAGTATTTCCGGGCCAGCTTGATCATACCCTCATTGGCCTCGGCACCGGAGTTCCCAAAAAATACACCGGCCATGCCGCTGCCCTTCACCAGTTTCTCCGCCAGCTTCACATAGGGCTCTGTGTAGAACAGGTTGGAGATATGGCCCACCTTCATTGCCTGGTCGTAGATTGCCCTGGCCCAGGTCTCATTGGCATAGCCCAGAGAGCATACGCCGATGCCGGAGGTAAAATCGATGTACTCCTTCCCCTCAGAATCCCAGAGGGTCGCCCCTTTTCCGTGGTCAATCGCCACAGGATTCCGCCCATAGGTCTGCAGAACATACTGCTCATCCAGGGCCTTAATCTCCTCAAAATTCATGGAACGCCTTCCTTTCTGCCTGGCACACAGGTTTTTTATTCACCAAAAGCGGCGAAAGTTTCACTTGCAAGCGAAGCGGCCGCTTTTCCTCACCAGATCATGGTACCGATCCCCGCATGGCTCAACACCTCAATGAGAATGGAGTGGGGAATGCGGCCATCCAGAATATGGGTGCGGCGGACACCACTGCGCACCGCCTCCACGCAACACTCCACCTTGGGGATCATGCCGCCGGAGACGATCCCGTCCCGTACCAGCGCCGGCACATCAGATACCCGCACCTGGGAGATCAGGGTGCTCTCATCCTTCTGATTCCGCAACAGCCCCCGCACATCGGTCAGAAGGATCAGCTTCTCTGCCCCCAGCGCCACAGCGATCTTTGCTGCGGCGGTATCGGCGTTGACATTGTAGCTGGTCTCCGCATCCATCCCCTGGGCCACCGTAGAGATCACCGGGATAAACCCGTCGGCAATGACATCTGTGATTGGCTTTGGGTCCACAGACACCACCTCGCCCACCAGCCCGTAGTCCAGTCCGTCCTCCATGCGCCGTTTGGCCCGCAGCATGCTGCCGTCCAGGCCGCACAGCCCCATGGCGCTGCCGCCGGCGCGGTTCAATGTGGCCACCAAATCCTTGTTCACCTTGCCGCACAGCACCATCTGGACAATATCCATGGTCTCCTGATCCGTGTAGCGCAGGCCATTGACAAAGCGACTCTCTTTTCCGGTTTTTTGCAGCATGGCGTTGATTTCCGGTCCGCCGCCGTGAACCACCACCACATTGATGCCAACCAACTTGAGAAGAATGATATCACTAATCACCGCCCGGCGCAAGTCCTTTGAGATCATAGCATTTCCGCCATATTTGACCACCACGGTCTTCTGATAGTAGGTCTGGATATAGGGCAGGGCTTCCACCAGCACCTGCGCCCGGTCGGCATAGGAAAATTCCATGGCATACCTCACTATTGCGCTTCCTTCTCTTAATTACTTTTAAGGAAGAAGTTCTGAACATCCAATCATTTTTGCCAGAATATGTGTCTGACAAAAACACCTCGACGCAGCGCCCCAGAGCGGCGGCGCTGCGCCAGTGCACACACTGGCGATGGGCGCTCAAGGGCGAGCCTGCTCTCCCCTGGTTTTAAGTTCTGTAGTCGCCGTTGATTTTGATATAATCGTAGGTGATATCGCAGCCCCAGCAGGTGCAGCTGCCATCCCCCTCGCCCATCCGGATGAGGATCTCCACCTCGTCCTCTGTCAAGATCTTCTTGGCCAGTTCCTCGTCAAAGGGGAGGCCCTGCCCCTGCTCGCACACAGCAATCTCTCCGGCAGCGGAGGCAAAATGCACGTCCACCTTGTCCGGATCAAAGGTCTCTCCTGAGTACCCCATGGCACAGAGGACACGGCCCCAGTTGGCGTCGCAGCCAAAGATGGCAGCCTTGGTCAGGGTGGAAGAGATCACGCTCTTGGAGATGGTTTCCGCGCTCTTCCCGCTGGCGGCGCCCTGCACGGTGCAGGTGATCAGATGCTTTGCGCCCTCGCCGTCCTTGGCCATCATCCGTGCCAGTTTGGTGCACAGGACCTCCAGTGCCTCTACAAATACGCTGTAATCCCCGTTCTTCTCCGCAATTTCCGCATTGCCCGCCATACCGTTGGCCAGCACAATGCAGGTGTCGTTCGTGGAGGTATCTCCATCCACACTGATGTGGTTGAAGCTGACCTGCACCGTTTCCAGCAGAGCCGCACGGATCATTTCCGATGAAATGGCACAGTCTGTCGTGAGGAAGCAGAGCATGGTGCCCATATTGGGGTGGATCATGCCGCTGCCCTTGGCGATGCCGCCGATTCTGACAGATTTTCCCCCGATCACCGTCTCCACCGCCACCTCTTTTTTCACGGTGTCGGTGGTCATGATGGCGTGGGCCGCCGCATCACTGGCAGCAGCGCTGGCCTCCAGCAGGCCGGAAAGCCGGGGAATCCCATTTTCAATCACATCCACCTTCAGCATCTGTCCGATAACGCCGGTGGAGGCCACCAGCACATCGTCGCTGTCACAGCCCAGCGCATTTGCTGCTGCATCGCACATCCGCAGCGCGTTTTCTTTCCCCATGGGGGCGCAGGCGTTGGCATTGCCGCTGTTGCAGACAATGGCCCTGGCCTTTCCGTTCGCCAGATGCGCCCTGCTCACCAGCACCGGTGCGGCCTTTACCACATTGGTGGTAAATACCCCAGCCGCCGTACACATGGTGTCGGAGACAATCAGCGCCACGTCTTTCTTGTTCAGATTGTGGGTCTTGACTCCCACATGGATCCCGGCAGCCCGGAATCCCCTTGCGGCACATACGCCGCCGGCAATCTCCTTCATGCTTTCGCTCCTTCCATATCGTTCCCCGCATTCATCCTCTCAAACAGAGGCACCGTTTTTTACATATGCAGCGGAAATGCAGAGAACCGTCTTCGCCACGCGGCCCGCTGGCGGCCATACCTATAGCAGCAGACCGGCCGTCTCCTCCAGTTCCAGCATCAGATTCATGTTCTGAACTGCCGCGCCGCTGGCCCCCTTGCCCAGGTTGTCAAACAGTGCTGTCACGGTAATATGTTCCCCATTTCCACACACGATCAACAGCAGTCCGTCTTTCCCTGCCATGGTATTTGCTGCAATCATGGGTTCCACCCATCCAAAGGGTGCCACCCGCACCACCTTCTGATCCTGGTAGTGCGCCGACAGGATCTCCCAGACCCCCTGGGCGCCGATCCTGCCGATGAGCAGACGGTTGTGCAGGGAGATGGTCGTCGCCATTCCCTTGTAGTAGTCATCCACCACCGGGCAGAATAGCGGTGGATGGTGCAGGCCGCTCTGCGCCTGCATTTCAGGCAGGTGCTTGTGGCGGAGGTTCAGTCCGTAGATGCGCGGGCTGTACATTCCGACTGTTTTTTCCCCCTCATACTGGGCAATCATCTGTTTGCCGCCGCCGGAATATCCCGTCAGGGAAAAACAGGTCAGCGGGTAATCCCGGGGCAGGACCCCGGCTACCACCAGCGGATAGACACATGTAATCAGCCCCGTGGCGTGACAGCCGGGATTGGCTACCCGGCTGCTGCTCTGAATTGCTGCACGGTGGGCTTTGGACAGTTCCGGCAGCCCATAGGCCCACCCCGGAGCGGTACGGTGCGCTGTAGACGCATCAACAATGCGGGTACGGGGGTTCTCCACCACCTCCGCCGCCTCTGCTGCCGCAGCATCCGGCAGGCACAGGAACACAAGATCCGCCGCATTCATCAGCTTTTTCCGTTCCGCCGTGTCCTTGCGTTTCTCCCCATCGATGAGGAGCAACTCGATGTCGTCCCGGGCAGCCAGACGGTCATAGATCTGAAGGCCTGTTGTGCCCTCCCTGCCGTCGATATACACTACCGGCTTCATGCTGTATGCTCCTGGACAAACGTCTCGATTTCCTGAATCTGCCGGCTGGTCTCCGCTATGGCCGGTCCGCCGTAGCTGTTGCGCTGTTCCATGCAGTTTTCCAGGTCCAGCGCGTCGTACACGTCCTCCGTGAATAGGGGCGATACCGACTGAAGCTCCTCCAGAGTCAGTTCCTCCAGCACCTTGTGGTGCTCCGTGCAGTAGTAGACCAGCTTCCCTACGGCGGTGTAGGCATCCCGGAACGGCATACCCTTTTTGGTGAGGTAGTCCGCACAGTCGGTAGCATTAATAAAGCCATGCCCTGCGGCAGCGCGCATATTCCCCGGCAGCACCCGCATGGTCCGGATCATGCCTGTAAACACCGGCAGGCACATTTTTACTGTGTCCACGGCATCAAACACAGGCTCCTTGTCCTCCTGCATATCCTTATTATACGCCAGAGCCAGGCCCTTCATGGCTGTGAGCAGGGCCATCAGATCTCCGTAGACCCGGCCGGTCTTGCCACGGACCAACTCTGCGACGTCCGGATTCTTCTTCTGGGGCATGATACTGCTGCCGGTGGAATAGGCGTCATCCAGCTCGATAAACTTGAACTCCCAGCTGCACCAGAGGATCGTCTCCTCCGCCAAGCGGCTCAGGTGCATCATCAGGATCGACAGGGCACTCAGCAGTTCCAGGGCATAGTCCCGGTCACTGACCCCGTCCAGGCTGTTGGACATTGGGGCGTCAAAGCCCAGATCCCGCGCTGTCTGCCAGCGATCAATGGGGTAGGTGGTCCCCGCCAGGGCGCCGGATCCCAGAGGGCATTGGTTCATCCGCCGCCCGCAATCCTCCAGCCGGGTCACATCCCGGCAGAGCATCTGGCAGTAGGCCAACAGATGCTGGGCAAAACTGATGGGCTGCGCCCGCTGCAGATGGGTATATCCCGGCATCACTGTCTTCTGGTGAGCCTTGGCCTGCTCTGCCAGGGCCTTCTGGAAATCCAAGATCCCGGCGATGATCTCCCCGATCTCCCGGCGCAAGTACAGACGCAGATCCACTGCCACCTGGTCATTGCGGCTGCGGGCGGTATGGAGGCGCTTGCCTGCCTCCCCGATCCGCTGCGTCAGCAGGGTCTCCACATTCATATGGATATCTTCGTTGTCAGCGGTGAATTCCACCTTCCCGGCCGCCACGTCGGCCAGGATCCCCTCCAGTCCCGTTTGAATGGCTGCGGCATCCTTCTGGGAAATAATACCGCAGTCTCCCAGCATCTTCGCGTGGGCCATGGAGCCCTGGAGATCCTCCCGGCAGAGCCGCTGGTCAAACTGGATGGAGGAATTGAAGTCATTGACCAAGGTGTCGGTTTCCTTTTGAAACCGCCCGCCCCATAATTTCATAAAAAACTCTCCCATCTAGCAGCGGGCGGCCATGGGCCGCCCGCTGGTTCTGTTGTCTGGAACGTGCGTCTCCGCCAATGCCGCCGGGCACCGCCCCGAAACCGGGAAAGCCGGTCCACCTCCCGTCGGCACCCGCTCCTGAGGCGCTTCCGCTTTGAATCTGTTTTCTCCGATGGCGTGTGCCTCGGGGAACTCCGTGCAGACCCCAGCACGCGCAGCGGCCGGTATGCTCAGAAAAGCCCCGGTCTCTCTCCGAATTACAGCTTTCCCTGATCCCGCAGTGCCAGAATCGTATCCGGCAGGCCCCACAGGTTGATAAACCCGGTGGCATCAGACTGGTTATAGTCGCTCTCCTCAAAGGTAACAATTTTCTCGGAATACAGGCTCTCGGGAGACGTGACGCCGGCGGTGATGATGTTGCCCTTGTAGAGCTTCAGCTTCACCTGACCGGTAACGTGCTCCTGGGTCTTGACGGCAAACGCCTGAAGGGCCTCCCGCAGGGGGCTGAACCACTTGCCGTTGTACACCAGATCCGCAAAGTCCACGGCGAGCTTGCGCTTCATGTGCATGGTGTCCTTGTCCACAGTGATCTGCTCCAGGATCTCGTGGGCCCGGTACAGGATGGTGCCGCCCGGCGTCTCATAGAGGCCGCGGTCCTTCATACCGGTCAGCCGGTTCTCCACAATATCCAGCAGGCCAATGCCGTTCTCTCCGCCCAGCTTGTTGAGCTTGCGGATGATATCGCTGGCCTTCATCTTCTCGCCATTGATGGCCACGGGCACACCCTTGACAAAATCCATCGTCAGGTAAGCGGGTGCGTCGGGCGCCATCGCCGGAGATACACTCATCTCCAGAAAGCCGGGCTTGTCATACTGAGGCTCGTTGGCGGGGTCCTCCAGATCCAGCCCCTCATGGCTCAGGTGCCACAGGTTCTTATCCTTGGAATAATTGGTCTCCCGGTTAATTTTCAGAGGCACATTGTGCGCCTCGGCATAATCGATCTCCTCGTCACGGCCCTTGATGTTCCACTCACGCCAGGGGGCAATCACCTTCATTTCAGGGGCAAAGTGCTTGATAGCCAGTTCAAAACGGATCTGGTCGTTGCCCTTCCCGGTGCAGCCATGGGCAATGGCGTCGGCCCCCTCCTTCTTGGCAATCTCTACCAGGCGCTTGGCAATAATCGGACGGGCAAAGGCGGTACCCAGCAGATAGCCCTCGTAGGTGGCCCCCATCATCATAGAGGGGATGATCACATCGTCCACCATTTCGTCCACAATATTTTCGATGTACAGCTTGCTGGCGCCGGTCTTGATCGCCTTCTCCTCCAGACCGTCCAATTCATCGTTCTGTCCCACGTCGCCCGCTACGGCAATGATCTCCGGATTGTTGTAGTTCTCCTTGAGCCAGGGGATAATGATAGATGTATCCAAACCGCCGGAATAGGCCAGTACGATTTTTTTGATCTCTTGTTTCTCCATATCTGAATTCCTCCGCTTTCGCCTGTGGTGTTTTGATTTTGTGTATGTATTATACGTCTTTTATGAATAAATATTCAATACTCGTTTCCTACAGTTTTCCTCCGCTTCTCTGCGCACATTTTGTATATATATACCAGTCCATGAAAAAACCGCCGGGGAACAGGTGTTCTCCGGCGGCTGCAAATGAATAGGAGAGGCGCTTATTCAAAGTGATACCGTTTCTACAGACAGTACAGCAGTACGCAGAAGTATTGCAGAATACTTCCCAGCAGCACAAAAATGTGAAACACAAAGTGCATATAATGTCTTTTTGACGTGTAGAACGCAATCCCCAGAGTGTAGGCAATCCCGCCCGACAGCAGCAGCAAAAATCCTGCCGCCGGCAACACCTGTGTTACCGTCCGCACCGCCGGAAATACCAGCCACCCCATGGCGGCATACAACACCAGGGACACTTTGTTGAAGCGGTTGAGATCAATGATCTTTAAGGCGATGCCTACGACTGCCAGCAGGGAGTTAATGCCAATCAGAATCCACCCAAGCTGCCCGCCCAGAGTCAGCAGCGCCAACGGAATGTAGGTCCCCAGAATCAGGAGAAAAATGGAGCAGTGGTCCAGCACCCGCAGCCGGCGCTTCGCCGTCGGCGCAGTAACCCCGTGGTATACCGTGGAGGCCACATACAGCAGAATAAGGCTGGCAGCGTACAGGCTGACCCCAACCACAGCCTGTGCGCTGCCGGACAGAGCCGCCTTGATCACCAGAGGCACCGCTCCTGCGGCCGCCAGCAGCGCCCCCACACCGTGGGAGACGGTATTGGCAATCTCCTCGCCCCGCGTCTGGGGCCGGACCACCGTTGTTTTTTTCATAGCAACTCCTTTCCGGTTTTTGAAACCGCCATATCTAATATTTAATATTAGTATATGCAGTTTCAAAAAATAAGTCAAGACATTTTTTAAGGCAGCATGTCGCTCGGCATATTGCATTTCCCTAAAATCTCGGCTATACTGTTGCACAAGAAGAAAGGAGGCTCTCCAATGGAAGACCTTTTGCGGTCGTGGGAGGAGCAGCTGCGCGTCTACGACCTGCCCGAGTGGGACAGCTTGCCGGAACTGGAACTCTACATGGACCAGGTGGTTCTGCTGCTTTCCCGCTATCTGACATTTTTCTCCCAGGGGGAGGAGGAAAAAATCATCACGCCCAGCATTGTCAACAACTACGTGCGCATGAAGGTCATGCCTGCCCCCACTAAGAAGCGGTACAGCCGCATCCATATCGCCTATCTGCTGATGATCTGCACGCTCAAGCAAAGTCTCAGCATTGCCGTGATCCGGAAGCTGTTGCCCCTGGAACTGGACGAGGAGCAGGTACGCGTCCAGTATACCCGCTTTGTGACAATCTATCGGGCTGCCGCCGCCCACTTCTCCCAGATCTTGCAGGACGCCCCGGCCAACGGACAGAGTCTGGACGTTCTGCCCGCAGGGATGGCAATTCTTTCCTGTCTCAGCAAATCCCTGACCGACTACCTGCTGCGGGACCTGCCCGGCGAAAAGGCGGACAAGTAACCCGCCCAGGCAAAAAACGACGGGCCCCCATCTGAATCAGATGGGGGCCCGCAGCCTACTTCAATTTCTGTTCCAGCCGGGCCACACTGCGGACAGTCAGCGTCTCTCCAGCCACTGTAAAGCGCACATTATAACCAGCAAAATCCATGCCATAGACCCGGTCAGGGTCGTCCTGATAGGATGGCCTGGGGTCCTGCCTCAGCACCCCTACCAGAGGCGCCCGCTGCTCCGGCGGCAGGCACTCCAGCAGTTCCGGCGGAAATTCTACCGCCAGCTTCCGCCGCTCCACCGCATCGGCAAATCCCCCGCGGCTGTCGGGGTAACTGTCGGCATAGGGCACATAGGGCTTGATGTCGAAAATCGGCGTACCGTCCACCAGATCTGCCCCTGATATGCGGAGCACCGGCCCCAGGTCAGGATGGTACTCGATCCCCTCCAGCCCAACGGCAGAAAGGCCCAGGGCATTGGGGCGGAAAGGGGAACGGGTGGCAAATACGCCCACCCGCTGGTTCCCCCCCAGCCTGGGCGGGCGCACGGTGGGGGACCACTCCTGACGGAGGGCCTGATGGAATCGCCAGATCAGCCAAATACGGTCGAATCCCTCCAGCCCGCGCACCGCCTCCCGGCTTTGGTACTTGGGTGTGAATACCACAGTTGCCTGCACATCCGCCACCAGCCCGCTCTGCCTTGGCACGCCGAACTTAGTGGCAAAAGGGCTGCGGATATGGGCGATGGCTTCAATGGTGGCCAGATCACCGTTTCCCGCGGTCATGGTGTGATGGCCCACACCCGCGCGGGCAGACCCGTGGCCCCCTCAATCCGGGGATAGGACACCACCGCCACCGCGCCGGCAGGAGCCACCTTGTCCAGATTGCACAGCAGCTCCACCTGGAGCTTGCCATGACTCAGCACATAGCGCTCACAGGCCAGATCCCCTGCCTGCGCCGCCAGCGCGGAGGCGTCGGTGTCAATGGTCTCATGGCCGTTGGCGGCGGCATTTCTCGTCTCGTAGATATATTGCAGGGCTTCCAGAGACCAGCCGGGGGTGTGCTCGCCGCCCTCGGCATCAAAGTTGCTCAGTGCATTCATATCCGGCCAGCGCCCACCCCAGTCGGTACGAATGACCACCATGGCCCCGTCGGGGATGGGGCCGTATTTTGCCTCATAGTCCCGGAGATCCTGGGCAGTAACCGCATAGTGAACGTCCGCCTTCACCTTCTCGCTCACATCCACCACGCACAGCGGGAATACCAGATCCTCCGGGCCAAAGGTCTCCGACAGGACGCCGTCCTTGGTGAAATGGCCGGGAAAGTCGATGTGGGTGCCAAACTGGCCGGGGAACTTAAAGGTCTGGATCAGGCAGTCCAGCATGGGATTGCCCCAGTCATAGACCGTCTTGGACAGCTCTACCGACCCCTCCGGGATCCCGGCCCAATAGGGGCTGTCGTTGTTGAGGGAATGGGAAAGCTCCACCCATTTATACTGTTTCGCCTTTCCCAAAGCCTGCCACAGTTCGTACATACGTTCACACTCCTTTTCAAAAATTTGTGCTATCAACGGCTCCGTGCCGGATGTTTCTCCCATGGATTCTCCGCCGCAAAAGAGGTGCTCGGAAGAAAGTCTACCGATCCCGGCCGTCCATAGCTGCCAGACCAAACCGGACCGCCTGGACGATCTTTGTCCGCTCCCTCTCGTCATCCGCCCTCTCATACTGCCGCCGCAGCTCCTGGAGAAACAAACCCCGGAGGGAGTCCTCCTCCGCCCGCCGCCAGATATCCTCCCCCGCCCGGGTCTGATCCCGCAGTTCCAGGCTGTAGAACCGATGGGCGAAAGCTGTCTCCAGGGCGGGCAGGTCCACCCCCGCCTCTCCGGTCTCCCCGGTAAAAACCACCCGGAGAATATCCGCGGCAGAAAAGGGGCTCACCGCCGCCTCCAGCCGCTCCCTGGGGTCGGCGTCCGTCACGTCCACTGTCACGGTCTCATAGCGTCGGCGGCACAGGGGAATGAACTCTGCCTCCACCTTCCCCGGCAGCGCCTCCACCAGGAGGACACCCTTCTCCCCCAGCTCGTCGAACCCGCGCCCCTCCGGGCAGCCGGGGTAGGCGTAGGCGGTCTCCCCCTGGCACTGCAGGCCGCTGTACTGGTGGATATGGCCCAGGGCCAAGTAGGTAAGGCCGCTCCCAGCGATCTGCTCCTTGGTGATGGGATCATAAGGACCGGGATTCAGATCTGCGTGGAGGCACAGGATCTGAGGCTTATCCGAGGGCGGCGCAAGAAACCCCGCCAGCAGACTCTCCCCTTGCTCCTCCGCAGTAAAGGCGGCGCCGTACACCACACCGGCGGACAACTCCACGCGCTCTATATTTTTACTGGTAAACAGATGTACGTTTTCCGGCCACTCCACCAGGCAGTAAGGGCTGCGGCTGTGGTAGGGATCGTGGTTCCCCGGGGCAATGAACACAGGGCAGCGGATGCTCCCCAGGGCGCGGGCCATCGTCTCGATCGTCTCCCGATATACGCGTTCCCCGTCAAACAGGTCTCCGCCGAGCAGCACCGCGTCCACCTGCCGGGAATTGGCCAGGTTGGCCAACCGGTCCAGCAGGTCCCGGCTCTCCCGCCGGCGCTCCCGGGCCTTTTCGGCGCTGAGTCCCCGGAAGGGACTGTCCAGATGGAAGTCTGCGGCGTGGAGCAGCCTCATTCCTGGGCCTCCTGCCACCCTTTGCAGACATCCACCCACCTATCACTTTTTGCGTATCGGGAAAGTTCGTCGCAGGTCAGCTCAATGGCACTGTTGCTGCTGCCGGCAGCGGGATAGACCGTGTCAAACCGGCGCAGAGACTCGTCCAGATACACCTCCACTCCATCGTTCACTGCAAAGGGGCACACACCGCCCACGGCATGGCCCACCCGCTCCACCGCCTCCTCGGGCGTGAGCATCTTGGCTTTTCCGCCAAAGGCGGCCTTATACTTGCCGTTGTCCACTTTGGCATCCCCGGCAGCCACCACCAGGAGGGTCCGGTCATCCAGCTTGAAACTCAGCGTCTTAGCGATGCGCTGCGGCGCCACTCCCAGGGCCTGGGCTGCCAGCTCCACAGTGGCACTGGATACGGGAAACTCCTGGACCCTATCTTCAATGCCCAGGGAGCGAAAATAGGCACGGACTTTTTCAATGGACATGACTATTGTTCTCCTTTTCTGATTCTGATTCAAATGGTTTTCAAGCAGCTTGGTCCTTTCCTCACCGCAGGTCAATCCGCTCCACGGCGGTACACAAACCTGTGTCGCTGTCCAGCGTAAACACCGCCCCCTGGAGCTTGCAGGCACCGGGGGCCACCTGGTAGCGGCCGGGAAGTCCCCCCAGGAACAGTTCAATACTCTGCTCCGGCCGGATGCCCAGCACAGAGCGCACCGGGCCGGTCATACCCAGGTCCGTGATGTAGCCGGTGCCCTTGTCCAACACCTGTTCATCGGCGGTGGGAACGTGGGTATGGGTGCCCCAGAGGGCCGAAACCCGGCCGTCCAGGTAGTAGCCCATGGCCAGCTTCTCACTGGTGGCCTCGGCATGGAAATCCACCAGGGTAAAGGTGGGCCGCTCCCCCCGGAGCAGGCCGTCCGCCACGGTAAAGGGGTTGTCCGCGTGGAAGTCAAGGTCACACCGTCCGATCAGGTTCATTACCGCGATCTGCACCCGGCCGCAGTCATAGACGCCATATCCCCGTCCCGGTGCCCGGCTGGTATAGTTGGCCGGGCGCAGGAGATAAGGACTCTCCTCCAGCAGTTCTGCGATCTGGGGCCGATTGAAGGTGTGGTTGCCCAGGGTAATGACATCGGCCCCGGCGGAGAAGATGTCCTCTGCTTGGTCCGCTGTCAGCCCCACACCGGAGACGTTTTCCCCGTTGACCACCGTAAACGTGATGTCCTTCCACTGTTTCAGACTCCGCAGGTGGCGGCGCAGATGCGCAAGCCCGCTCTCCCCCACCACGTCGCCCACGGCCAGCACATGGTACAGCATTTCTCTCCCCGCCCTTTGCGTTCAGATGACTCCATTATACGCAAAACGCACACAGATTGCAAGGTGCGGCGTTGACAGCGTCCATCCGCCTTCATTTAATATAATAATAGGAGCAGCAGACGCAATTTTCCTGTAAAGGAGGGACGCGGATGAAGGTCTATAACGGGAAACTCCTGGCGCTGACGGTCCTGGGCGGCGGGGGGGGGAGGTCCTCTTCCGAAGATTATTTGGTCGCTGGGCCGGCTTCATGCGCTACCTCCATTTGTACGCCATAGTGCTGGGCATCGCGCTGTGCTGTATCCCGGGCTTTCCCTGGCTCGGCGTGGCCGTCATTTGCGCCGCGCTCATTTACATCATTGTGCTGGGCACTGTCCTGCGCCGGGTCATGAAAAAGGGGCTGGACCGAGGGGAGTCTCCGGAGGCAGCATCCGGGGACAAAGTAAAATAGCGATATGATCTCGGGGCGGCCCCCTCTGGGGCCGTCCCGCTGATTCTTTTCCCCCGGGTACTGGCAAAATCCACCGGGTTTTATTGACATCCTACCGCCGCCTGGGTATAATAGAGTCCGAATTTCGGTTCTATCAGAAACCGGGTTCTATCCAAGGAGGCCCCTTATGCCCACTATTTCCGTGATTGTCCCCGTCTACCGGGCGGAGGCGTTTTTGAAAACCTGCACCGACAGCATTCTGTGCCAGACTTATCATGACCTGGAACTGCTGCTGGTGGACGACGGCTCCCCAGACCGCAGCGGTGCGCTGTGCGATGAAATTGCCGCCGGAGACAGCCGGGTACGGGTTTTCCACCAGGAAAACGGCGGCGTCAGTGCCGCGCGGAATCTGGCGCTGGGAAAAGCCTCTGGGGATTACGTATATTTCGTGGACAGCGACGACTGGATCGCCCCCAACACTCTGGAGACGCTGCTCTCCGCCCTCCGCTCCAGCGGCGCTGACACGGCGGGCTGCGGCGTGCGCTACGTGGACCAGAACAATGTGGAGGGCGCTGCGGAGCCCCCGATCCTCCCCGCCGGGGTCTATAGCCACGAGGAGATCATGGCCGGCACTGTAGACCGGCTGCTGGGGGACCGGCTCAGCCGGAACGCGGTCAACGGCTATGTAGTGCGCTTTCTTTTCACCCGCTCCCTGCTGGTGGGCATGTCTTTCCAGGGGGCCTATCTGGAGGATGAGCTGTTCCTGATGGAGTATTTCTGCCGCGCGCAGAAGCTGGTGACTGTGGATGCGCCCCTCTACTACTATTACTGGAACCCATCCTCCGCTACCCACCACTACATGCCCGGATATCTGGACACTTTCCGTGCCTTTTTTGCGGCAAAGGAGGCCCTGGCGGACCGGTGCGGTCTTGCGGGACGGGTTCTTCAATGGCGGGAGAATACCTGCTGGGCGGGGCTCCTGATCGCCGTATCCAATGAGTTTGCCCCCGGCAACGGACACACTGCCGCCCAACAGCTTCGAAATTTGAAAGGGCTCGTACAGGAGCCGGAGTTTGCCCGTGCCATAGCCGGCCTTGTTCCCGCGGGGATGGGGCGCAATAAGCAAATCGTGGCGGACCTGCTGCGGGGCAGGCACTATTTCCTGCTGACCTTGCTCTACCGCATTAAAAACCGCAACAAAAACAAGTGAGGAAATCCCATGGCCTACGCACAGAACAGTTTCTTTTTTACGCTTTGCCTCGCCTTTTGGCGCTGGCTGAAAAATGCCTATCATGAGAGTGCCCTGGGTCACCTCATCGGCGGTCTCTGCGCCTGGCTGAGTGGCAGGTGGAGGGACAGCTTCCTTGTCCACCTGTTTTACGACGAAGGCCGGCTCTCCATGGCCTGGGGGGACAGCCGTACCTGCCACGCTCTGGAGTGGATGCTGAATCTTCCTCTCCGGTTCCTTCGCTGGATTTACCGGCTTCTGGAAAAACCTCTGGAGGGAAGTTTCTTCGCCTCTATGGCCTTTGAGGCCGGGTGCGAGGCGGCCGTGGCTGCCGGATGGCTTATCGCCCTGATCATGGCCATCCCAAATGAATACTGGAACAACGCCTATAGCCTGATTGCTGCCTGTCTGGTGCTGATGCTGGTATATTTAGGCGGCATGAACACCAAGAGGGGTTCTCTGTCCATGAAGGCCATTGGCCCTTATGCCGTCTGTTTTGCCGCAGTTACGGTTCTCTCCGTCCCTCTCGCTGATTTTATCGACTTGTCTGCCCGGTATCTGGTGTATTATATCCCCTGCATGATCATCGTGGTGGCCCTGGTAAACAGTGCCTCCAGCGCCAAGCAGCTGCTGCGGATCGGCGGCGGTCTGGCTCTCGGCACCTTGATCGGCGGCGGCTATGGCATTTTCCAGAACGTGGTGATTGGTGTTGGTGTCAATGCCTCCTTTACGGACACCTCTGTCAATGCTGACATGCCGGGCCGGGTCTACTCCTTCTATGAAAACCCCAATGCCCTGGCTCTGCTCCTTTTGTTGACGCTGCCGGTAATTGTGGCGCTGATTTTCTCCTCCCGGCACTGGGTTAGCCGAATTCTGGCTGCCGTTGTGTTTGTGATTGGCGGAGTCTGTCTTGGCATGACCTATGGTCGGGCCAGCTGGGTAGGCCTGGTAGTAGCCGCTCTGGTCTACGTGTTCCTCTGGAATCGGAAGTTGCTGCCGTTCTGTGTCCTTGCCGGGATTGCCGCCCTGCCGCTGCTGCCGACCTCTATCTTCAACCGGATCCTCTCCATCTTTAATCTGAACGATACCTCCACCAGCAGCCGTTTCGATCTGTGGGCCGCCGGATTACAGGTGATTCGCCGGGAACCCATTACCGGTGTGGGACTTGGGGCTGACGCAGTACGCCGGATGGTGAAGTTGACACAGCTCTATCAGGGTCGGGCCAGTTTTGTCCATTGCCACAACATTTACCTCCAAATTTGGGCAGAGATGGGCCTGCTGGGTCTCGTCTCCTTCTTAGGTACCATGCTGGGAACAATGAAAGCCGCTGCCCGAGCGGTTCACCACTGCCCCAATACCCCCGCCCGTCACATGGCGATCGGTGGAACTGCCGCCATTCTGGGCGCCATGGTCTGCGGCCTGGCGGATTACCTTTGGACCTATCCCCGAATCATGTTCCTGTTCTGGTTTGTATTTGGTCTCACATTGGCCGCAATTAAGGTTTGCAAAATGGAAATGGATCGTGTATAATAGGAGGGCATCTTTTACAGGATGCCCTCCGATCCGAGGGCTCGGCAAAATTTCATAACCGGGTGTAGCGCAGTTGGTAGCGCGCTTGCTTTGGGAGCGTGAGGCCGGAGTTCGAGCCACACATCTCCAAAATCCCGGAAAGCTCTGGGACGCTAAGGCCGACGGAGTTTTGCCCCTCGCCGGGAACTGGTCAAAAACCGGCGCTGACCCCATATTTGACCACAGTTGGAAAATTTCATAACCGGGTGTAGCGCAGTTGGTAGCGCGCTTGCTTTGGGAGCAAGATGCCGGGAGTTCGAGTCTCCCCACTC
>CALXDF010000035.1 GCA_944386995.1 uncultured Oscillospiraceae bacterium
CGTGCGGGCGTCTCCGTTTGAAAAGGCGGCAATGGCCTCCAGCAACTCGGCGGAAATCTCCACCTTCTCTCCGCCAAAACCGCGCGGATCCTGCAGCGCCCTCCGCAAAAGCAGCGTAATTTCTTCAAGAGAAAGGCTGTGAAGCACAAATACCTTACAGCGCGAAAGCAGTGCTCCGTTAACTTCAAAGGACGGGTTTTCTGTCGTGGCGCCGATCAAGATAATGCTTCCATTCTCCACAAAGGGCAGGAAAGCATCCTGCTGGGCCTTATTAAATCGGTGAATTTCATCGACAAAGACGATGGTTCGCTCCCCGAAACGGCTGTTGTCCGCTGCCTGCTGCATAACGGTGCGGATTTCCTTAATACCGCTGGTGACCGCCGAAAAATCAATAAACGTAGACCGGGTGTGGTTAGCAATGACCCGTGCCAGGGTAGTCTTTCCAACCCCCGGCGGTCCCCAGAAAATCATGGAGGAGATCTGATCACTCTCGATCAGGCGCCGGAGGATCTTCCCCTCCCCCAGCAGATGGGACTGGCCGACTACATCCTCCAATGACTGCGGCCGCAGCCTTGCCGCCAGGGGCGCGGCTTTTTTCTGGTCAAAAAATGTCTGCTGCTCCACGGGACCACCTCCATGCAGCGTGTTTTTTCTATTATGGCTCTGTAAGCCGGTATCTGTCAATCCCTGTGCTGCGCGGCAAATCAGCGCTGAACACGGCTCCTGCTCGGATCTGAAGCAGCGCTGCAGCATCAGCAGGCTTGCCCGCGATCCGGTAATGGCTGTTCGCCCAAAATAGATTGTTAAAAAAATTGACAAGTCGGCGCATTTCGTGTATGATAAAAAGCAAAGAAGACTCTGCTTGGAGGATCACTCTATGAAAAAACAGCATATCTCGGAGGCAGTCATCCGCCGTCTCCCTCGCTACTACCGGTATCTGGATGATCTGCACAATAAGGGGGTAATCCGGATCTCATCCAACTCTCTTGGCAGCAAAATGGGCATCACTGCCTCCCAGATCCGGCAGGATCTCAGCTGCTTTGGCGAATTCGGGCAGCAGGGATATGGCTATAACGTCAAGGAACTGCGCGGTGAGATCGGCCGCATTCTGGGGATTGATAAGAAGCACACCATTATCATTGTTGGCGTGGGTAATCTGGGCCATGCGCTGATGCAGAACTTTCACTTTGCCCAAAACGGGTTTTCTCTGGAGGCGGCCTTTGATGTTTCTCCCGCCCTGATTGGCAGCGAGATCAATGGCGTGCTGGTTAGGGACCTGGAGGAACTGGATGCTTACTGCCGCGCCAGCATTCCCGACGTGGCGGTGCTAACTGTTCCCCAGTCCGTGGCCCAGCAGACGGTGGACCGGCTGGTTGATCTTGGCGTGAGAGGTTTTTGGAACTTCACCAACCGAGAGGTTACCAGTGAACATCCGGATGTGCGCTTCGAGAGCGTCCATTTCGCCGACAGCCTGCTGACCCTCAGTTACCATATCAGCCGTCAATGAGACCTGCCGCCCGGCACTGATCCGACCCAGCTTCCATTCTTTGCAACAAAGTCTGCATACAGGTACGACAGGTACGGCACATTCCTATAAAATTGCTTTCCTGCCAATGGGGCAGCAAGTGATCTGTCCGGAACAACTGCCGAGGCAAGATCGTGGCACCATCCTGCCCGGAGCGCATATGATGAACTGAGGCCGAAAAGCTCGGTCACCTATCTCTATAGGAGGTTCTCATATGTGCTGTAACAACAACGGTTTCTTCGGCGGCGGGAATTGCTGGTGGATCATTATTCTGATCCTGATCCTCGCCTGCTGCGGCAATGGGAACGGCTGCGGCTGTGGCAACAACTGCGGCAGTACCACGACCTGCTGCTGACAGCTCCGGCAACATAGCATCCCCGCGCCTGATGGCGCGGGGATGTTTTTTCAGAAGCATCCGATTCCGCTCTTGACAATCTCCTTTCCGTGCTATACTATATATCTGGAAATTTTTCTATTTTATCACAACATATAGTGGGCAGGAGGCTTTCCCATGGCGATTGAGAAACTGAGGAAACGAGATGGGCGGCTGGTGGAATTTGATGCGGAAAAGATCGCTACCGCCATTAATAAGGCATTTATTGCAACCTATAAGCCCGGACACGAGAACGTGGCCCGCAAGCTGGCCGGAGACGTGGTCTCGATCCTGGAGGTAGAGGGCGTGGACATCCCTGATGTGGAACACGTACAAGATATTGTGGAAAAGGTCCTTATGGACAGCGGCTATGTCCAGACAGCCAAAGCCTATATCCTCTATCGCAACGAGCGCAGCCGCGCACGGGAAATGAATACAAAGCTGATGAAGGTTTATGAGGACATCACCTTCTCCGACTCAGTGGACAGCGATGTCAAGCGCGAAAATGCCAACATCAACGCCGACACTGCCATGGGTTCCATGCTGAAATACGGCAGCGAGGGTGCCAAGCAGTTTTACCAGATGTTTGTCCTCAAACCCGAACAGGCCAAGGCCCACCGGGAGGGGGATATCCATATCCACGATCTGGATTTCTATACCCTTACTACCACCTGCTGCCAGATCGACATCAAAAAGCTTTTCCAAGGCGGTTTCTCAACCGGCCACGGCCATCTGCGGGAGCCAAACGATATCTCCTCCTATTCCGCTCTGGCCTGCATCGCGATTCAATCCAACCAAAATGACCAGCACGGCGGACAGTCCATTGTCAATTTTGATTACGGCATGGCCGACGGCGTGCGCAAGACCTTTGCCCGCTACTACAGCCGTAATCTGGCAAAGTGTATGATGCTTCTGGACGAAACCGGAGATATTGAGGAGGATCTAAAAGCCCTCCGCCTGTCAATTCAGAAGGAGACCGGCCTGGAGCCCCGTCTGGAGCATTATGAGGAGTATCTCCAGGCAGAACTGCCCTATCTGGTGGAGCGGTACGGCAGCCAGGCAGATATGGAGAAATGCCAGCGCCAAGCCATCCACTTTGCAGAAAAGGAGACCAACCGGGCTACTTACCAGGCGATGGAGGCATTTATTCATAACCTGAATACCATGCACTCCCGTGCCGGGGCGCAAACCCCCTTCTCCTCCATCAACTACGGCATGGATACCTCCCCGGAGGGGCGCATGGTTATGCGCAACATCATGTTGGCGACAGAAGCCGGCCTGGGCAATGGCGAGACCCCGATCTTCCCTATTCAGATCTTCCGAGTGAAAGAGGGCGTCAACTACAACCCCGGAGAGCCAAACTACGACCTCTTTAAGCTGGCCTGCCGGTGCAGCGCCAAGCGGCTCTTTCCCAATTTTGCCTTTATTGACGCTCCATTCAATCTGCAATATTATGACCCCAAGCGGCCAGAGACGGAAATTGCCTACATGGGGTGCCGCACCCGGGTTATCAGCAATGTCTATGATCCCACCAGACAGCAGTGCAACGGACGCGGCAATCTGAGCTTCACTTCCATCAACCTGCCCCGCATTGCCATCAAGGCCAAAGGGGATCTGGACATCTTCTTTGATGAACTGGACAACAAAATGGATCTCTGTATCCAGCAGCTCAAGGACCGTCTGGAGATCCAGAGCCAGAAAAAGGTTTACAACTACCCCTTCCTTATGGGGCAGGGCGTCTGGCTTGACAGTGATAAGCTTGCCTGGACGGATGAGGTCCGGGAGGTTTTGAAACACGGTACACTATCTGTCGGCTTTATCGGTCTTGCCGAGACGTTGGTTGCTCTTACCGGCCAGCACCACGGTGAGAGTGAGCGCAGCCAGCGCCTGGGGCTGGAGATCGTGGCTCGGATGCGGGCCCGGATGGATGAGGAATGCGCAAAAACCGGGCTCAACTTCTCCCTGCTTGCCACCCCGGCCGAGGGGCTCAGCGGCCGGTTTGTTGCCATCGACAAGAAACGCTTCGGCGAAATTCCCGTCGTAACAGACCGGGAGTTCTACACCAACAGCTTTCATATCCCGGTGTATTATCCTATCTCTGCCTTTGAAAAAATCCAGAAGGAGGCGCCCTATCACGCCCTCACCAATGCCGGGCATATCAGTTATGTGGAAATGGATGGCGACCCGCTGAAGAACCTGGACGCATTTGAAAAGGTCATCCGCTGTATGAAGGAAGCCGGCATCGGCTACGGAAGCGTCAACCATCCTGTAGATCGGGATCCCTGCTGTGGCTATACCGGCATTATCGACGACGTGTGCCCCGGCTGCGGCCGCCGTGAGGAGGACAGCAGCCACCAGTTTGAGCGGATCCGCCGGATCACCGGCTATCTGGTAGGCACCATGGACCGCTGGAACGATGCAAAAACCGCTGAGGAGGCCGCCCGGGTCAAACACCGGATCTAAAGGCAGCCCCTGTAGCGAAAGTATTCAGAGGGAGGATTTTATGCGGATTTATGGACTGGTCCAGGATTCTATTGTGGACGGGCCCGGCTTCCGATTTGTCTGCTTCGTGCAGGGGTGTACCCACCACTGCCCCGGCTGCCACAACCCGGATTCCCATGACCCCGGCGGCGGGACAGAGATGTCTGCGGAGGATGTCGGCGCGGAACTTCTGAAAAATCCGCTGACCGATGGGCTGACTCTCTCCGGCGGGGAACCCTTTCAACAGGCAGAGGACTGCTTGACGCTGGCCCGGCTGGCCCATAGCCACGGCCTGAATGTATGGAGCTATACCGGGTATACTTATGAGTTCCTCCGATGCCAGGGAACATCGGCGCAGCAAGCTCTTCTGGATGAGATTGATGTGCTGGTAGACGGTCCCTTTTTATTGGAGCGGCGGACGCTGTCTCTGCCTTGGCGCGGCAGTGACAACCAGCGTGTCATCGACTTGGCTGCTACACGCTCAGCAGGGACGGTTGTACTGCGGCCGGACTGATAGATCTGTCTCAATATAATTCCCCCTCCCTGCGGTAGCGCAGGGAGGGGGTTCCTTTTTCTTTCTGTGTCCGTGATCTGTTGCGCGCAGGAAAAGAATTCCAAAGGATCTGAACTGCGGCCGCAGAAACCGCTGTCCAGCCGCACTGTGCTCATTTTCTCCAGGGAACTTGTCTTTATGCCTCCCGCTGCAGCCGAACCGGGACCGGCGCATCGATACACACCTTTTCCGTCGTTACTGCGCAGTCATAGGCGTAGACCTCCACCCCGGCAGCGGCTGCCGCCCGCAGGGCCTCGCCAAAAGCGGGATGGGTACGGTCATTGGGCCGAAAGCTGGTAACTCCTTTCATCTGTATGACAAAGAACACTGCAGCCCGCGCCCCCGACTCCACGGCCCGGATCAGTTCACGGAGATGTTTTACTCCCCTCTCGGTAGGCGCATCCGGAAAGCGGGCAACCCCGTCCTCCTCCAGCGTTACGCCCTTCACTTCCACAAAAAAAGGCCCCTCCCTTGTCTCCAGGCGGAAGTCCAGGCGGGAAGCGCCGTAACTCACCTCCGGGCGGATCTCAAGAAGGTCTGGGCAAAATTTTCCTGCGGCGGCCCACTCGTAAAACAAGCGATTGGGTGCCTGAGCATCCATATTGATGAGAAGATCCCCCTTCTCCACTGCAACCAGGTCGAACTTTGTCTTACGCGCCGGATGATCCGAATGTTCCAGATATACGGTTGCTCCCGGTATCAGCAGTTCCCGGCATCGGCCCGTGTTTTTCACGTGGCAAACCACGGTCTCCCCACCTACTGCGATGTTTGCAATAAAACGGTTCGGCCTGCTGAGAAACTGCCCGGCTGTAATTGCATGATACTCCATAGCATGTTTTCCTTCCTGTACTTTACTTTTGGATTACTATAGCACACCGGCAGGAAAAGCGGAAGTCCCCGGACGCGAGGCGGGGAAATTTCGTGGATAGGCTATTGAATTTTTCTCCATCTGTTGCTATACTAATACTATCTTTATTTAGGAAAAATACTGCGATTTTCCAGATCAGGCAGAATGTCTTACGCAAGATTTTTCCAAAATTTACGGTGAGAAAAGGAGGAACGCCATGATTGATTCCCTGAGTGCAGCCATGACCGAGCCGTTGGCGGCGGTGGCCGTGGCCAATCTCGTGGTGACTGCCGTCATCGGCATCGCCATTGTCGGTCTGCTGGCGGCCTTGCTGCGGCGAACAGCAGTGCGCACGGAGGAGCGCCGGGATTCAGAAGCATCCGCGCCGTCCCCGGCTTCAGTGGCTGCTGTGCCTGCGCAGCCGCCGGAAAACCGGCAGGCCATGATTGCCGCGATTTCCGCTGCCATTGCAGAGGATCTCGGTGCCGACATCTCAGCGATTCGCATTTTGTCTGTGAAAAAACTCCAGTGAAAAAAGAGAGGTAAACGAAAATGAAAAAGTACAGAGTGAATGTCAATGGCACAGTCTATGAGGTTGCCTTGGAGGTCATGGATGGTTCTGCTCCGGCTCCGGCTCCGGCTCCAGCTCCGGCTCCGGCTGCTCCTGCCGCTGCTGCGCCCGCTCCGGCTCCTGTTGTGTCCCCTGCGGCCGCTCCGGCCGGCGGAGAGAAGATCACTGCCCCCATGCCCGGCACGATCCTGTCTGTCAATGTGCAGAACGGGGCCGCTGTTAAGAAGGGCGATATCCTCTTCATTCTTGAGGCCATGAAGATGGAGAATGAAATCATGTCCCCCTGCGATGGGACGGTTCTCTCCGTGAACACCTCCAAGGGCGCCGCCGTGGAGTCCGGCACTCTGCTGTGCGTGATCGGCTGATGCCGGTCAGTATGGGAGGGGTAACTGCAACATGGATGCCATTATAAAATTCATCGAGGACACCGGTTTCCATATGATCATCGCCGATGGAAACTGGCAGGCCATTTTGATGATTTTGATTTCTTTTGTCCTGATGTACTTGGCGATCGTCAAGAAGTTTGAGCCGCTGTTGCTGGTGCCCATTGCCTTCGGCATGCTGGTCACCAACCTGCCCGGTGCTGAAATGTACCACGAGATTCTCTTTGCTGGTGGGCAGGTCCACTGGGATCTATTCGGTGGCGCAGCTGTTACACAGGAATTTATTGCCCAGATGTCTGCCGCCGGTGTGTCGGAGGCGGTTCTGGCCGGTGTTGAAGTGGGACAGAGCATCAGTGTCGGACTGATTGATGTACTGTACCTGGGTGTAAAGCTGGGCGTCTATCCGTGCCTGATCTTCATGGGCGTAGGTGCTATGACGGACTTCGCCCCCTTGATTGCCAATCCCAAGAGCCTGCTTTTGGGCGCGGCGGCACAGCTGGGTATTTTTATCACCTTCGTCGGCTGCCGGCTCATGGGCTTTACCGCACAGGAGGCGTCGTCCGTGGGCATTATCGGCGGCGCTGACGGCCCTACTGCCATTTTCGTCACCACCCGCCTGGCCCCGGAACTGCTGGGTCCCATCGCTGTTGCGGCCTATTCCTATATGGCGTTGGTCCCCGTGATTCAGCCGCCAATCATGAAGCTCCTCACCACCAAGAAGGAGCGCATGATTGTCATGCGTCCGCTGCGCGAGGTTTCCAAAACGGAGAAAATCATCTTCCCCATCATGGTTACCGTGTTTGTGGCCCTGCTGGTACCCTCCGCCGCACCTCTGATCGCCTGCCTGATGCTGGGCAACCTGTTCCGCGAGTGCGGTGTGGTGGATCGTCTGAGCAAGACGGTGCAGAACGAGCTGATCAATATTGTCACCATTTTCCTGGGCATTTCTGTTGGCTCCACCGCCACGGCCGCTACATTCCTGGCTCCCAAAACTCTGCAAATCCTGGTGATGGGCGTGGTGGCTTTCGGCTTCGGCACTGCCGGCGGCGTGCTCCTGGCCAAAATCATGAATCTCTTCCTCAAAGAGAAGATCAATCCGCTGATCGGTTCTGCCGGCGTTTCTGCGGTGCCCATGGCGGCCCGCGTCTCCCAGGTGGTGGGTCAGAAATACAATCCCGGCAACTTCCTGCTGATGCACGCCATGGGCCCCAATGTAGCCGGCGTGATCGGCAGTGCCATCGCCGCCGGTGTGCTGATGGCCCTGTTTGGCTGATCCCCATCCGAAAGAAAGGAGGAAAACAGATATGGAAACAATGGAATTTCTGTCCAATAAGCCCTTGAAGATTACAGATACCATCCTGCGTGATGCCCACCAGTCCCAGGCCGCTACCCGCATGACCATTGAGGACATGCTGCCGGCCTGCGAAATTCTGGATTCCATCGGTTACTACAGCTTGGAGTGCTGGGGCGGCGCCACCTTTGATGTCTGCATGCGCTTTTTGAAGGAGGACCCGTGGGAGCGCCTGCGCACTCTGCGCAAGCATCTGCCCAACACCAAGCTGCAAATGCTTTTCCGCGGTCAGAATATTCTGGGGTATAAGCACTATGCCGACGACGTAGTGGACGCCTTCTGCCGCAAAAGCGTGGAGAACGGGATCGATATTATCCGCATTTTTGACGCGCTCAACGATGTGCGCAACCTGGAGCAGGCTATCAAGTCCACCAAGAAATATGGTGGGCAGGTAGAGGCTACTCTCAGCTATACCATCTCCCCGATCCACAATGAAGACTACTTCGTCAAGTTGGCCAAGGAGCTGGAGCAGATGGGTGCCGACACCCTGTGTATCAAGGATATGGCCAACCTTCTGCTGCCTATGGAGGCCTACTCCCTGGTCAAGCGGCTGAAAGAAAACGTGAAGATGCCGATCCATCTTCATACCCACAATACTACCGGCACCGGCGACATGGTCTATCTCATGGCTGCTTACGCCGGAGTGGACATTGTAGACACGGCGCTCAGTCCTCTGGCCAACGGTACTGCCCAGCCTGCCACCGAATCCCTGGTGGCAACGCTGAAAGGGACCGTTCGGGACACCGGGCTGGATCTCAACAAGATGAGCGAGGCCGCAGTCCACTTCCGCAAGGTGGCCCAACGGCTGAAGGATACCGGTGCTTTGGATCCCAAGGTTTTGAATGTGGATACCAACACCCTGCTTTACCAGGTGCCCGGCGGCATGCTTTCCAACCTTATCAGTCAGCTTAAACAGGCTGGCAAGGAGGACAAATACTACGATGTGCTGGCAGAGGTCCCCCGTGTTCGTGAGGACTTCGGCTATCCCCCGCTGGTGACCCCCTCCTCTCAGATCGTGGGCACCCAGGCGGTAATGAATGTCATTATGGGGGAGCGGTATAAGACCTTTACCAAGGAATCCCGCGCTATGCTCAAGGGGGAGTATGGTGCACTGCCCGGCAAGGTCAACGAGGAGGTCCGTGCCAAGGCCAATATTAAGCCTGAGGACGTAATCACCTGCCGCCCGGCGGATCTGTTGGAGCCGGAACTGGATAAGTACAAGGAGGAGTTCAAGGACATTGCCAAGAGCGATGAGGATGTCCTCTCCTTGGCCCTGTTCCCCCAGGTGGCGGAGAAGTTCATCAAGTGGCGGGATGGTCCCCGCGAGGAGCCAGCGGCTGACACGGCAGCGGCTCCATCGGCCGCGGCAGCTAAGCCCGCCGAGGATCCCAACGCTGTACGGGAGCTCTATGTAGAGGACCGCAGTATCTGAGGCATCCCTTTGCTTTTTTACAATCAAACGGCGCACTGCAGTATTGCAGTGCGCCGTTTCAATCATCCGCAGGAAATCATACATTTTCCCTGCGGCCTTTTTTCTGAATGTGCTCCCTGCATTGCGTCCAATACATTCAGCGCAGCAGTACCGGTTGGATCTGCTCCCCGCATAGGGCGGCCTCGATGGTCGGGACGATCTGGGTGAAATCTGCAACCAGCGAGCAGGGCTTTTGCACCGGGTCGTCCTGTCCAAATGGGACAAAGAAATAGTTCTTGCGGTTGAGCAGTTCCCCGATATTCTTTGCCCCGCCGGAAAGGCCGTCATTGCTGGCCAGCGCCAGTACAACCGGACGCCCATTGCGCAAATGGGCCTTGGCGGCCATGGTCACCGCTCCGTCGGTGATGCCAGCGGCCAGCTTTGCCGCTGTATTTCCTGTGCATGGTGCGATAACCAGAACATCCAGCAGAGCCTTGGGGCCGATCGGTTCTGCTTCCCGTATACTGGAAATGATGCCTCGGCCCGTCAACGACGCAACCCGCTCCATCAGATCCGCAGCCGTTCCAAACCGAGTATCTGTACTCCGGCTGGCATCTGACAAGATGGGGATTACCGTGTCGTAGACCTGCGTCAGATGTTCCAGCGCTGCCAGGGCTTTGCTGTGCGT
The DNA here is from genome assembly GCA_944386995.1 of uncultured Oscillospiraceae bacterium. GTDB lineage: Bacteria > Bacillota > Clostridia > Oscillospirales > Oscillospiraceae > CAJFPI01. The sequence continues at coordinate 10,184 of CALXDF010000035.1, forward strand.
ACAGAAAGAGCCGCATATGGCAAATCCGACTCGTATATGTTTCAAATAGGTTCCCCCCGCTCTTCCAAAATATGATAAATTGCGTTGTGAATAACCTTTGCTGCTGAGAGCGGTGCTACTTTGCCGGGCAGTCCTTTGGCCCAGATAACACGCACGCCCAGCTCCTCCGCGGCGGCGAAATCCACGCCGCCAGGTTCTGAAGCCAGGTCGATCACAATACAGGACGATTTTAACTCTGCCAGCCGCGCGCGATCCAGAATGACGGCCGGCACTGTATTGAAAATCAGGTCAAATGCGCCTAAATGGCCGGACAGGGCTTCCGTGTTCAGGGTACAGAACCCCAGGGCATCCGCCAACGCTGCGTCTCTGAATTTTCTGGCAGAGACCACTGTCTCCGCGCCCAGTCCCCTGAGGTCCTGTGCCAGCACCTTTCCAATGCGGCCATAGCCAGTCACCAGCGCCCGTACGCCGTGAAGAGTGGTTTCTGTAACCTCCATAGCGGTCTGTATCGCTCCCTCCGCCGTTGGCACAGCGTTCCCAATCTGGACATCCTCACGGCAGAAATAGTCAGTCAGGTTAACTCCGGCCTCCGACGCCTGCTGGCGAAGGGGTTCCTGGAGATTCCCGCCGCAGACTAACTGCCGGCGGCTGTCCAAGAACGGCCACAGGTCCTCCAGGGCGATTGTAGCTGTGGAAAACGGCAGATACAGGGTATGACCGTCCTTTGAAATCGGAAGCGGCAGGATCACAACGTCCGCCGTTACCGCCCGCTCCAGAGAGGACTGCTCCGGCTCCTGATCGAATCCATAGCGGTACACGATCTGTCCGTCCTGCTCCAGAAGCTGCGCCAGCCGAAGCTGCCGCAGGTCTCCGCCCAGGACGGCAAAGGTCTTTCTCATGCTTCCATTCCCCCTCTGTGACCATGTTATGCCGTTGCATGGCCGAAGTGAAACAGGCGCCCCGGATTTCTCCGGGGCGCCTGCCGCAGCGGGAGCCGTTCAATTTTCCCCACATAAGACACGCAGCCGGGCAATCTCTGCGGCGTGTCCCGCGTCATCGTTTGGGGTTTCCAGAATAAAGGGGAGATGACACAGCTTCGGATGGGCAATCAGCCGGGCGAAAAATGCCTCTCCCAAGGTCCCCTCCCCGATGCGGGCGTGGCGATCCTTTTTAGCGCCTATGGGATTTTGGCTGTCATTGATATGGATGGCGCGGAGCCGGTCCAGCCCAACGACTCTGTCAAATTCCGCCAGCACATCATCGAGATGGTGAAGCAGATCGTAGCCAGCGTCAGACATGTGGCAGGTGTCCATACAGACACCAATTCTATCTTGGCATGCGACCTGATCTATGATGGAGCGCAGATCCTCGAACCGCCCGCCGATCTCAGTGCCCTTACCGGCCATCGTCTCCAGCAGCACCACCGTCTGCTGTTCTGGGCGGATAACTGCGTTAAGCATGGCGGCAATCTGGGTACAGCCTGTCTCCAACCCTTGGCCCACATGGCTTCCTGGGTGGAAATTGTAGAAGTTGCCCGGAAGATATTCCATCAGCTGGAGATCTCCGGCCATCATCTCTGCTGCCAGCTCCCGGATCCCCTTGTCCTTGGAACAGGCGTTCATGATGTAGGGAGCATGGGCCACCACCGGCCCAAATCCGCCGCCGGCTAGCAACCCCCGCAGGTTTTCCAGGTCCAGCGGGTCCAGTGGTTTGGCTTTGGCTCCTCTGGGGTTGCGGCAAAAAAACTGGAACGTATTTGCTCCGATTTCCAGAGCCGTCTTCCCCATCTTGTAAAAGCCAGTGGCGCTGGACAGATGGGCGCCAATATAATGGTTCATAGCAGTTTCTCCTTTACATAGAGCAGGAGTATATCCCGCTCGTTGGAGAGATTCCCCTCCACCACCTGATCCAAAAGCTCCTCCAAAGCGTCTCCAACCGCTTTTCCAGACAGTCCCAGAGCAGTCAGGTCGTCACCTTTTATCGCCATCTGTTTCAGGGAAAAGCATTGATCCTCCTGCAGGACCATATCCAGCAGCTGCTCCAGCTGGGCGATATGCAACTGACGGTCCAGATAGGCTGGATGCTGGGCCAGGTTGTCTCCCCGCTTGACCTGCAGCAGGCGGCGCAGGTCCGTCTCCCCGAACCGCCTGAGTTGGCGCCGGATCCCTTTTTCTGTAAGGGGAATTTCGACGTCATGCCACCGCACCAAGCGCTCCACCGTCTCGCTGGTATGCTTGTCCAGCCGCAGACGGCGGCAGACCGTTTGGGCAATCTCCGCACTGATACGGCCGTGGTTGTAAAAGTGGCCCACTCCCCTCTCGTCTACAGAGAATGTCTCCGGTTTTCCCAGATCGTGTAGCAGAAGGACAAAACGCACAACAGGGTCCGGCGGCACGGCGGCAAGAGCGCGGACGCTGTGTTCCCAGACATCGAAGCAGTGGTGGGGGTTGTGCTGGTCAAAACCGATTGCGGGACCGATTTCCGGCATCACCACTTGCAGCACATCAGCATACTCCAGCAGAATTTCTGCTGCCTGCCGGCCGCAGAGAAGTTTCCGTAGCTCTTCCGCAATCCGCTCCACAGCGATCTCACGCAGCAGTTCCCGGTGGCAGTGGAGTGCGGCTGCGGTGGGGCCGTCAACAGCAAGACCAAGCGTCGCTGAAAAACGGAGGCAGCGCATAATGCGGAGGGCATCCTCCGTCAGGCGCTGGTCCGGATCTCCAACGCACCGCAGCAATTCGTATCGCAGATCCTGCTCCCCGCCAAAAGGATCAATCAGTTTTCCTCTCCGGTCCAGGGCCATTGCGTTCACAGTGAAGTCCCGCCGGGCCAGATCCTCTTCCAATGAGGCAGTAAATTCCACATGGTCCGGATGGCGGCTGTCCAAATAAATCCCATCCCGGCGGAATGTGGTCACCTCAAAGCGGCGTCCTCCCAGGGAAACCGTGACCGTTCCGTGCCGCAGTCCGGTAGGCAGCGCATCAGGCGCAAAAAGGTCCAGCACCTGCTCCGGCAGAGCGGAGGTGGTCAGATCCCAATCCTGCGGCTGCTGCCCCATCATCAGATCCCGTACACACCCGCCCACAAGGAAAGCAGAAAAGCCCGCCTGTTCCAGACGTGTCAGCAGTTCTTGCACTTGTGACGGAAAATCAAACATGGAGGCACCTCTTCTTCATTATAATCCTGCTAAAATCTGGGCAAAATAGCCCCGTTATCATGGTCAGGTTACCAGTTGCATATTCCCATTGGCCATATTATAATAAATAAGTTATAAAATAGCAAATACTGGCGGATTTCACCGCCATTTTGGAGGAACATCTATGCGTTCCAGCATCCATGAATATTTTTATCCCGGCAAACGGGTCCATCTCTGCGGGATCGGTGGGGTTTCCATGTCACCGCTGGCAGAAGTTCTGCACAGCATGGGGCTTCAGGTTCAGGGGAGCGATATGCAGGACAGCCCCGCGGTTGAGCGCCTGCGCACGCTGGGAATTCCTGTTACCATCGGCCACCAGGCCCAGTCGGTAGCGGGGGCGGATTTCCTGATCCGCACCGCTGCCGTCCACGACGACAATCCGGAAATCCAGCGCGCCAGGGAGACGGGAATCCCTATCTTTGAGCGTGCGGAGGCCTGGGGTGCCATTATGCAGGGGTACCGCAACGCTCTGTGCATTGCCGGCACCCACGGAAAAACGACTACGACTTCCATGGCGACTCATATCTTCATGGCTGCAGGTGCCGACCCCACCGTAATGATCGGCGGTACCTTGCCCATGCTCCACAGCGGCTACCGGGTGGGGGCCGGGGACACCATTATACTGGAGTCCTGTGAATACTGCAACTCTTTTCTCCATTTCTTCCCCACCGTAGCCGTGATCCTCAATATAGAGGCAGATCACCTGGACTTTTTCAAAGATCTCCAAGACGTAGAGCACTCTTTCCGCCGATTTGCACAGTTGGTTCCGTCAGAGGGTCATATCGTGGCTAACGCCGACGACCCCGGTGCTATGGAGGCCCTGGAGGGACTTGCGCTGTTTACTTTCGGCTTGGAGCATCCGGCTGACTGCCGCGCTGAGAACCTCCAGTGGGAGAATGGTCTGCCGACCTTTGACGTGGTGATCCACGGAACACCATACTGCCGGATTGAACTCCAGGTGGGAGGCCGGCACAATGTGATGAACGCCTTGGCTGCCGCTGCTGCCGCCTATGTGCTGGGGGTCCCCGGCCAAGCGGTCAGCAGTGGGCTCGCCTCCTTTACCGGGGCAGGCCGCCGCTTTGAATATAAGGGAAGCTATCATGGGGCCAAAATCTATGACGACTATGCCCATCATCCCGGTGAGATCCACGCCCTGCTGCAGATGGCCAAAGGGCTCGGTTATCAGCGGATTATCTGTGCTTTCCAGCCCCATACCTACAGCCGGACGAAGGCCTTATTTGATGAATTTGTCCGGGAGCTGAAAGCTGCGGATCTTGTTCTTCTGGCCGAAATCTACGCTGCACGGGAGAAAAATACCATTGGCATCTCTTCCCAGGATCTGGCAAGAGAACTTCCCGGATCCATTTATTGCCCGAAATTGGAGGATGTTACCAGTCATTTGCGGACGTTGGCCCGCGATGGTGATTTGATTCTGACGGTGGGCGCCGGAAACATCTACACGGCGGGCGAGGCCCTGCTGCATGAAAACGGAGGAATTTCCCTATGAGCACCATGACCATCTCCAGCATCTCCACCACCGTACCCACGCAGGGCTGTTCCCCTGTCCAGCAGGAGGTTCTCCGTCTCCTGGAGCAGCTCCACATCCCCTATCAATACGTCTCCCATGAGCCGGCCAACACCATGGAGGACTGCCTTGCCATCAGCGAGGCGCTGAACGTGGCCGTATGCAAGAATCTGTTCCTCTGCAACCGTCAGCAGACACAGTTTTATCTTCTGTGCATGCCAGCGGATAAACCTTTCAAGACCAAGGACCTGTCCGCTCAGATCGGTTCAGCCCGTTTGAGCTTCGGATCTCCGGAGATGATGGAGAGGCTGCTGGGTGTAACACCGGGGTCTGCTTCTGTACTGGCACTGAAAAATGACACGGAAAATCGGGTACAGCTGCTGTTGGACCGCAGCACCTATCAGGCGGCATACTTTGGCTGTCATCCCTGTCTCAACACCGGTACGCTGCGCATGGAGACCTCCGATCTTCTGAATCTATATCTGCCCTATGTGGGGCACAAAGCCATCATTGTAGATCTGCCGGAGATCGAATAAGCCGGTCAAAATCCATTGCAGCGCTGTGCGCCTTCCTCCTCCCTGCGGGATTCTCCATTGACAAGCTCCTCTCCCCTGCCGTATACTACCACTAGGATTCAACCGGTCAGGAGGAGAGAACATGAGTCAGGTAGAGGTATATGCTCTGCGCATCCGGCGGGATCTCAGCAGCAGCGAGCGTTCCGCACTGTTGGAGATTCTCCCCTACAATCGGCGTCAACGCCTGCTTCGTACCCGTGAGGACAAACAGATCCAGGCCTTGTGCGCATACGGTGCCCTTCACTTGGCTCTCCACCAGCAGTACGACTTCTTCGGCTTCCCCCCCATCGCCATTGCCGAGGGGGGCAAGCCCTATTTCCCGGACTATCCTCACATCCAGTTCAACCTCAGTCATACCGATGGCGCTGTGGTCTGTGCCTTGAGCAGTGCGCCGGTAGGGATAGACCTGGAGCGCAGCCGCCCGCCGGCAGACACCGTTCTCCATTACTACCACTTCACGGAGGGACGGGACTTCTGGGAGATGTGGGTCCACCGGGAAGCCATTGCAAAGTACCATGGCCGCGGCTTCGCTGCCCTGGCACACTGGGATGCGGCGCTGGAGTGTGATGTTGCCTGTCGGCCGCTGGAACTTCTGGACGGGTACTATGCTGCACTGGCTACCGCTTTTCCCTGCCCCTGTGTGATCCACAGTGTGGAGATTGAGGAGATTGCCCAGGCCGCTACGAGACGCTGAGAGTCATCGGCGTCTCTTTTCCTGTCCGCCTCCGGCAACTTACCACGCATCGGAAAAAATTTTTTAAAAAAAGAGGGATTTTCAATCCGGCGGCGTATATAAAAAATAGTCACTTTTGGAACCCGGATCGGCGGAAGGAGGCTGGCCCGTGGCATTTCCCCAGAGCTTTCTGGACGAGGTCATTGCGCGAAACGACATTCTGGATGTGGTCTCTTCCTATGTTCACCTGACCAAAAAGGGTGGCAACTATTTTGGCCTGTGCCCCTTTCACAATGAAAAAACCGGCTCTTTCTCCGTCTCTCCGGACAAACAGATTTTCTACTGCTTTGGTTGTAAAAAGGGCGGCGGCGTTATCAACTTTATCATGGAAGAGGAGAATCTCTCCTTTCCCGATGCAGTGCGCTTTCTGGCAAAGCGGGCGGGGCTGGAGGTGCCGGAGGAGAACGGGGACCGGGAGAGCAGCCGCCTGCGCCAGCGGGTACTCTCTCTGAACCGAGATGCGGCCCGCTTTTATTATGAAATGCTCCACAGACCGGAGGGGGCGGCTGTTGGCGAATACCTGGAGCGGCGGAAGATCAGCCGCAAGGTGGCCATGGACTTCGGGCTGGGCGCATCCTTGGATGCGTGGGACGCTCTAATCACCGCGATGACGGAAAAGGGATATACCAAAGCGGAGTTGTTGGCCGCCGGCCTTGCCGTGCAAAACAGCCGCGGACGTCTCTACGACAAGTTCCGGAACCGCCTGATGTTCCCGGTGATTGACGTCCGCGGTGACATTGTTGGATTTGGCGGTCGGGTATTGGACAAGTCCGAACCCAAATATATGAACACCCCAGAGACCATCACCTACAGCAAGCGGCGGATTCTCTATGGAATCCATCTGGCCAAGAAAACCAAGCGGCCTAATTTCATTCTCTGCGAGGGGAACATTGATGTGATCACCCTCCATCAGGCAGGATTTGACAATGCTGTGGCCTCTATGGGAACCGCACTCACCACGGAACAAACCCGCCTCCTCAGCCGCTACACCAAGGAACTTGTCCTCTGCTACGACAACGACAACGCCGGCCGAACTGCCACAGAAAAGGCCATTGATCTGCTGAATAACTCCGAATTCACCGTGAAGGTATTAAACATCCCCAACCGGATGGAGAACGGCAAGCCTGTGAAGCAGGATGTGGACGACTTCATTAAGAACCGTGGTGCGGCCGCGTTTGAGCGGCTGTTAAGCGGGAGCGAAAACCACATAGAGTACCAGATGGAGGCTGTGGCTGCTAAGTATGATCTGGGAGACGACGAGCAGCGGGTGGCTTATGCCGAGGAGATCAGTGCCCTGATTGCGGGGCTGGACAATGCGGTAGAGCGAGAGATCTATACCGGTCGTGCCGCGGAGAAGGCTGGGATCTCCCGGGAGGCGTTGCAGCTGGAGGTTCAGCGGGCAGCCAAGCGCCGCCTGGGGCGGGAGCGCCGGGAGCGGCAGCGGAAAGAGATGAATCCAGCAGCCGCTCTGCAGCCGCAGGATCGAACCAAGCGGTACACCGACATCCATTCTGCCATGGCAGAGGAGGGGGTGATCCGGCTGCTTCTTCTGGACAGCGGTCTGGCTGCATCCTGTCTCCAACTGATGCCGGAGGAATTCTCATCGCCGTTATTGGGTAAAATCTATGGTGCTCTTCTGACCTGCTACCAGGAAAACCGCCCATTGCAGGTCAGTTCCCTGGCCGGATTGCTGGAAAGCGGCGAGATGAATCACCTCACCACCATTCTTCAGCGTCCGGAGTCTATTGCCAACGGGCCGCAAGCCATGGCCGACTACATAGCGGTGATTCAGACAGCCTTCCGAAAGCGGCAGGGATTGGATCAGGATCCGCTCCTGGCGGCTAGAGATAAATTCAAGAACAAAAAGGGTTACGGAGGAAAGCAAAATGCCTAAGGATTTAGAACATATTGACGTTAACGACCTGGTTCCCGATACGCCGCCTGAAGAGCTGCCGGAGCTGGATATCCGTCCGACCAAGCGCTTGGGAAAGCGGGAGAAATCCGATGGAGAGCGGAAACTGCAAAAATTGGATGAAAAGGTCGTTGCCACCTTGCCGGCCGCCGCAATTTTGAATACCAATGAAAAGCTGATGGATCTCTTTGCCCGCGGGAAAAAGCGGGGTAAGCTGGACTCCAGTGAGATGATGGAGGTCCTGGATGATATGGATCTGGATTCCGACCAGATGGAACAGATTTATGATTCCTTGGATGCACTCTCCATCGACATCGGCACAGAAGAGGATATCCTGCCGGAACTGCCGGATGACATCGAACCGCCTATTGAAGAAATTACCGACATCGAGGAGGAGGAGTTGGTCGATCCCAACACTCTGGTGGATAGTTTCTCCATTGACGATCCGGTGCGCATGTACCTTAAGGAGATCGGCAAAGTTCCCCTTCTCTCTCCTGATGAAGAGATTGAACTTGCCCAGGCGATGAGTGCTGGAAATGCCGCCAGAGACCGTCTGGCCGCCCTGAAAGGGCAGGAGGACACCATTCCTCCAGAGGAACTGGCTGATCTGAAAGAGAAGCGGAAGGCCGGAGAGAAAGCAAAGCAGAAGCTGGCCGAGGCAAACCTCCGTCTGGTTGTCTCCATTGCCAAACGCTATGTCGGCCGCGGTATGCTGTTTCTGGATCTGATCCAGGAGGGCAACCTGGGTCTGATCAAGGCGGTAGAAAAATTTGACTATACGAAAGGGTATAAATTTTCAACCTATGCCACATGGTGGATACGTCAGGCCATCACCCGGGCTATCGCTGACCAGGCGCGTACAATCCGTATTCCTGTCCATATGGTTGAGACCATCAACAAGGTGATCCGGGTCAGCCGTCAACTTCTCCAGGAGTTGGGCCATGATCCTTCTCCCGAGGAAATTGCAGATGAGATGGGCATGCCTGTGGAGAAGGTTCGGGAGATCTTAAAGATTGCGCAAGAGCCGGTCTCACTGGAAACTCCCATTGGCGAGGAAGAGGACAGCCATTTGGGCGACTTTATCCCCGACGAAGGGGCCAGTGAGCCCAGCGAGGCCGCCTCCTTTACCCTGCTCAAAGAACAGCTGGTAGATGTACTCAGCACGCTGACCCCTCGGGAGGAAAAAGTCCTCAAACTGCGTTTTGGCATTGAGGATGGCCGCAGCCGTACTTTGGAGGAAGTGGGTAAAGAGTTCAACGTTACCCGAGAGCGGATCCGTCAGATCGAAGCCAAGGCGCTGCGGAAGCTGCGCCATCCCAGCCGCAGCAAGAAGCTGAAGGACTTTTTGAACTGAGGCGGCCCCTATGCAGGAATTTTTTCAGCAGCTTACACCCCGTTGGTTTCAACGTGCCCATGTCTATGTGGGCAGTATCGGTCCCTGCTTTCATGATTTCCGATTCCGCTTTGCGAATGATGAAAAAGAGCACCGCATTACCGCCTCCGTCTATAGCGACAAGTGCTTCGAACGGGCAGAGAATGTAAAGACCCGGGAGTTCCCCTGGGACGAGGAGGGTGTGGAAGCACTTAAGCTGTGGCTGGAGGAAAATTATCAGCAGTGGCTCCAGGGGTAAAGCGAGCAGCCGTGCGAATTCCGGGGCTGAACATGTAAAAGATCTGATTTTCTGCACAACACATAATAAGGCGGGGTGCCCGGGAAATTCCCGGGCATCCCGCTTCTTTGAAATACCAATCTGCTCCAGCGCATCGTTATCAGCACAGCAATTTAATGGAAGCCGGCATGTAGTCCGCCCCCAAAGCTCTGGCTCTGACAACCTAGCCGCCCAGGCACGGATCCAAGGTCATGAATGGTATGATGCCGCGATCTTCTTCCCTTCCGTCTGTCACAGTTCTGGCAGCATATAGGACTCACCTCACAGGTAGGGGTGCTGGTAGGGCGCAGGCTCCGGCCCACAGTAGAGGCCATAGGCGTCGCAAATCCAATAGGTTCCGTCATCCATTGGGACCCGGCACCACTGATGGCTCCACTGATTCTCGTTGACATGCTCATAAGGGATACCCAGCATGTTCAGGCACAACCCCGTAGCTCTGGTGCAGCCTGCACAAGAGGAAACACCCAGCACAAAGTAGCCGTAAGGGTCATTATAATGATCTGCAGAAGTGGAATAGGAGACTTGACCGCTGTCCGCCATATACCGCAGCGCCACCGCAATCCCGTACAGCTGCTCCTCGCGGCTCAGATCCGCCAGGGGCTCCACCACTGCAAGGGCCGCGTCATAGGCCGCCTGGAACTGGGCGTCGGTGCACTTGCGCCTCAGGCTGGAGAGGTTTTGCAGTTGCTCAACGGGAACCGGCTGGAAGGGTGCCTCCTCCAGAGTGAAGGATTTCCGCAGGGACGGGTCCGCCATCCGGCTCACCAGGGCTGCCGCCGCCCCCCGGGTGATGGCGCTGTTGGGCGTAAATGTGCCGTAGGCATCGTTGCCGGTGAGGATGCCGGCCCTATAGAGCCGGTAGACCGCTTCGGCGCCGTACAGATCCTCCGGTACATCAGGGATGGCCCCGTCCGCAATGTCGTTGATGGCCGGAAGGGCCTCCTCCGGTAGAGAACCGCTGAGGATCACAGCGAAATCTGCCCGGGTGACCGGCGCGTTGTAATCGTAAAATTCCCAGAGGATGCCGGCTTCCGCGGCGTAGTCCAGATAGGGCTGATACCAGGGCGTCGCCTGGGAAAATTCCGCATGGTCTTCAGTGTAGATGCTGTGGAGGCGGCAGGCCATGACGATGGTCTGGGCCACGGTAAGGCTGCTGTCCACATCAAAATAGGTGTCGCTGACACCGCCCATCAGCCCGAATTCATACGCGGTGCGGATATTGTCTGCACACCAAAGATCCTCCGAGACATCGGCGAATTGTCCGGCGGTATAATCGTTGATCTTTTCCAACGAGTCTGCCGCCAGTGCGGGGACACACAGGGAAAACGCCATCATGAGCGCAAAAAAACTGGAAACAATCCGTTTCATCGAAACTCCCTCCTTTGATTGGGAAAACATTTCCCTCTTTTTCTATTTTAGCGCAATTTGATCCAAAGTCAATTTTATTTCAGGCAAAATCGCGCAAATCAAAAACGGGCCCGAGGAAGTAAATTCCTCGGGCCCATTCCAGTCACACATTATACGGGATAATACACCGTTTTCCGTGGGATGGCTTTATCAGCCGTTCCCGTTCACCATAGAGGCAATCTCGGCAGCAAAATTCTCCTGCTTCTTTTCGATGCCCTCGCCCTTCTCAAAGCGGACCGCATCCTTGAAGGTAACTGTGCCGCCCAGAGCCTTGGCAGAAGTTTCAATATACTTCTCAACGCTCATGGAATTGTCCTTTACAAACTCCTGCTGCAGCAGGCAGTTCTCAGCATAGAACTTGTTGAGCTTGCCGACAACAATGTTCTCCTTGACCTTGTCGGGCTTGTTGGCCATCTTGGGATCATTGGCCATCTGTGCCAGCATGATCTTCTTCTCCTCGTCCAGCACATCCTGGGTCACCTGGCTCTTATCCCAGAAACGGGGATTGAGCGCTGCGATCTGCATGGCCACATCCTTGCCGATAGCAGTGGCATCAATGCCGCCGGAAACCTCCAGATTCACCAACACCCCGATCTTGCCGCCGGCATGAACATAGGGAACGCTGACGCCCTCGGTATAGAAGGCAAAGCGGCGGACTTTGATATTCTCACCGATGACCAGAACCATCTCCTGCTGCTGCTGCAGAACGGTCAACTCAGTGCCGTTATACTTGCAGTTCATCAGCGCATCCAGATCAGCGGGCTTGTTGGCGGCCACAGTAGCAGCCACGCCCTTAACGAAATCAACAAATTTCTCATTCTTGCCAACGAAATCGGTCTCAGCATTGACCTCGACCACCACGCCGACGCCGTCGATCACGGCGGCATATGCCATACCCTCGGCGGCAATACGGCCAGCCTTCTTGGCGGAAGCGGCCAGCCCCTTCTCCCGCAGGTACTCGACGGCCTTGTCCATATCGCCGTCAGAGGCCACCAGGGCCTTCTTGCAGTCCATCATGCCCACGCCAGTCATCTCGCGCAGGTTCTTTACATCAGCAGCGGTAAAAGCCATAGGGAATAACCTCCAGTAATTGATAGTATTCGAACTCTCAGTAGAAAGGATGGGGCGGGACCTGCCCGCCCCATAGGGTTTACCGATTGGTTTCGATTTACTCCGCAGCGCCCTCTTCGGCGGCCTCAGCCTCGGCGGCCTCGGCGATCTGCTCACCCTGCTTGCCCTCCAGCATGGCGTTGGCCATAATGGAAGCGATCAGACGGATCGCGCGGATCGCGTCGTCATTGCCGGGGATGGGGTAGTCGATCTCATCGGGATCGCAGTTGGTGTCGGCGATTGCCACCACGGGAATGCCCAGCTTATGGGCTTCGGCGATGGCGTTGCGCTCCTTGCGGGTGTCCACAATGAACAGGGCGCCGGGCAGCTTCTTCATTTCCTTCACGCCGCCCAGATACTTCTCAAGCTTCTCGATCTCGCCCATGTGCTTGATGACTTCCTTCTTGGGCAGCATGTCGAAGGTGCCGTCTTCCTGCATGCGCTTGAGCTGGTTCAAACGGTCGATCCGGGTGCGCATGGTCTTGAAGTTGGTCATCATGCCGCCCAGCCAGCGGGCGTTGACATAGAACATGTTGCAGCGAAGAGCCTCTTCCTTGATGGCCTCCTGTGCCTGCTTCTTGGTACCAACGAACAGCAGGGACTGACCGCTCTCCGCCAGCTCACGGACGAAGGAGTAGGCCTCCTCCAGTTTCTTCACGGTCTTCTGCAGGTCGATGATATAGATGCCGTTGCGCTCGGTATAGATATAGGGCGCCATCTTGGGGTTCCAGCGGCGGGTCTGATGTCCGAAGTGGACACCGGCTTCCAGCAGCTGCTTCATGGATACAACATTTGCCATAGTGGTGAATTCCTCCAAAATTTTAGTTTTACCCTCCGGGACCTTCCCTGTTCCGGCCAACTCTCGCAGGAGAGCACCGACCGGGTATCCAGCCCCGTGCGGAATGCTGAAATATAATACCACACTGAGTTTGAAATTGCAAGACGAAATTGTGTAATTATTTTACATTTTTCAGAGATTTAACAAGTTCCCGTCAGGAAATCTCGGCCTCTGCCCGAGGGCAGCGCAAAAGCCGGGCAGTTTTGAAACTGCCCGGCCCATACAAGGACTTCCCCGCCTGCTCTTAATCCACCCAGAGCCGCTGGAAACGGTCTCCCATGTGGGAGAGAACCTCGTTGGCAATGGTACCGCTCTGAGCGGCTACCTCACAGGCTGTGATGGTCTTACTGCCATCTCTTCCGATAAACGTAGCCGTGTCTCCCTGCCGGACCTGGGGGATGTCCGTCACATCCAAAAGCAGCTGGTCCATACAGACCATTCCCGCAATGGGACAGCGCACACCGTGGAGGAGCATGTTTCCCCTTCCCTTGGACAGGGCGCGGGGCACGCCGTCGGCGTACCCCATGGTCACCACCGCCAGACGGGTGGGCCGCCGGGCAGTAAATCCCAGACCGTATCCGGCGTGTTCCCCTGCGGCCAGGGTATGGACCGCTCCTACCCGCCCCCGGGCCGACAATACCGGCTGAAGCCCAGGCGCATAGGATTCGGTATCCTCTGTGGTGCTGAGCATCCCATAGAGGGCGATCCCCGCCCGGACATAGCGGCACCGGAGGTCCCGGTGGCGAAATACGCCGTAGCTGCTCTGGATATGAAGATTCGGAACCGCGAGTCCCCTGGCCTGCAGTCCTCCGGCTGCCTGGTAAAACCGCCGGATCTGTTCCCGGCTGAATGCTACTGCCTCTTCGTCCTGCGTGTCATCGGCGCACAGATGGGTAAAGAGCCCCTCCACCTTCAGATTGGGATAGCGGAAGATCCGCTCCAGCATCTCCCCTTCCTGCCAGGGGACCCCCAGGCGGTGCATGCCGGTGTCCAGTTTTATGTGAACGGCCAGCGGACGGCCATAGGCATTCAGCGCTGCGGCGTAGTCACCATCCACCACTGTCTGGGTGAGCTGGGCGGCCTCCAGCAGAAGAAACTGGGAGGGGTTGGTGTACCCCAGCACCAGGATGGTGCCCTGGGCTCCCTGGCGGCGCAGTTCCGCCCCCTCCTCCGCCGTGGCCACGCAGAAGTCGTGGACGCCGAGCTTGCATAATTCGATCGCCGTCCCCGGCAATCCATGGCCGTAGGCGTTGCCTTTCACCACTGCCATCAATCCGCATCCCGGCGGCAGCTGGGCGCGGAGCAGCGCCACATTGTGGGCCAGAGCCGGACGGCTCAGTTCCAGCCATGCCCTGTCCTTCATGCTTTCAGTCCCTCCGCAATGAGACGGTTCACAATCTCCGGGAAGGTCATCCCCACCGCCATGAGCATGCCGGGAAAACGGCTGTGGGCGGTAAAGCCGGGGATGGTATTGATCTCGTTGAAAACGATCCGCCCCTCCGGCGTCAGGAACATGTCCACCCTGGCAAAGCCGCTGCACCCCAGCGTACGATAGAGCCGCAGAGCGGTATTCTGGACCTCCGCCGCCTTCACAGCTGGGATGCGGGCGGGCACATGGATGGCAGAGGTGATGAGGTTGTACTTCTCCGTGTAATCAAAGAACCCCTGGCTCAGTTCGATCTCGTCCACCGCGCCAATGGTCAGATCGTTCCCCTCTCCCATAACGGCGCAGCCCACTTCAAAGCCGGGGATATTTTCCTCCAGGAGGACCCGGCTGTCGTGGCAAAAAGCCTCCTCCACTGCTCCGGGCAGCCGGGAAAACTCCGACACCTTGGACACGCCGAAGGAGGAACCGCCATTCACCGGCTTGACAAAGAGCGGGTAACCCAGCTCTTCTCCCAGCAGGCGCAGCGTGGTTTCTCCCACGCCCCGGGGCACTTCTGCCGAGCGGGGCACCCCGATCCCGGCCTGTGCCGCCAGCCTATGGGCCCGGTCCTTGTCCATGCACAGGGCGGAACTCAGCGTCCCGCAGCCGATCACTGGGATGCCCGCCAGTTCCAGCAGCCCCTGGACGGTTCCGTCCTCCCCGTTTTTGCCGTGGAGGACCGGCATGGCGGCGTCAATATAGATCCGGGATACTTGTCCGCCCAGCACCACCACGCCGTGGGTCCCCCGATCCGGGGAGAGGACGGCCGGAATACAGCGCCCCTCTTCCCGCCAGCGGTCTGCACCGATGGCCTCCAGGGGGCCGCTGTAGTGGTACCAGCGCCCTTGTCGAGTGATCCCCAGCATACAGACATCATAGGTGTCCCGGTCGATCGCCCCCAGAACAGCCTGGGCGGATTGGAGGGAAACTTCATATTCGTCGGAACAGCCTCCGAACAAAACAGCAATACATCTTTTCATGGAAAAGCCATCTCCTTTGTTTCAGGTGAGATGATTTTACCAGAAACAAATTAAGATGGCCTTTGGATGCGATTAAGATTTGTTTAAGATTTTCTTAGGCTTTCCTTACATTGGAACCGCGGACCATAGACAGCCGCCGCAGCCTGTGCTATCCTGTGGTCACAGACTGCGGCAGCACACGGAAGGAGGCGTCGTCCTTGGGAAATTTTTTACATCTGCGGCAAACCGCCCTGAGACTGCTCAACCAACCGGAGCTATCCGGATCGCTCTATTTGGCCGGCGGAGTCCTCCCCTGGATCCTATCCAGGGAGGATTCCCAGCGCGACCACGGTGATCTGGACCTTGTGGTGGAGGCCGGGGATCTGCCGGCGGTCCGGCGCTATCTCTGCGCGGCCGGGTACTACCGGCCGGAGCTGGACTCCCGCTCCCTTCCCTGCAACCGCAAGCAGGAGGACTATGGGCTGGAGGCCGTGATCAACGGTATCCCTGTCAATTTTGCCCCGTTCACTGTGGAGAATGGGGGCATTTCCCAGCGAAACTTTGCCCTGGTCTCGTTGACCGGCTTTGACGCACTGCTGCTGTCCCGCATGGAGCATCTGTCGAAATCAGATTATGTGACCACCTATCCCCTGCCGGATGGCGGTTTCCTTCCGGCACTCACACTGGAGGTCGTGCGGGCCACCAAAGAGTGTTCTGACCGGGAAAAGGACCATTGGGATCTGCTGCAGCTGCGCTCCCTCCCTAGCGATCCGGAACGGTATCTTCGCGTCCGTCCGGCAGTCCATCAGATGCAGATCTCCTATATTGCCGATTGATCACACGATCTCAGAGCCACCGGCGGCCCTTCCTTTTCGGGGGCGGCTCCCGGCGCTGGAAGGACTTCTCGATGAGGATGATGTCGTCCCCGATCTGCTTGATGCAGTCCCACGGGACATAGTAGTCCTCTCCCCTGCCGAACAGTCCGAAGAACCGGCAGGGTCCCGGCACAATCAGAGCCGCCACCTGTCCCTCCGGCAGCTTGATCTCCACATCGCCTACATAGCCCAGGCGGCAGCCGTCGTTGACGTTGATGACCTCCTTGTAGCGCAGTTCCACCATCCTGCACTGCTGCATCCCAACACCCCCTTGCTCCAGGGTATGCGGCTTTGCGGATGTCCTATCACTTGAAAAAAAGAGCTGCCGTTGATACGGCAGCTCTTTTACAATAAAATGTTATGCTTTGTCCTGATAGAGGGGATACCGCTCCGTCAGCTCCTTTACCTTGCCCTGGACATAGGCGCGGCTGCCATCGGCGTCCGCCACCATCCGGGCGATACAATCGGCGATCACATCCATGTCAGCCGGCTGCATGCCACGGGCAGAGACAGCCGCCGTTCCCAGCCGGATGCCGCTGGTGACATTGGGCGATACCGGGTCGTTGGGGATGGCGTTCTTGTTGCAGGTGATCCCGGCGCTGTCCAGCACCTTCTCGCAGTCCCGGCCGGTGATGCCCTTGCTGCGCAGATCCACCAGCATCAGGTGGTTGTCCGTTCCGCCGGAGAAGAGGGTGAACCCCCGGTCCATCAGTCCCTTTGCCAGCGCCTTGCAGTTGTCCAGGATCAATTGCTGGTACGCCCGGAAGTCCGGCGCCAGCACCTCTTTGAAGGCCACAGCTTTCGCAGCGATGGCGTGCATCAGAGGCCCTCCTTGGATCCCCGGAAACACAGCGCGGTTGAGCTTATGCTCTTTGGCGAATTCCTCGCTGGAGAGGATCAGGCCGCCCCGGGGTCCCCGGAGGGTCTTGTGGGTGGTGGAGGTCGTGACGTGGGCATAGGGGATGGGGCTCATGTGAAGGCCTGCGGCCACCAGTCCTGCAATGTGGGCGATATCCGCCATGAGATAGGCACCGCACTTGTCGGCGATCTCCCGGAACCGCTTGAAGTCGATAGCCCGGGGATAGGCGCTGGCCCCGGCGATAATCAAGCGGGGCTTACAGTCCATGGCGATGCGCTCCACCTCGTCGTAATCGATGTAGCCCTGGTCGTTGACGCCATAGGACACGATGTGGTAGACAATCCCGGAGAAATTGACGGGGCTGCCGTGGCTCAGATGCCCACCGTGCGCCAGGTTCATCCCCAAAATGGTATCGCCCGGCTTGCACAGGGCCAATTCCACAGCCGTGTTGGCCTGGGTACCGCTGTGGGGCTGCACGTTGGCGTAGGTGCAGCCGAAAATCTGTTTAGCCCGGTCAATAGCGATCTGCTCGATCACATCCACAAACTCACAGCCGCCGTAGTAGCGGTGGCCGGGATACCCCTCGGCATATTTGTTGGTCAGTGGGGTCCCCATAGCCGACATCACCGGGATGCTGGCGAAGTTTTCCGACGCGATCAGCTCAATCCGGGTCTCCTGACGGTTCATTTCCGCCTGGATGGCATCCGCGATCTCCGGGTCCACCTGGTGGACTACATCAATAGAATACATAGGCTCTCCTTTTTTCTGTCGATTTCTGCACCACCGGCCCGGAGGCCTAGTGCTCCAATTTGTTAGATTCTATCTATTTATACCATAAACTCGCCAAATTTCCACTGGCATTTTTGTACTAAAAATCAGAATGCGTGTCCAACCACCTCCCCATAATGCACAAATGTCTTCTATATAAAGACAGCTGCGCTTGTTTTTGTCTGCAACGCATATATGCGTCCTCTTCCGATCGAGACGACAAAAGCTCCCTTTTTGCCGCCGTATATTCGCCGTTGGCTGCGGAAATACTTCTCCCAGGAACAAAGAGGAGATGGAGCGCATGCTGGGCAAGGTGGAAATCTGTGGTGTCAATACCGCAAAATTGAAAGTTCTAAGCAACGAAGAGACCCTGGCGCTGCTGCGTCAGACCAAGGAAGGCGATCAGGCGGCCCGAGAAAAACTGATCAACGGCAACCTGCGTCTGGTGCTGTCAGTGATCCAGAAATTTTCAAACCGGGGTGAAAATCCGGATGACTTGTTTCAGGTTGGCTGTGTGGGCCTTATTAAGGCCATCGACGGATTCGATTTAAACCAGCCGGTGCGTTTTTCCACTTATGGAGTCCCTATGATTATCGGGGAGATCCGCCGTTATCTTCGGGACAACAGCAGCATCCGGGTCAGCCGCAGCACCCGCGATACCGCTTACAAGGTAATGCAGGCCCGGGAGAAGCTTATGACACAGACGCAAAAGGAACCCACGGTGGAACAGATCGCCCAGGCGCTGAACATCCCGCGTGAGGAAGTGGTCTTTGCCATGGACGCCATCGTGGAGCCGGTGAGCCTCTATGACCCTATCTATGAACACGGCGGCGATACCATCTGCGTCATGGATCAGGTCAGCGATCACCGCAATACGGACGAAAACTGGCTGGAACGGATCGCTTTAAAGGAAGCTGTCAAGCATTTAGGCAAGCGGGAACGACGGATCCTTGCCCTGCGCTTTTACGAGGGCAAAACTCAGATGGAGGTTTCCAGCGAGGTGGGCATCAGTCAGGCGCAAGTCAGCCGTCTGGAAAAAAATGCGCTTAACACCATCCGAAAGAACCTCTAGTCCCCGCATTCCGACGTCTGCCCCCCCGCGCACAGGCAGAATCCTGCTGCGGAGTGGATGTACGGCTGTTGATGATACCGGATTTCCGCACTTTCCGGCATTGCTGTTTTTCACAAGGGTCTCCCTTCCTGCTGACCCCGGCAGGGACGTTTTCCCGAAAGATGGGGAAAATAGGCCCTGCCCCTTGCGTTTTCATTTGCCGTTCTGTATAATAGTTGTTGCTGATTTTCGGCAAAATATGAAATAACAGGGAGTGTGAAACATGGCCGAGGAGAACAAGACACCCAGTGTCGAGGAAGCGGAGAGCAAAAACTTCATCCATCAGTTCATTGAGGAGGACATCGCAGAGGGTGGGCAGTTCCAGGGCATGACCGTCCACACCCGTTTCCCTCCGGAACCCAACGGCTATCTGCATATCGGGCACTGCAAAGCCCTTTGCATCGACTTTGGAACCGCCGAGAAATTCGGCGGGCTGTGTAACCTCCGCATGGACGACACCAATCCGACGAAAGAGGATGTGGAATATGTGGAGGCCATCCAGGAGGATATCCACTGGCTGGGGTTCGACTGGGGTGACCGCTTTTTCTATGCCAGTGATTATTTTGATCAGATGTATGACTGCGCCGTGGGCCTCATCAAAAAAGGCCTGGCCTATGTCTGTGAGCTGACGCCGGAGCAGATGCGGGAGATGCGGGGCGATGTCAGCTGCGCTGCCCAGTGCCCCTACCGGGACCGGCCCGTGGAAGAAAGTCTGGATCTTTTCGCCCGGATGCGGGCCGGGGAGTTTCCCGATGGGGCCATGACCCTCCGGGCGAAGATCGACCCCGCCAGCGGCAATTTCAACATGCGCGATCCGGTGATTTACCGCATCAATCACGCCCATCACCACCGTCAGGGGGACAAATGGTGCATCTACCCCATGTACGACTTCGCCCACCCCATTGAGGACGCCCTGGAAGGGATCACTCACAGCCTCTGCTCTCTGGAGTTTGAGGCCCACCGTCCCCTGTACAACTGGGTGGTGGAACACTGTGACCTGCCTGCGAAACCCCGGCAGATCGAATTTGCCCGGCTCGGCATCGACCACACGGTGATGAGCAAGCGGAAACTGCGCCTCCTGGTGGAGGAAGGGCGGGTCTCCGGTTGGGACGATCCCCGGATGCCTACCCTCTGCGGCCTGCGCCGCCGGGGCTATACCCCCGCCTCGATCCGCAATTTCTGCGAGCGCATCGGCGTGGCTAAGGCATCTTCTACTGTGGAGTACGCTTTTCTGGAGCATTGCCTGCGGGAAGACCTCAACGAGACGGCCCGGCGCACCATGGCGGTGCTGCGCCCGATCAAGCTGACGATCACCAATTATCCGGACGACAAGACGGAAACCTTTTCCGTGGAGAATAATCCCAACCGTCCTGAAGATGGTACCCGGGAGATCACCTTCTCCAAGCACCTGTGGGTAGAGGCGGATGATTTCCTGGAGGAACCGGTACCCAAGTACAAGCGGCTTTATCCCGGCGGCCCGGAATGCCGGCTGAAGGGGGCCTATCTGATCACCTGCACTGGCTGCAAAAAGGATGAAAACGGCAGCGTTACAGAGATCCTTGCCACCTATGATCCGGACAGCAGAGGCGGCGATCCCGCTGATGGCCGGAAAGTCAAAGGTGCTACGATCCACTGGGTAGATGCTGCTACCGCCCTGGATGCAGAGGTCCGGCTGTACGACAACCTCTTTACGGATCCCAACCCCGATGCTGCGGACAAGAATTTCCTGGACTGCCTCAATCCGGAAAGCCTGGAGGTCCTCACCGGCTGCAAGGTCGAGGCGGATCTGGCCGGTGCTGCAGCGCCTGCCAACTTCCAGTTTATGCGTCTGGGCTATTTCTGCCTGGACAGCAAGGACAGCCGCCCGGACCACTTGGTCTTCAACCGCAGCGTCTCCCTGAAGGACAGCTTTAAAAAATAAGAAACAGGCCCCCGGAACATTCCGGGGGCCTGTGCCATTTCTGGAAAATAGTTTCCATAGCCTCTCCGCTTTCCATCTGGTATGATAGCGGTATGAGGTGAACAAAATGCGGATCTTGGATAACATGGACCGCATGGGGGACCGGACCTATTCTCTCCTGAGCAAGGGGATCCTGTTGTCGGCGGCACTGCTTTTAATCGGCTGTATGGCGATCCTGCAAAATAATTTCCCGATCGCTGATACCTGCCGGGATCTGTCCTCCACAGTCCTGCTGATCACCACGGTTTTCAGCTGCTACATAGCAAAGAGCGAATGACAAGGGATTCCCCTTGTCATTCGCTCTTTTGCCATACTTGGCAGAGTTCCAGTAAATCCTGACAGACCAGATCCGGCTGGTGTACCGCTCCGGGCAGGTCCTCCCTGCCGCTCTCCCCACACAGCACCAGAACCGTTTTGCAGCCGTTGCGCCCCAAAGCGATATCCGTATACAGCCGGTCCCCCACCATGCAGATTTCCTCAGGCTGGCAGCCGAACCGACGGGCTGCTGCCTGAAGGATAAAACGGTTTGGCTTTCCGATGACCGCATCAGGCCGCCGCCCGGTGGCTGCCTCGACATAGGCAATCGTTGCGCCAATGTCCGGGATATAGCCCCCCGCTACCGGGCAGTTTAAGTCCGGGTGGGTCGCGATATAGGGCAGTCCAGCCCGCACCGCATTGCAGAGTTTCGTCAGTTTCTCATAGGTCAGCGTGGTGTCAAACCCTAAGACGACCGCCTCAGGTGTGGAGCTGGCAGTCTCATATCCAGCAGCAGCAAATTGCCGCTCCAGGCTGGACGTCCCGATCAGGAGGAGGTCCCGCCCTATCTGCCGCTCCTCCAAATAAATCAAGGTGGCGTCGCCAGAGGTAAAGATCTGCTGCTCTGTAATACCGGATACGCCTATGCGCCGCAGCTTATTGAGATAGTCCTCTTTACCGCGGGAAGAATTATTCGTGAGGAACGAAAACGCTGCGCCGCGCTCCCGACACAAATCTAGAAACATCAATGCGCCGGGCAGCAGAGTATCCTCCAAATAGAACGTTCCATCCATATCCAGCAGGAACAACCGGATTGTCTCCAGTGAAAAAGCCATATGATTTCCCCTCTTGTCGTTGGATGTCTCTATTGTACTGCCGCACTGCCGCCGGCGTCAATCCTCAGATCTCCCCTCCCAGAGCCTGTTCCAGTTTTCCAAGTGCCCGCTTTTCAATGCGGGATACATAGCTCCTGCTGATGCCGTACTCTGCGGCCAGTTCCCGCTGGGTACGCGGACGCCGTCCATTAAGGCCGTACCGCTGCTGGATGATATCCATTTCCCTCTCTGTCAAGCACTCTTTTACCAGCTTTCGCAGACGTGCATAGGTATCTTTTGTGTCAAGAGCCTCCATCATGGTATCCTCAACGCCCACCACATCCAGCAGAAACAGACTGTTTCCGTCTTTATCTGTCTCCAGCGTATCGGAGAGAGACACTTCTCCCTGCAGTTTCTTCTGTGCCCGGAAATGCATCAGGATCTCATTTTCAATACATCGTGCCGCATAGGTGGCAAGCCGCGCCCCTTTGTCTGGGTTGTAACTGGAGATTCCTTTGATCAGCCCGATGGTGCCAATGGAGATGAGATCCTCCTGATCCGATGTCTGCGTATAGTATTTTTTGATAATATGGGCCACTAGGCGAAGATTTCTTTCAATCAGTACATTCCGCGCCTCCAGATCCCCCTGAGCATACCGCTCTAGATACACCTTCTCCTCCTCCGCGCTGAGGGGTTTGGGAAATGATCCGATATTTCCCGTCAAATGCAGAGAAAGAAACAAACTGCTGCGCAGCAGCAGTAATGCTGTGGTTAACACATCCATCACCTCTGTCCATCTCTATGTTTCGAGAGAATGTCCCTATACACAAAATCGCCGGGATGGAGAGATCCATCCCGGCGGTACTGTTTTGGACTTAGTCGATCACAACCATAGTCTGAAGCTCGTTTTGCGCCGCCCCGGAGCGCAGCAAAAACACTGTGTAAGTATTGTCTCGCTGCACATTGATGTAAACCGAGGCCACCGTTTCCTCCCAAGGCTGCTCTCCCAGGAACGCGCTGTCCAGCGTCTCAATGTCCATCCAGGCCGGCATAGAGGCCAGATTCGTCTCTGCAAAGAAAAATTGATACTCCCCAGGGCGGATCCGCTTGAAGCTCGTCGTCTCTTTAAAACGAACATCTGAGTAGATGACCCGTCCATCCAACAGCAATACATCCAGAGGCGAGCTGTTATAGGCCAGATTGCTGACACGGAAATTGGCGTATCTACCGCTGGGTGAACAGCAGTTGTCCTGGATCTGCAGCAGGTCCAATCCGCCCGCCCGATTAATCACAGCAATCGTGCTGGAGGTGCCATACTGGATTGGGAGGGTTTTCTGAAGATAGATGTAACCGTCCATGCCGCTGACGGTCACGGTCTGATACCCGGCAGGAGCACGTCTGTAAGAGGAGATGGATGCATATGTGAGCCAGTTGGCCATCCGCATATTGCTGATACGGATCCGAAATGATGGATAGCCGTAGGCGGCGTGAAGAAACCGTACTCGGGCTGCCTGGGGCCGGCCGGGGTAACTTGGAATACCAGGCAAATTGGGGGTACTCGGAACACTGGGCGTGCTTGGCGTACTGGGCGGTAAGATGGCATTTCCCTCGTCATCGATCGGGAATCCCGCGTCCTCATCCGGCAGGGGGATGACAGGCGTACCGCCAGTTATGGCGTTCCCTGCGTCGTCTATGGGGAGTCCCGCACCCTCATCAGGCAGTGGGACCACGGGCTCATACGGGTTGACAGGCATATCGATTCACCGGAAATCTCCGGTGTTCCTCCTTTCCTTCTGATACAGTCTATCCTATTCCGCACCCGGTTCCTTGGTGCCCCGTTCCCCTTCCCTTTTTCCTATGCCTGTGGTATACTGGGGCTGCAAATCTCTGATACAGCGAGGAAATCTATGAACGAAAAAGAAATCTCTGAGATCCGCCGCCGGTTTCGGGCGGACCGCAGCAATATTACCTATGTCCGTGGATGTTATGTCAACGAGAGGCGGGAGATCTTTTCGGAGTTCAATCAACCCCTGGCTCTGCTGGGCCAGGAGGAAAATGAAAAATTTCTCACCATCCTGAAGAGGACCTTGTCCGGGACCCTGGGCAAGAACCTGCTGGATATCTCTTTTACCACCCAGCAGGTGGTGTCGGGAGATGAGCATAAGCTGCTCATGGCTCTGCGGGACTCTGCTCTCAAAGATCCTGATGCCGTTCACGCCTTGTTTCAAACCATTCTCTCCTCCCTTGTGATCGAAGGACCCTATCTCATTCTCCTGGCCTGTGATGCCTACGATGTTCCCTATCGGGGCAGGGATGATGAAATCCAGGCTGATGCCTCTGACCAGGTCTACACCTATTTTCTTTGCAGCATTTGTCCCATCAAGCCCACCAGGCCCGCACTAGGCTATGATATGCAGGAGAATGCCTTTCATGATCTCCGGACCGACTGGGTAGTCAGTCCGCCCACAGCGGGATTTCTCTTCCCCGCCTTCGATGACCGCAGCACCAATCTATACGGCGCACTCTACTACACCAAGGATGTAAAGGAGAGTCAGGATGCTCTGATCGAACGGCTCTTCCATACCCAGCCCCCAATGCCAGCTGCTGTGCAAAAGGAGAGTTTTCAGACGCTTTTGGGGGATTCTTTAGGGGAGGAAAGCAGCTATGAAGTCGTACAGGGCGTCCAGAGAGAACTGCGGGATATTTTAGAGGAACACAAAGCCAGCCGCGAACCCCAGCCTCTGGTGCTGTCCAAGGAGGCCGTCGGTCAGGTATTGGCAGATTGCGGCGCCACAGAGGAACAAGTGGATGCCTTTACAGAGGGCTATACATCGTCTTTCGGCGCTGACACGGGGCTCCGTCCACGGAATTTGGTGGATCCCAAGCAGCTGGAGATCGCCACAGCAGATGTGACCATCCGCCTTAGTCCGGATCGCGGAGATCTGGTGGAAACCCGGATCATCGACGGTGCCCGGTACATCCTGATCCGGGCGGAGGATCAGGTAACCGTCAATGGTGTTCCCATTCACATTACCTAAAAAACACGGTATAGACGCAATAAGTCCGGGTTCCGCACAGCGGAACCCGGACTATCTATATCAAGTGGTGTTTCACCACATTTCCTTGCTTTATCGTGCCATATTATCTCATCTTGCGTATGGAAATTCTGCTCTTTGGTTGTCAAAAGGTCTGTCATTGTTTTTCACAGCTACTCGATAGGCCACCCCCCTTTCCAGATCCATGTACGCTTGTCATGTCAAGTTCCTGTTCGATATGCATCACCTCCTGATGATGGTAGAATACACCAGGAATTTGAACATGCTGTGAAGGGTTTTGGAATATTCTGTAAAGCAACTGTAAACGATGAATGAAAGTGTTCCGGGCGTCCTGATGGTTCAGGTCAAGCATCTTTTCATGTTCCTTCCATAAAAAAGATTCGCAACGAATAGGAATCTGGTTGCCGATCAGAAAACAGGCCGAACCCCTTTTAAGGGTTCGGCCTGTTTCTGGTATCGTTCCAATAGAGAATGTCCGCTTCTTTAGAGGCTGGCGAATACTTCATCCGCTGCCTGGGCAGTCGCCTCCAGCTGCTCTCTGGTGTGGGCGGCGCTGACAAACATGGCCTCGAACTGAGCCGGTGCCAGCGCTACGCCCCGCTGGAGCATACCGGCAAAGTAGGCCGCATAGCGCTTGAGGTCGCTGGTCTGGGCTCCGGGCAGGTCCTCTACCGCCTGACCGGTGAAGAAGGGAGACAGCAGCGACTCCACCTGATTGACCGTCACGGGCACATTGTGGCGCTTGGCAGCGGCGCGCATGGCCTCCGCCAACCACTTGCCCTTTTCTCCGCTGTCGGTATAGACCTCCGGATGATCCCGCAGATAGGTCGACTGGGCAAGGCCCGCGGCCATGGCTACCGGGTTGCCGCTGAGGGTCCCGGCCTGGTACACCGGGCCGCAGGGGGCCACCTGCTCCATTACCTCCCGGCTGCCGCAGTAAGCGCCCACAGGCATGCCGCCGCCGATGATCTTGCCAAAGGTGGTAAGGTCGGCCTTCACCCCGTAGTACGCCTGAGCACCGCCCAGGCACAGGCGGAAACCGGTAATCACCTCGTCGAAAATCAGGAGGGCGCCGTACTGGTCGCACAGCTTCCGCAGCCCCTGGAGAAATCCCTCCTTGGGGAGAACCACCCCCATGTTGGCCGCCACCGGCTCCACAATGACGCAGGCGATCTGGTCCGGGTACTCGGCAAACAGGGCCTCCACCCCACCCATGTCGTTGTACTGGGCGGTAAGGGTGTGCTTCACGATATCCACCGGCACGCCGGCGCTGCTGGGATGGCCCCCCGCCAGAGCGGAGGAGCCGGCACTCACCAGGAGGCAGTCGCTGTGGCCGTGGTAACAGCCGTGGAACTTGAGGATTTTGTCCCGTCCCGTAACGCCCCGGGCCAGGCGGATGGCGGACATCACCGCCTCGGTGCCGGAGTTCACCATGCGGACCTCCTGGATATTGGGCACCAGATCCACCATCAGTTCCGCGATCTCCACCTCCCGGCGGGTGGGGGCGCCGAAGCTCAGGCCGTCCTTCACAGCCTTCTCCACCGCCTCCCGGATCACCGGGTGGTTGTGCCCCAGGATCATGGGCCCCCAGGAGCAGACATAGTCGATGTACTTCTTGCCGTCCTCGTCGTATTCATAGGCGCCATCTGCCCGGGCAATGAACCGGGGCGCCATATTCACCGCGCGGAAGGCGCGCACCGGGGAGTTGACCCCGCCGGGCATGACCTTCTGGGCCTCTTCAAACAGCAGTTCGGACTTGTCCATCATCCGATCTCCCCCTTCTTCATGGCATCCGCCAATTCCTTGGCATAGTAGGTAATGAGCATGTTGGCCCCGGCCCGGAAGATAGACACCGCGCTCTCGCACATGATGCGATACTCGTCCACCAGGCCGGCGGCAGCGGCAGCCTTGATCATGGCGTATTCCCCGGAGACCTGGTAGGCGCACATGGGCAGGTCAAAGGCGTCGCTGCACTCCCGGATGATGTCCAGATAGGCAAGGGCCGGCTTCACCATCAGAATATCCGCGCCCTCCTCCACATCCAGAGCGCACTCCTTCAGCGCCTCCCGGCAGTTATGGGGATCCATCTGATACCCCTTCCGATCCCCAAAGGAGGGGACGGATCCGGCGGCAGCGCGGAAAGGCCCGTAGAAAGCGGAGGCATATTTGGCGGAGTAGGACATAATGGGGGTCATGGTGTACCCATTTTCATCCAGCGTCCGGCGGATGGCGGCGATGCGGCCGTCCATCATATCGCTGGGGGCCACCATATCCGCCCCGGCCTGCACATGGCTGAGGGCGGTTTTGGACAGGACCTCCAGCGTCTTGTCGTTGTCCACCTCATGGCCGCAGAGGATGCCGCAGTGTCCGTGGTCGGTATATTCACACATGCAGACATCGGTGATCACATAGAAGTCCGGGTACTTGGCCTTGATGGCCCGAATGGCCTCCTGGATCACCCCGTGTTCGTCCCAAGCGGAGGAACCGCAGGCATCCTTGCTCTTGGGCAGGCCAAAGAGGATACAGTGGTTCACGCCGTGGGCCAGGCACTCCTCCACCGCCTGGCATACGCTGTCCAGACCGTAGTGATTTTGACCGGCCAGGCTCTCAATGGGACGGACGCCATGGAGCGTTTCATCCACAAAGATGGGGTAAATCAGGCTGTCGGGGGACATGCGGGTCTCCCGGCACATCCGGCGCACCGCGTCGTTGCGGCGCAGGCGGCGGGGACGGTTAATCAGTTCCATTGACTTTCATACCTCCTGGAACAAAAAATTTCCTTATGCTGAGAGCCGGCCGGGCAGCCCCGCCGGCTCTGTTGTGACTGCGCTTACGCTTCCCGGGCCAAATCCACCAGCGCGTCGATGGTAGCCTTTGGGGCAATTTTGACCGCAATGCCGTGCTTACGCGCCTCGGCGGCGGTCTGCTCCCCGATGCACAGGCCGGTGATTTGGGAGAAATCGGCCCCCTCCCCCACCGAGGAGACAAAGCCCTTCACCGTGGAGGCAGAGGTGAAGGTCACATAGGTCAGTTCCCCAGCCTCCAGCATCCCCCGCAGTTCCTCGGATCTGGGATTCTCATAGACCGTCCGGTACACCGGGATGTCGTCATAAGCCATGTTACCTTTTTCCAGGGCCTCTGTCAAGGCGGTGGAACCGATTTCCGCCCGGAGGATCAGCACTTTGCCGCCCTGTTCCGCCAGCTCCGCCCCCAGGTGGGCCGCGTCATAGACCGACGGGATCAGGTCCGCCGTGAGGCCGTGGCCGGCCAATGCCCTGGCGGTGCCGGAACCGATGGCGGCCAGGCGGACGCCGCCCAGCTGTCGGGCGTCCTTTCCCATGCCCCGCAGGCAGTTCCAGAACGCCTCCACGCCGGCGGGGCTGGTAAAGGCCAGCCACTGGTAGTCCCCAATCCGTCCCAGCGCCTGCTCCATCCCGATGCAGGGCACGATCGGCACCGTCTCGATGCAGGGGTACTCCGTCACATCCGCCCCCAGGGCCCGCAGCTTGTCCGACAGTGTGCCGGCGCGCTCCTTGGGCCGGGTCACCAGGATCTTTTGTCCCCGGAGGGGGCGCTTTTCGAACCAGCAGAAATCCTTGGCCAGGGCACAGACCTTCCCCACCACGATGATGGCCGGGCTGTGGATGCCCATGGCCGCCGCCCGCTCCGGAAGGGTCTGGAGGGTGGCGTCGCACCGGCGCTGGGCCGGGGTGGTGCCGCTCTCCACCATGGCCGCCGGGGTGTCCGGGTTCATGCCGGCCTGCAGCAGGCCCTCCACAATTTTCGGCATGGCGGTGACACCCATCAGGAACACCAGGGTCCCCCTGGTGCGGACCAGGGCCTCGAAGTCGATGGTCAGCTCCGCCCCGGCTTTGGCATGGCCGGTGATGATGTGGAGGGAGGAACAGAAGTCCCGGTGGGTCACCGGGATGCCAGCATAGGCGCAGGCGGCGATGGCCGAGGTGACGCCGGGCACCTCCTCAAAGGCCACGCCGTGCTCCGCCAGGAGCTCCAGCTCCTCGCCGCCCCGTCCGAACACAAAGGGGTCCCCCCCCTTCAGCCGCACCACGTTCTTTCCCTCCAGCGCCTTGTCCAGCAGGATCTGGTTGATCTGCCACTGGGGCACCTTGTGGTGGGAGGCCTCCTTGCCCACGTCGATCTTCTCGGCCTTCTCCGGCATCATCGCCAGAATGGCGGGGCCAACCAGGCGGTCATAGACCACCACATCCGCCTGGGACAGGGCCTCCCGGCCCCGAATGGTCAGCAGGCCCGGGTCGCCGGGACCCGCCCCCACCAAAACAACTTTTCCACGTTGCTCCATGTTGATTCTCCTTTACCGCAGGCGCGCGGCCAGCGCAATGCCCAGTGCAGCGGCCCCGCTCACCGGACCTGTTATGGTATCCTTTATGCCGGACACATTCATGCCGGTCAATGTCATTGTATCCCCGGAAATGGCAGCGAAGGCCGCCACCGGGGAGGAGCAGCCGCCGTCCAGCTCCCGGACAAAGGCCCGCTCCGCCAGGGCGCAGGCAGTCCCCTCCGCGTCGGAAAAGGCATCCAGGAAGGAGGTGTCCTCCCCTGCCCGCATCTGGGCGGCCATAATCCCCTGCCCAGCCGCCGGAAGGATCTCCTCCGTGGAGAACCAGCGGCAGATCCGCTCCTCCAGGCCCAGGCGCTTGAGGCCTGCGCCGGCCAAGACCAGGGCTGCATACTGCCCCTCGTCCAGCTTGCGCAGCCGCGTCTGCACGTTGCCCCGCACCGGGGCAACGGTCGCCTGAGGGAACAGCTGCTCCAGCTGCATCTTCCGCCGGAGGCTGGCACAGCCGATGGGTTTCGAGAAGTCCAACTCCTGGACGCCCTCCGGCAAAACCAGCACATCCCGGGGATCCTCCCGGCGGGAGAATGCCACCAGGGGCAGGGCGGGATTTTCCTCCATAGGGAGATCCTTGCAGCTGTGGACGGTCACGTCCACCCGCCCCTCCTGAAGGGCGGCATCCAGCTCCTTCACAAATAAGCCCTTTCCGCCCACCTTGTCCAGCGTGCGGTCCAGAATCTTGTCGCCGGTGGTCTTCATAGTCACCAGCTCCAGCTCGATCTCCGGATGGGCCGAGCGCACGGCCTCCATCAGCAGTTCCGACTGGATCACCGCCAAGCGGCTCTCCCGGCTGCCAACACGTACTTTCATGGTTCCAACTCCTCCAATGTTTTCCGAACAGCTTTTGCCGCCCGGGCGGTCCGTTTGTGATCGCTGCCGTCTCCCACCAGGCCGGCCACCAGTGTTTCGGTCTGGCAGATGGCGGGAAAATAGAAATCACACTCACTGGGACAGTCACAGACATTCACCAGGATCCCACGGCTGCAGGCCTCCTCATAGACCGCGTGGTTCACCGCCCGGTCATTGGTGGCAGCCACCGCCAGGAAGGCCCCTGACAGATCGCCCGGCTGATAGGCGCGAAGGAAACAAGCTACCCCTTCCGGCTCTTCCCGGATCTCCGGCGCGACCACTGTAACGGCCGCACCAAAGTCCCGCAGCACCGCCGCCCGGCGCATGCCGATGGCACCGCCGCCTACCACCACAGCCGCTTTCCCGTCCAAATCAATAAACAGCGGAAAGCGCAGATTCATCTCTCTGCCTCCTGTCCTTTCACCGCACCGGGGTGTAATCGATCACAGCCTCCTCATCGGTGGCCTCCAGCTTGAAGATCACCGGCCGCAGGCCGTCGTTGCAGCTGCAGATGGCCACGCCAGGCTTGCGGATCCAATCCCCGTAATAAAACAACTCCTCCCCCGCCCCATGGGCCAGGGCAAAGACATATTGGTAGATCGCCTTCCACGCCTCGTCGCACAGGCCGTCCGGCTTGGCATAGTCGGCGTAGAACACCTGACCCTCCCGCATCATGGGACAGGGGCCAAGCCCCTCCGCACCATACTCTTTTGCCAGCTCCTCATCGAATGTGGTCTTCAGCACAGTAATTTTGACCTTCTTCATCGCCGCACACTCCGTTCTCAGTTCTCAACACATTCCATGCAAACCGTTTCGTCACGCCCGGGTGTGGGCCCGAATCTTCGCTGCACAGGCGGCCAGGGTCTCCGGCGTGAAGCCGTCCTTCACGCCACCCACCAGCAGCTCAATGGTCTTACAGACCGCATCCTCCGTGTCCATATCCCGGACCCTGTCCAGCACGGCGGTCTTGACCTCCTCCAGCACCGGCAGGCTCTCCCGGTAGTTGTTCCACTGGTAGAAACGGTTCATGTACTCCCGGATGGTATTGTGGACCCGGGCCAGTTCCTTGGCATCGGCCCCCGTCTGCTGGCTCAGGTCATCCACATTCAGCAGTACCACACCGGCCGCAATCTCCCCCAAATCCGGCTGGATATCCCGCGGAATCGCCAAATCCACCAGAAGTTTTGGCGGATTTTTAACCTCTGTAAAGGGTTCTGCCATCACAGTGTAGTGAGGGCTTGTCGTAGCAGATACCAGCAGATCCATTCCTTCCATAGCAGTGTAGCGGTCATCATAAGCGGCCACAGCGCACCCGGCGGGCACGACTGTCTCACCGTGGCGGTAAGAGCGCAACGTCACGGTTACCGCGCATCCGGCGTCCCGCAGAAGAGAGGCCGCCAGCCGTCCCATCTCCCCGTTGCCGATCACCATAGCCCGCTTGCCCGCCAAGCTGCCTGCCCGGTTCTCCAGCGCAGCCACAGCCTGGTGGGCAGCCGAGGTGGGCAGCCGAGTCAGCCGTCCGCCGGTCTTGGCCGCCTTGCCGCAGGCGGCAGCTGTGCGGAACAAGGTTTCCAGGACGCTGTCGGAGGTCCCGGCCTCCCGGGCCAGGGTCACGGCGGTCTTGACCTGGGTAAGGATCTGATCCTCCCCCAGGATCTGAGAGCGCAGGCCGCAGGCCACCTCCATCAAATGGCGGACACACTCGGTATCCCTTCGGGTCACAAAAGCGTTGGCAAACTTCTGATAGTCTGCCCCTGCTGCCCGGCACAACAGTTCCCCCGGATCAGGCGCTGGACCGTCGGCATAAGAGAGGTACAGCTCCGTCCGGTTACAGGTGGACAGCAGAACCACTCCCAGCAGCTGCGGATTGGCCGCGATGATGCGGTCCATGTCCAGTACGCCGTTCTTCGTAAAACTCAGCTGCTCCCGCAGGGCAATGGACGCCACGCTGTAGTCCAGCCCGGACATACACAGATGCATCCTTTACTCCCCCTTTTTCACCAGAACAACAGAGAAATACCCGGTATTCTCCGGCATATCGGCAAAGTGCTCCCACACCTGCTCCCCCTCCATGCCGCAGTTTGCCACCAGGGAGGCGTGCTCCAGCAGGCCGTGCTCCGCCAGCTTCTCCTTCAGCGCGCCGATCTCCCTTCCCGCTTTCATAAACACCAGGTTGGCGTCCACATTCAGACAGTCTTCCATATCTTTATGGGAGGCGGGAACGATCAGCAGCCGCTGGCTCTGCTCGCACAGGCTGGTGTTCAGCCGGGCCGCCACCGCACAGAAGGAAGGTACCCCCGGCACCAGTACGGCCTCATAGCCCCGGGAGAGCACCCGGCGGTGGATATACATGTAGGTGGCATATACCGTTGGGTCGCCAAGGGTAATGAAGGCCACATTTTTTCCTTCCTCCAGCAGTGCACAAATATCGGCGGCGATTTGATCGTGGGCCGCATCCAGCACCGCCTGGTCCCGGACCATGGGCGTGACACAGGTCAGGATCGTTTTGTCCGCCACATACTCCTGGACAATGCGAAAGGCCGTCTTCTCCCCGGAGCCCTTATCCGGGACAGCGATCACATCTGCCTCCCGCAAAATCCGGACCGCTTTCAATGTCAGCAGTTCCGGGTCACCGGGGCCCACCCCCAGGCCATACAGCGTTCCTCTGGTCATAGCAGGTTTCTCCTTTGTTCACTCTCAAATGGTTTCCCGCGCTGCGGCGGGCATCTGTCTTTCATTTTCCTGGGAAATCCCCCGGCGCCGCTCTCCCTCCGCCGCCGCTCTGGCGTGATCCACAAAGATGGCACGGATGGCCGGGTTCTCTCCAAGGCCCTCTATCTGGCAGGAGACGGCATAGCCCCGCTCCGCCAGCAGGTTTTTCCAGGAGTCCGGCTCCTCCCCTGCCAGATCGTTGCGGGCATGGTCACCGGCCACCACCATCAGCGGCACCAGAAGAACATTCGTTACACCCCCCTGTTCCTCCAGCCGGCGGCAGACCTCGTCAAAACCGGGATAGCCCTCCACCGTGCCGATGTGGATGTCCGTCCGGCCCATATCGTGGAGGACATACTCCAGCAATGCATAGACCGCGTTGGCGTGGTGCTCCGTACCATGGCCCATATAGACGATCGCGCTGTCCTCCCGTTTCTCCGGCAGGCGCGCCAGCAGGGCCTTGGCTGCGGCGCGGTAGTCCTCGATCTCCGTCAGCAGCGGCGCGCCGAAGGTGAGCGACTGGAAGCGCTCCACAAAGGGCAGCGCGTGGGCCATCATCTTGTCCCGCTCCTCCCCGTTCATCACATGGGTGGACTGGAGGATCACATCGCTATAGCCGTTCGCTGCCAGCCGCTCCAGGGCCTCCTGGGTATTGTCGATCTGAATCCCGTCCCGCTCCCTGAGCCGCCGGATGATCATGCCGCTGGTAAACGCGCGGTACAGGTCCCGGTCAGGGAATGCCGCCGCCAGGTCCCGTTCAATGGCGGCAATATTCTTCTCCAGCGTATCATGAAAGGTGGTGCCGAACGAGACCACCAACAGGGCTTTCTTCATCGCGCTCCCTCCTGTTCCTTATTCCCGGGCGTTGCCGGAAGCCATATAGAGCATAGCGTTGCAGATGGTGGCGGCGATGTTGCTGCCGCCCTTACGGCCCATGGCGATGATGTGTTCCCCGGGCATGGAGGCCAACAGCTCCTTGCTCTCCACCACATTGACAAACCCTACCGGAACACCGATGATCAGGGCCGGAACGAATGTCCCCGCCTCCATCAGCTCACAGGCCCGCACCAGGGCAGTGGGTGCATTGCCGATGGCCAAAATCACCGGTCCCTTCAGCGCCGCAGCCCGCTCCATAGAAACTGTGGCCCGGGTCTCCCCCCGCGCCTTGGCCTCAGCGGCCACATCCTCATCGGACATGAAGCACACCGCCTGGCCGCCGAACTTTCCCAGCACCTTCTTGTTGATGCCGGAGCGGGCCATCTGGGTGTCCGTGACGATGGTGCATCCGCCCCGGATGGCAGCCAGCCCCGCCGCCACGGCGCCGGGCGTAAAACGCAGGTTTTTCACATAGTCAAAGTCCGCGCTGGTGTGGATACAGCGCTTGACGATGGGCATCTGTTCCGGCGTAAAGCTGTTGGGCCCCATTTCCTTTGCAATGATCTCCATGCTGCGCTGCTCGATCTCAGCGGGGGCCACCCGCTGCAGCTGAACTTTCATGGTCATTCCTCCTTGTTGAGAATCCGGTAGATCCGGTCCATATCCAAAGCGGAGCGCAGACCCTCCGCCAGCTTGTCATACTGCTGCTGGGCATAGTCCGCCCAGTCGATGGCAGCGGTCTCCGCCGTCAGCCCCTTGGCCTTCAGCAGGCAGTTGATGAGGGCCGCGGCGCTCTCTCCTTTATCGAAGATCCCGTGGATATAGCACCCCCAGATATTCCCGTCGGCCAGGCCATCCGCTTTGCGGACGCCGTTTTGATCCTCCAGAGTCAGGATCGGAGAGGCAGCGTTCTCCAGAGTCGTCTCCCCCATATGGATCTCATAGCCTGTAAAGGAAATACCCTT
Source organism: uncultured Oscillospiraceae bacterium (assembly GCA_944386995.1). Taxonomy (GTDB): domain Bacteria; phylum Bacillota; class Clostridia; order Oscillospirales; family Oscillospiraceae; genus CAJFPI01. The sequence continues at coordinate 45,011 of CALXDF010000035.1, forward strand.
CATATCCCGGAAGATTCCTTGGCCGGCGGTGAAGGTACCGGTGACCTGGGTCCGGGTCTTCTCCCCAAGGAACACCGTGTGTTGAGGCAGAAGTCCCATGCCCCGGAGGGTCCCGCCTCCCTCTACGTGATCGGGATCGGATACCTCGCGCCCCAGCATCTGGTAGCCACCGCAGATTCCGATGACCGCCCCGCCCCGCTCGGCATATTTCAGGATATTGGCCTCCATGCCGCTCTCCCGGAGCCAGCGGAGGTCGTCCATGGTATTCTTCGTCCCTGGCAGGATCACCAGGTCCGGATTTCCCAGCTCCCGGGGATCCCGGACATAGCGGACAGTGACCTGCTCCATGCGCTCCAGGGGGTTGAAATCCGTGAAGTTGGACAGCCGGGGCAGCCGTACCACGGCGATATCGATAAGGCCCACCTTGCCCCCCCGCTCCAGGCGGGTGGAGAGGGAGTCCTCGTCGTCCACATCCACATCCAGCATGGGGATCACCCCCAGCACAGGCTTGCCGGTCAGATCCTCCAGCTGCTTGAGGCCGGGGCGGAGAATCTCCACATCCCCCCGGAACTTGTTGATGAGCAGGCCCTTGATCTGGTCCTGCTCCTCCGGGTCCAGCAGTTTTACCGTACCATACAGGGAGGCAAAGACGCCGCCCCGGTCGATGTCCCCGGCCAGCAGCACCGGCGCATCCGCCAATTTGGCCATGCCCATGTTAACGAAGTCATCCGCTTTCAGATTGATCTCCGCCGGAGATCCGGCACCCTCGATGACGATGATGTCATAGGCCTCGTCCAACCGGCGGTAAGCCGCCATAATGTCCGGCAGGAGTTCCTTTTTATAGCGGTAGTAGTCCGCCGCCCCCATGGTGGCCCGGGGCACGCCGCAGACGATCACCTGGCTGCCCACGTTGCTGGTGGGCTTGAGGAGAATCGGGTTCATGTCCACCGAGGGTTCAATCCCGGCGGCCTGGGCCTGGACCACCTGGGCCCGGCCCATCTCAAACCCGTCGGCGGTGATGGCGGAGTTCAAGGCCATATTCTGGCTTTTGAAGGGGGCCACCTTGTAGCCATCCTGGGCAAAAATCCGGCACAATCCGGCGCACAGCAGGCTCTTGCCCGCGTTGGACGCCGTCCCCTGGATCATAATTGCTTTCGCCATCTCACAGTACCTCCCGCAATGCTGCAATCAACTGGTTGTTCTCCGCCTCCCGGCGGACGCAGACCCGATAAAAGTCCGGTCCCAGGCCGTGGTAATTGGCGCAGGAGCGGATCAGGATGTTTCGCTCCAGAAGGCGCTCCTTCAAGTCCGCTACACCGGGCGCCCGGAACAGCAGGTAGTTGGCCTCCCCCGCCCAGACGGTACAGCCCAGGGCACGGAGGTTTTCCAGCAGCCTGGGCCGCTGGACGCGGAGGATCTCCCGTCCCCGCTCCGGCCAGTCCCGGCAGGCACAGGCGGCAATTCCCGCAGCCTGCGCCACGTTGTACATGCTCCAGGGCTGCGCACCGTCATCCAGCCGCTCCATCAGAACGCTGTCGCTGCACAGGCCATAGCCCAGCCGGAGCCCGGGGACAGCATAGGTTTTCGTGAAAGCCCGGAGCAGGAACAGGTGCGGATTTCCATCCACCGCACAGGCCATCCCTGATCCATCGGTCAGATCGATAAAGCACTCGTCCAGCACCAGACGGGTCTGCGTCTCGGCGCAGCGGCAGAGAATCTGCTCCAGCAAATCCCGGCCGATAAGCCGTCCGGTTGGGTTGTTGGGGCAGCAGAGGAAGAGCAGGTCCACTTCTGGAACGATGGCCTCCAGAATGGAGGCGTCCAGATCAAACTGCCGCTCCGCCGGCAGCTGGTACCGCTCCACTGCGCAGCCTGCCAGCCGGAGTCCCTCCTCGTATTCCGAGAAGGTGGGCGCCGTCACCAGGGCGTGCCGGGGCTGCAGCGTCAGGCACAGCCGGAAGATCAGGTCCGCTGCGCCGTTGCCGCAGATGACCTGTTCTGCCGTCACACCGTCCCGTTCCGCAATAGCGGCCCGCAGTTCCCGGCACAGGGGATCCGGGTAGTGGATGGCCTCCGTCACTGCCTCCCGGGCAGCCTGGGCCACCTGGGGCGGCATCCCCAGAGGATGTAGGTTGGCAGAGAAATCCAGAACGCCGCTGTGGGTCCAGATATCGCCGCCGTGGGTATACGTTGGCAAGGGGGATTCCTCCTTGTAATTGACAAATGGAACAAACAAAACCGTCTTGTTTTCTCCGGCTCAGCAGACCAGCCAGAGGATCAGGTAGGCGGCACAGACCAGCAGCAGCGCCAGAAAGGCCGCTGCAAACATCAGGCGGTTGGCACGGCGGATATCCTCCACCTCCACGGGCCGCAGGGCGTCGCCAATGGTGGGCTTCTCCACCAGCTGTCCAAAGTAATAATTGCTTCCCGCCAGCTGCACATCCAGGGCGCCTGCCGTGGCCGCCTCTGTGTGGGCGGAGTTGGGGGACTTGTGGTTCAAACGGTCCCGGCGGAACATGCGCCAGGCATTCCGCCCATCCTGGCCCACCAGCGGCGCGGCCAGGCACATCAGGGCCCCCGCCAGCCTTGCGGGGATAAAATTCAGCACATCGTCCCATTTGGCAGCGCAGGTGCCAAAGTCGCGGTACTGGTCATTTTTGTATCCCACCATGGAGTCCATGGTGTTGGCCGCTTTATAAAAGATCCCCAGGGGGGCGCCGCCGATGGCCAGGAACAGCAGCGGGGCGATCACCCCGTCGGAGGCGTTTTCCGCTACCGTTTCTACGGCAGCCTTCGCCACCCCCGTCTTATCCAGACGCTCCGTGTCCCGCCCCACGATCATGGACACCGCGTGCCGGGCCTCCTGGAGTGTCCCGGCTTTCAAAGACCGGTAGACTTTCATGCTCTCATCCCGGAGAGACCGTGCCGCCAGGCACTGGTAACAGAGGATCGCCTCCGCTGCAAAGCGGAGCCACGGGCTCACAAGGGTGCATAGAGCCAGGATGCCCACCGTCATACCGGTGGATATGACCAGCACCAGCACCACCAGTGCGAGGCCTGCCGCCCGCTCTCCCTTTGGCGTGGCAGGAAACACACGGCGCAGGAGCTTTTCCAATCCGGCGATCAGAGCCCCGATGGCCCGCACCGGATGGGGCGCCCAGTGTGGATCCCCCAACAGCAGGTCCAGCAGGCACCCCGCCACCAGGGCCGCAAACTGTTCCATCACAGGGCGCCCCCTCCTACCGCTTCCAGAATCTCCAGGGTCAGCGGTTCCTCCTGCACCCGTGCGCGGTATCCCCCGCAATTGGCGCACATCCAGTCATAGTAATCCCGCTTCGGCCGGCCGAACCGCCAGAGCAAACCCATCAGCGTGCCGCCGTGGCTTACCACGCCCACGCGCTCATAGCCGTGCTCTTTCGCGTCCGTCAGCAGGATCCGCAAGCCCTCGCTGGCCCGCTCCACCGCTGCTTCTGCGCTCTCCCCCACAGGGATCTTGGCAAAATCCGCAGTAGTGATCCACTGCTGGTAAAGGGGATCATCCTTCAGCTCCTCGTGATTTTTCCCCTCAAAGGGGCCGAAGTCTGTCTCCCGCAGCTGCCCGATCACCGTCTTTTCCGCATCCGGCCACAGCAGGTCGGCTGTCTGCTGACAGCGGAGCAGCGGGCTCCGATAGACATGGTCCACCGCAGGCAGGGTGGGGCCCACCTGCCGCGCCAGTTCCTCCCCCTCCGGTGCCAGGGGCACATCCAGCACGCCGATGAAGCGCCGCTCCTTATTCCCTTCGGTGGTGCCGTGGCGAATCAAAATCAATTCCATTCCGGTTCTCCTTTTAGAATGCTCGGGATCCCGCAATACATGCGGATCACACAGTCCGCCCGCTCCGCCAGAGTGCAGCAGGTTCGGCCCACCCGCTCCCGCCAGGCCCGGTCATCCCGGTCCATGGGGACCACGCCGCTGCCCACCTCATTGCAGAGGATCACCACATGGGGCCGCTCTTTCAGCAGGCGCTCCAAGACAGGTATTGGCTCCGTTTCTCCCCGCAGCCAAGTCTCCAGGCCAGTCAAAACAGTTTTTGCCGCCTCGGGGTCATAGGAAACTTCGTCTTTTCCCACATGGAGCTGGGACAGGACATACTCCAGTTTTCCCTGACCCGCACCACCAATCACCAATGTCATCACACACCCCACACTTTCTGCCCGATCAGCACAGCCAGCACCATGACGCACTCACACAGCTGAAGGAAAAATCCCTCCGTGTCGCCGGTGATGCCGCCGAACTGACGATAGGCCATCACGCGGTAATAGAGGAACGTCACCGCGGCTCCCAGCACCGCAGCGCCTCCCAGGACAGGGTTTATCAACAGCATGGCGCCCGCCGTGAAAAGTACCATCAGGCACAAGATGACCTGAGCCCATTTCCCGTCCACCGGCTCGGTAAACGTCGCCAAGAGGCCGCTGCCCCGGGCGTTCTTCCAGGACACCCCGGCAAGGCCCGAGAGGCTGCGGCTGAGCACCGGCGAGAGGGCCAGCACCAGGGCGCTCTCCCCGGCGGTATCCAGTTCCCGCCAGAGGGCGTAAAACACCAATAGGTAGAGGCCGCAGCAGATGATGGCAAAGGCCCCGGTATGGCTGTCCTTTAAAATCTCCAGCTTCCGCTCCCGGCTCTGGTGGCTGGAGAGGGCGTCACAGGTGTCGCAGAACCCGTCCAGGTGGATGCACCCGGAGAGGGCCAGGGGCAGTGCTACCGCCCCGGCAGCCTTCAGGGCTGTAAACCCCAGGAAATCTGCCAGCACCAGCCATCCATAGAGCACCGCGCCGATGACCACCCCCACCAGGGGGAAGGCGCACAGCGCCCAGCTGAGGGAGCGCTTGTCCCACTCCACATGGGGCATGGGGATCTTGGAGTACATGGCAAAGGCGATGACAATGGACTTCATGGCTGACGCGCTCCTTTGATATCGGGATTTCCTTTGTGCAGGATGGGAATGCCGCAGACCACCTCGTAGACCTGATCGGCCATGGCCGCAGCGGCACAGTTGAGGGCCGCCAGGGCCCGGAGATATTCCGCTGTCCCGGCGTCGTAGTCCATGCCGTCGGAGAAGAGGTCATTGCCCACAATCACAGTGAGGGCCGCCTGACTTTTCAGCCGCTCCAAGCCCCGGAGGACATGCTCCGCAGCAGTCTTCGGATCCCCATCCTGTTCCCCGGTACCGAACCACTCGTTGGCAAACAGGTTCGTGAGATCCTCCAGCAGAGCCGCACAGCCTGTCGGCACGTTGATGTCCGCCAGTCCCCGGAGTTTCTCAATGGTGGCAAATCCCTTCCCCGCCCGCAGGGCGCGGTGCCGGGCAATGCGGGCCTGCCCCTCCGCCCCAAAGGGGACCATAGTGGCGATATAAGCCCGGTGCTCCAGTCCGCTCCGGACAACCAGGCTCTCGGCAAAGGCAGACTTCCCGCTGCCGGAGCCGCCGCTCACATAAATCAGCATGTTCAGGTCAGATGCTCGTAGGCATCGATATTGATATCCGAGAAGGAGGACATCTCCCGATACATGGCCAGAGCCATGTCCAACAAAGGGATCACCGCTACCGCACCTGTCCCCTCCCCCAGACACATTCTGGCGTAGAGGAACGGTTCAAGGCCCAAGGCCTCCAGCACCATCTTCCCGGCGGGCTCATTGGATGCGTGGCTGGCCAGCATATAGTCCAGGGCCGCAGGGCACAGACGCGCCGCCGCCAAGGCGGACACCGAGGAGATAAACCCGTCGATCAGAACCGGCACATGGTACAGCGCTCCGCCCAGGAACACGCCCATCAGGCCAGCGATATCCAGGCCGCCCACCTTGGAGACCGTATCCACCGGGTCACTGGGATCCGGACAGTTGACAGCAATGCCCCGCCGGATGGCGTCCACCTTCCGGCGGAGGCCATCGGTGGAAAGGCCCGCGCCCCGGCCGGTGACCTCCTCTGCCTCCCGGCCCAGCAGCACAGAGGCTACCGCAGCGGAGGTCGTGGTGTTTCCAATGCCCATCTCTCCGGTGGCCAGCAGGCGGTAACCCTGATCTACTAGGTCTTTTACTACTTCTACGCCAACGAGGATCGCGCGCTCGCACTCCTCCCGGGTCATAGCCGGTTCCACCGCCAAGTCGGCAGTGCCGCGCCGGATATTCCGCTGCAGGATCTTCCCGGCCATTACTGGAACAGCCACGCCGATATCCACCGGCACCACATCCGCCCCGGCCACTCTGCCCATGCGGCAGACGCTGGAGGTGCCCCGGCCCATGTTCTCAGCGATGATGGCCGTAACATCCTGCCCGGACTGGGTAACGCCCTCAGCCACAACGCCGTTATCCGCACACATGGCTACCACTGCCCGCTTGGCGATGTCCACATCGGCCGTACCGCTGGCACCGGCGATGCGGACAATGGCATCCTCCAGCAGCCCCAAGCTGTTCAGGGGGTGGGCCACCGTGTCCCAGTGGGCCCGGGCAGCGGCCATGGCCGCCTGGTCGGCGGGTTTGATCTGTGAAACGACTTCCTGTAATGTCATAGCGATCCCTTCTTTTTCTGAAAATCGTATTCCGCGCACTTGGCCACATACCGCGCCGCCGCATCCGGGGCGGCGCAGAGGTGGAAGTGGGGGAATCCCGCGTACATGGTCTCCGTGTGATAGGCGCAGTCCCAGCCCCGGTCGGACTGGGGCTTTTGGGCGTGGAAATCCGCTCCCGGGGCGCCGCTCTCCCAGTAGTGGAACTCATGGGCGGGAAATGATGTCCCCGCCGGTCCCAGGAGTCCGTCCGTCCGGGCAGTCAGCGTCACATACCCAAAGCGGCGCAGCCGGTCCGTCCGGGTGGCGGGGGTGTGGATCACCCCGGCCATGGGCCTGGCCACCCCTTCCGCATCCTCCAGGGTATCGTGGAGGTAAAGGAACCCGCCGCACTCGGCGATTGCGGGCATCCCCGCACCGATCGCCTCCCGGATCGCCGCCAGCATGGCGGTGTTCTCCGAGAGCTCCCGGGTATAGAGCTCCGGGTACCCCCCGCCCAGGTACAGCCCCGCACAGCCCTCCGGCAGCGCGGTATCCCGCAGGGGGGAGAATTCTACCAGCTCCGCCCCCAGCCGCTCCAGGAGATGGAGCGCATCGGCGTAATAAAAACAAAAGGCGTTGTCTTTGGCTATGGCAATCCGGGGCCGTCCCACAACGGGCTCAGGCAGCGCCATGGGTGTTGCGTCCAGATCCGGAGAGCTTTGGGCCAGGGCCAGCAGGCCCTCCAGATCTACATGATCCCGCACCAGCCCCGCCAGCACAGAGAGCTTCTCCCGCAGTCCCGTCACCTCCGCAGCGGTGACCAGCCCCAGGTGCCGGCTCTCCAGGGCGCAGTCCGGCCGCTCGGGGAGAAATCCGTAGACATGGATTCCGACCTCCCGCTCGATGGCCTCTTTCAGCCGGGGATAAAGCATGGGGGAAATGCGGTTGAGGAGGACCCCCCGGATGTTGGCGTCCGGGCGGAACTCCGCCATCCCTTTCACCAGCGCAGCCGCCGACAGGGCCCTTCCCCGTCCGTCCAGCACCAGCACAGCAGGCGTTCCGGTCTCCCGGGCCAGATCATAGGCGCTGGCGTCGCTGGTCATGGCAATGCCGTCGTAGTAGCCCATGACCCCCTCGATGATGCTGACACCGCCGGTGGCGCCGTTTTCATAGAGCAGGGCGCGGGTGGTGTCCCGCCCCAGGAAAAACAAATCCAGGTTCCTTGACTTGGCGCCGATGACCTCGCTGTGGAACATGGGGTCGATATAGTCCGGCCCGCACTTAAAGGCTACCGGCTTGACACCCTGCTCCACCAAAGCCTGGAGAATGGCGCAGGTCATGGTGGTCTTGCCGCCGCCGCTGGCGGGGGCACAGAGCAGGATCCGCGGCAGATTACTCATGGCACGCCTCCCCAGAGAGGATCCACACCGGGTTCTGGGCGTCCATCAGGTGGTAGCGCCCCGCCTTCCGGGTGCGGGTGGCGGCAATCTGGACAATATCCGCATCGGCAAACCCCAGTGCGTCAAAGCACCGCACAGCCTCACCAATCGTCTCCAGGGTCACGGCAGTCACCACCACCCGGACCTCTGGATTTTTCTCCAGTGCCAGACAGAGGATGGCCTCCATGTTTCCTGAAGTCCCCCCCAGGAACACCCGGTCCGGGGCCGGCAGGTCCGCCAGGGCCTCCGGCGCCATCCCCTCCACAATATGGAGGTTCGTCAGGCCGAATTTTGTTTTATTCTCCTCCAGCAGGGCTACCGCCTCCGGCTTGCGCTCCACCGCGTAGACCCGCCCCTTGGGGACCGCGCAGCAGCCTTCGATGGAGACAGAGCCGGTGCCGGCTCCCACATCCCACAGGGTGTGGTGCTCCTCCAGGCGGAGCTTGGAGATACAGAGGCTGCGGACCTCCTCCTTGGTCATGGGCACCTTGCCCCGCTGAAAGGCGTCGTCCGGGATGCCCGGGGCGGTATACTGCCGGCAGATAGGGTGGTCGTTCTCCGCCAGCACCACGGCAAGGCTGTCAAACGCCCGGCCCGCCAGTTCCCCGGCGGTTCCACGGGTGATGGCCTCATCTGGGTAGCTCAGCCGCTCCCCCACGGTGATGCGGACAGTATCCATGCCCCAGTCTGTCAGCTCCCGGCACAGATCCCCCGCCCGGTAATTGCCGCCGGTGAGGACAAAGGTGCGCTCGTGGCTCTGGATCTCCCCCGGGGCATTGTGGGCGCGGCCGTGGGCCGATACCAGGTGCACGTCCTCCCAGGGGGTGCGGCACCGGGCACAGAAGTATACCAGGCTGCTGATTCCCGGCAGGGCCTCCACCTCGTATCCCTCCAGGAGGGGGTAGAGGTTCTTTGCCCCGGAATAGAATCCAATGTCGCCGCTGAGGAGTACCGACACAGGCCCCGCACTCTCCCCGGCGATGGCCTCGGCAATATCCTTCGCCAGGATCGCCCGAACCAGTTTCTTCCCTGCATAGCCCTCCAGGAGCCGGGGAGCGCCGATGAGCAGCGTACTCGCGTCAATGGCCCGCCGGGCAGCCAGGGTCAAGGTCTCCGGATTTCCCATCCCTACGCCAATCAAATAGACCTTCATCGTTCCATCATCCTCATGATCGTGTCCTGTATCTCATCCATGGCCAGCCCTTCCTCTTCCACGGGCCGCTCCACCACCAGGAGGTCACACCCCGCCTCCCGGGCGGCGTCTGCCTTCTCCCGGAATCCGCCGTAGCTCCCGGTATTCTTGGTTACCAGGGTCTTGATATCGAACTGGCGCAGGGTGGCCACATTCATTTCCCGGGAAAAGGGTCCCTGCATGCAGATGATGTTTTTCGGCGGGAATCCCAAACTAAGGCACCGCTCCAGGGAGTCCGCCATGGGCAGCACCCGGGGATAACACCGCTCCACAAGGCCCGGAAGGGCAAAGCAGTTCAGCTCCTTGCTGCCGGTGGTGAGAAGAACGTTCCCCGGCATCTCCAGCAGCATCTCCGCCGCCGCTTTCATGGTGTCCGCCTTGTGGCACTGATCCTCCCCGTCGGACTGGCGCAGCAGGCGCAGATCCGGCACGCCCGCCGCCTCCGCGGCGGAGCGGATGTTTTTTGTCACCTCCACAGCGTAGGGGTGGGTAGCGTCGATCACCAGGGTGTATCCCTGCCCCATCAAATTTTCCATGGCCGGGGCATCCATCCGCCCAACGTGGACGTCCATCCCCTCCGGCAGCAGGGTTTCCCCATACTCCGTGGCCACAGAAACTGTGAAGGGTATTCCCTTTTCAGAGAGCCACAGGGCCAATTCGTGGCCGTCGCCGGTGCCGGCAAAGAGCAAAATTTTCATGGAAATCCTCGTTTTCTTTTCCGTCTCAGTTCTCCCGCTGGAGGTATCCCCGGGGGGTCACCATCTTGCCGCCAATGAGGCTGGTTTGGCTGTTGCCCACAAAGACAGTGGTGAACATGTCCACTTCCTCGTTGTCCCGCAGGGCCTTCAGGGTGCAGGTCACCGCCCGCTCCCCCTCCCGGCCGATGTTCTGCACATAGCCGCAGACTGTGTCGGCGCTCTTGTGGGCCAGCAGAATATCGCAGGCCCGCTGGAGGTAATCCCTCCGGCTGTGGCTGCGGGGGTTGTAGAGGCAGATGACAAAGTCCGCCTCCGCCGCCGCGGCCAGACGCTTCTCGATCTTCTCCCAGGGGGTCAGCAGGTCGCTCAGGGAGATGACCGCAAAGTCGTGGGTCAGCGGCGCCCCCAGCACCGCGGCGCCGCCGCAGGCGGCGGTGATGCCGGGCACCACCTCGATGTCAATGGGCGGATACTCCTGGGCCACCTCGTAGATGAGGCCGGCCATGCCGTAGACCCCGGAGTCACCGGAGCAGACCACGGCCACATTTTTCCCGTTCACAGCGGCCTCCACCGCCATGCGGCAGCGGTCCACCTCTTTTTTCATGCCGGTGGATTGCATCTCCTTGTCCGGGAACGCCTCCCGAATAAGGTCAATATAGGCGGTGTAGCCCACCACCAGGTCTGCGGCCTGGATGGCGTCGTACGCCCGGCCGGTGAGGTCCCGGCCCGCGCCGGGGCCCAGACCCACAACAGTCAGTTTCATTGGTTGATTCTCCTTACAAATGTTATGGTAACGGATGGGAACCGCCATCCGCCGCTATCCATTCAAAAGCCGGGCAGCATGGCCACCGCCACGGTGACGCCGTTGCCCGCCTGCTTGGGCACCGTCAGTCGCCCCCCGGAGAGGACCGCCGCGCGCTCGCAGACGTTATCCACGCCGGGGACGCCCTTTACAAATTCCGAGGACGTGAAAACCCCTTTGGCCTTTTGCAGCTCCTCCGCCGTGTAGGGCACCAGTGGAACCCCCAGGGAGGCGCAGAAGGCCAGCAGCCCCGGCTCGTCCTGTTTCAGGTCGATGGTCCCTACCTGTTTCACCGCTGCCAAATCCCAGCCCTGGAGAACGTCCTCCACAGCGGCGCGGATGGCCGCCTCACTGGTCCCACGGCGGCAGCCGATGCCCAGGGCCAGACATTTCGGCACCAGACGCAGCGTCTCCGGAAAGGGTCCGCCACCGGCCCGGCAGGTCACCCAGACCCCCAGGTCCGCTTTCCCCTCGTAGAGCCCCTCCGGGCAGTCCAGGGGGAGGTCGCTGGCAAAGCCCACCCGTTTTCCTTCCAGAAGGGCGGCGGAAACTGCCTTGGCCAGACTCCGGTCCGTAATCGCCAGCCCGTGCTTCACTGCCCACTCGTCTACAGCAAAGAGGCCGTTGACATCGGTGGCGGTGCTGACCACCGGCGTTGCCCCCAGCACTTCCGCCACATGGCGGGCCAGGTCGTTGGCCCCGCCCACGTGGCCGCTGAGGAGGGGCACCACAAACCGCCCGGCCTCGTCCAGGCTCAGCACTGCCGGGTCGGTGAACTTGTCCTTCACATAGGGCGCAATGGCCCGGACAGCGATCCCCGCAGCCCCCACAAAGATCAGGGCGTCCTGGTCGGCAAAGCGGTCGCCAGCCCAGAGGCCTACCCTCTCATAGCCGTCAGGCAGGGACAGTTCCTCCGCCAGCCGACCGGGGTAGTCCAACACGCAGACCTGCCCCTCCTCCGCCAGGAGGGCCTTCAGCCGCTCCGCCAGGACCGCCCCCCGCCGGGTGAAGGCGGTAAGGGCGATCTTCATTTGCAGGCCTCCCGGTAGCCGTGGGTAAAGGTGGGATCGTAGAGCTTACTGCGCTCATACTGATCGCCCAGGAACCCGCCGACCGTGATGAGGGCGGTCTTGGTGATGTGGTTCTCTTTCGCCGTTTTTGCCAGGGTGCCCACGGTGCAGCGGAACACCTTCTCATCCGGCCAAGTGGCCTTGTAGACGATGGCCGCCGGGGTATCAGCGGTGTAGGCGCCGCCGGAGAGGAGCTCCTTCTCCACATCCTCCAGCAGCCCCGTGGAGAGGAAGAGTACCATGGTGCAGCCGTGGGAGGCCATCTTCCGCAGTTCCTCCCCCTCGGGTACCGGCGTCCGACCCGCCATGCGGGTGATAATGACGCTCTGGCTCACCTCTGGCAGCGTATACTCGGCGCACAGCGCCGCGGCGGCCCCGCAGAAGGAGGACACGCCGGGGGTGTCGTCATAGGGCAGGCCCAACCGGTCCAGCTCGTCCATCTGCTCCCGGATGGCCCCGTAGAGGCAGGGGTCCCCGGTGTGGAGGCGGACGGTATCCTTCCCGCTCTTCTCATTCTCGGCCATGACGGCGATGACCTCCTCCATGGTCATGCCGGCGCTGTCGTAGACGGCGCAGCCCTCCTTCTTATAGTCCAGCAGAGCGGGATTGACCAGGCTCCCGGCGTAGATGATGCAGTCCGCCTCCCCCAGCAGTCTCGCCCCCCGGACGGTGATCAGGTCCGCCCCGCCGGGGCCGGCGCCAATAAAATGGATCATATGGTTCCTCCTATATCGTCACATTTTTAATTGGATACTTGGATACAGTCTTCTGATGCTACCGCGCCGCTCTGTGCAGGGCCAGGAGCCTGTCCGCCCCAGGTGTCCGCCCCAGGATGCCGAACTGGTTGGAGAAGAACACCGCCTCGATCTGCATACCCTCCCCCGCCCGGTGCTTCAGGTTTTCATCCAGGGCGGCCGCCACAGAGGCCATCACCGGTTCCCGGAGCCCCGCTGCATCCAGCAGCTCCACAGCCCGGTCGGTGGTGGGGCTCTCAAAAACGGCGCGCACCAGCTCCCTGCCGCCGCCCTGCAGGGCGGTGTGGGCCGCCAGCGTCTCCCGGCGGCCGTCAGCGGTCTTGGAGTGGGTATTCATCGCTCCGCCAGCCACCTTCACCAGCTTTCCCAGGTGGCCCACCAGGAGGAAGCTTTCAAACCCAAGCCCCACGGCGCAGTCGATGGCATCCCCCACATAGTTGCTGCACAGGGCCCAGTCCCGAAGGTCCAGCCCCAGCACATCCCGGGAGAAGTCCTCTCCATAATTGCCCGGAGTCACTAGGATATGTCTGGCCCCCCTGGCGCGGACCGTAGACATCTCCAGACGGTTGGACTCGATCAGGGCAGACTCGCTCATGGGACGGACGATTCCGCTGGTGCCCAGCACCGAAATACCGCCCACAATCCCCAGGCGGGGGTTGAAGGTCCGCTTTGCCAATTCAATCCCCGCCGGAACGGAGATCATGACGGCGAGGCCTCCAGTATAGTGGTGCTGTGCCATCGCCGCCTCCAGCTGCTCCCGGATCATGCGCCGGGGGGTGGAATTGATTGCCGCCGCCCCCACCGGCTGGTCAAGTCCGGGCTTCGTCACCCGGCCCACGCCCTCGCCGCCGTCAATGGTGACGCCAGGCGTCTCTGTCTTTTCTACCCTAGCATAGACCAGGGTCCCGTCGGTGACGTCCGGGTCGTCGCCCCCATCCTTCTCTACAGCGCAGGAGGCCCATCCGGATCCTGCCGCTGTCTCCAGCAGGTCCGCTGTAATGGGGATCCCCGCCGGCGTCTCCAGCCGAACGGCGGGCGGCCAGGCGCCGCCCAGCAGGCGCTCCGCCGCACCCCGCGCCGCTGCGGCGGCACAGGAGCCGGTGGTATAGCCGCAGCGCAGCTGACTCTGCCCCACCGGGATATAATGCTCCAGTTTTGCCATGGTTTCCCCCTTTTTCCCAGGAAAAAGCGCCCTCTCCATACTTGGAGAGGGCGCTCGCGTCTCGTTGAGATGCCAGCCTCCCCACCTAGGAGCGCTGTCGGCAGCGGTCACATCGGGTCTTCTGGCTCACACCCCATGGGTGCTGACAGTAGAGGTAAGACTGCGCCGGATTTTCACCGGACTTCCCCCGCACCGCGGCAACAGCCGCGAAATGTGACTGCGTTTCTTATCCACATTCAGGTTTATAGTATAGCAGTTTTCTTTTTCCTTGTAAAGAAATTTCCCGGAATTTCTCCTCCGGTATTTTCACTTTTTTTGGAAAGTGCGACGCTTTTCCCTTGACGGTTCCCTCTCTGTCGAGTAGGATAGGAATAACGGATTTCTTGACGCAAGGAGGCTGCCATGGAACTGAATCGCGCGACTATGCGAAAATTGATTTTTTTGATTGTGCTGGTCTTTCTTCTGTTCGCCTGCGCCCAAAATGTAGATGGAATTGCAGAGGGCCTGCGCTTTCTGGTGGGAATCCTGTCCCCCTTCCTCGTGGGCGGCGCCATGGCATTCATTCTCAATGTCCCTCTTCATTTTCTGGAAACCAAGCCACTGCGGGGCCTGCACCGCAGCAAGCGTCTGAAAAAACTGGCCCGCCCCCTGAGCCTGCTGCTGACATTGCTGCTGGTCATTCTGGTGATCCTGATTCTCCTGCTGGTGATCATCCCCCAGCTGGGAGACTCCATTACCAGCCTTGGAGCCTCCATTCAGGCCGCCGTGCCCCGGTTTATCAACTGGGCGGAAGAGCTGTTTGCCAATAATCCTCAAATCGTTGACTGGCTGAACTCCCTCACCTTTGACTGGAACCGCCTGCTGAACAGCATTATGGATTTCCTGAAGAACGGCGCCGGCGACGTCCTCAATACCACGATTTCCGCTGCCCAGTCCGTGGTCAGCGCTATCACCAGCTTCTTTATCGCCTTCGTCTTTGCCTGCTATATTCTGCTGCAAAAGGAAAAACTTGGCCGGCAGGCCCGCAAAGTCCTCTACGCGCTTCTTCCCAAGCGCGTCGCTGAAAAAATTATGTCCATCGCTTCTCTCAGTTACCGGATTTTTGCCAGTTTTATCACCGGGCAGTGCATAGAAGCCGTGATTCTGGGTGCCATGTTCTTTGTGGTCCTGTCCATCCTCCAGATCCCCTATGCTCTGCTCATCGGCTGTCTCATCGCGGTGACTGCCCTCATCCCCATTGTGGGGGCGTTTATCGGCTGTGCTGTGGGTGCTTTCCTGCTGCTGATGGTCTCTCCGGCCAAAGCGTTGCTGTTTGTAATCCTGTTCCTGGTCCTCCAGCAGATCGAGGGCAATCTGATCTACCCACATGTCGTCGGCAGCTCCGTCGGGCTCCCCTCCATCTGGGTATTGGTGGCAGTGACAGTGGGCGGCAGCCTTATGGGCGTCAGCGGGATGCTCCTTTTTATCCCACTGACCTCGGTACTCTATACGCTCTTCCGTGAGTTTGTCAACCGGCGGCTTCAGGAGCGAAACATCCGGGTCAAATAGCGTGGATCCGGCTGCTGCCGGACACAATGAAAATGAGCGGGCAAATATACAGGAGGTACCTTATGAAGATCATCTGCATGGGCGACAGCATCACCTACGGCTGCGGCCTCACCGACCTCTCCCAGCGGTGGACAGATCTGGCGGCGGCGCGCACCGGCCATGTCCTTGTCAACCGCGGCATCAACGGCGACACCACCGGCGGCATGCTGGCCCGGTGCCAGAACCAGGTGTTCGCCCAGTCCCCCGACGCCATGATCCTGCTGGGCGGCATCAACGACATCAACCTCACCGCTCAGTACCGCCCGGTCTGTGCCAATGTAGCGGCCATTGCCCGGCAGGCCATGGCCATGGATCTGCCCATCCTGATCGGTCTCCCCCTGCCCATTGTGCCGGAGGAGATGCACGTCATGGGGTGGGACAAGGACTGTGACCCCTTCCGCTCTGTGCAGCTGTGCGAGCAGTATACCCAGTGGCTCCGCGCCTTCTGCGCCAGCAAGGAGCTGCCGCTGGTGGACTTCCGCAGCCCCTTCTTCCACTCCGACGGCACCGTCCGCCGTGAGCTGTTCCAGGACGGCCTCCACCCCACGGCGGCGGGCCACGCCCTGATGGCGGACGTCCTGTGTCAGGTGCTCTCAGAGCGGTTTCCGGGATAAGAAAAAGCAAGAATATGGGAGGGCCCTGCCGTGCCGGCAGGGTCCTCCTTTTGTTATGCAAAATCCCTTTACAGCAGTTTTCCCACCTGGTAGTAGCTCTCAAGCCACTTGACAAATCCAGTCTCCGGGTAGTAGGTCATATAGGTCCGCAGGCCCCAGTCCGTCTCCAGGCGGATGCCCACGGCGCCGGCGCTGGCGTTCATGACCGCGCTGGTCTGCTCATGGAAATCCTCCCAGCCAAAAGAGGGAGCGGCCAGCAGGGTGTCGTAAAACGCTTCCGGGGACAGCAGCTGCTCTCCGCTGTGCCGGTCCCTGACTGCGGCGATGTCGGCGGGAGACTGGATGCCGTAGACCTGGAACATCGTCTCCGCCTCCGCATAGCCGCTCTCATCCCCGGCGACAAAGCCGGTGAAGGCCAGGTACCACCACTCCCCCTCATGGCCCTCGTCGGTCCGGTGCAGGAGGTAGAGGGCCGCGGGGGCAGTGCCGCTTCTGCCCTCCAGGGGGACATAGGCGTAGACGTCGCCGTAGTCTGGGGCGGTGTCCACCCGCTGGCCGATCATCTCCTCCGTGATGGCGTCCGGCAGATGCAGCCGCTCCAGGTCCGTCTCGTAGTGGGTGCCGACGATCTCATAGAGCGCCCCGTGGAGCTGGAGCACGTCCCGGTCGGAGACAAAGCACCCGTCGTCACTGCCGCCGTGCTCCGTCATGGCCCGCAGGAAGGGGTACATGCCCACCAGCAGCACCACAAAGCAGGCCGCCACCGCGGCGATGCGCACCACCGGGTGGTGCCGGCGGGTGTTGGCCTCGGCGATCAGCTCCTCCGGCAGGTCGTTCATGGCCTCCAGCAGTTTTTCGCTCTTCACAGCAGCCCCTCCTCTCCCAGTTTTTCCCGCAGCTCCAGGCGCATCCGATGGAGCATGGACTTGACCTTGCCCTCGCTCATGGCCAGCTGCCGGGCGATCACCGGCACGGTGTTGAGATACCAGTACCGCCGGATGAACACCATCCGCTTCAGGGCGCTCTGTCCCCGCAGATACGCCGTCACCGCCTCAGCGAGGGCTTTGGCGTCCATCTGCTCCTCCGGCGTCTCCCCGCCAGCCACACACTCCTCCAGCTCCGCCAGGGCCAGGGGCACCTCTCCCCCGCCCCGCCGGGCCGCCTGGCGGCTGCGCCAGCGGTTCAGAGCCAGGTTCCGGGTGATCTTCCCCAGAAAGGCCGAGAGCCGGGCCGGCCGGTGGGGCGGCATGGCGTTCCAGGACCGCAGCCACGTGTCGTTGACGCACTCCTCCGCGTCCCGCTGCTCCGTCAAAATATTCTGAGCAATGGCCATGCAGTAGGGCTCGTACTTCTCCCTGCAGGCCTGGATGGCCCCCTCGTCCCGGTCAAAGTACATCGCGATGATCTGAGAATCCTCCATGGGCCTCCCTCCTTTTCCCTTTCACCTGTATTCACCCGATTTTTCGGGAGACGTTTCGTCCAGTATACGAAAAATTTTCTTCTCTGTCCACCAGAATGATAAAAGAAGTCCCGCGCCCCAGGTGGACGCGGGATTTCTCTGTGCGCCTTTCCAAGCTCCGCCGCCCGCGGGCAGCGAATTGCAACTCCGCCATTTCCAAGGACATGCGCCCAAAATTCAATCATTTTTCCGGCGATGAAATTTCAATACCCATCATATCCAAGGACATGCGCCTTGGATATGACACCGCTCGCGAAATTTCCGGCGACAATTTTGCGGAAATCGAGCCGGAAATTTCGTGTGATCCTCAAAAAAGCGGCAAGTCGCTTTTTTGACTAAAATTGCACTACTTCCGGCTCCGGCTTCTCACAGGGCCGGATGTCCTTCACCAGCAGCAACGGCCCCGTCTCCCCCTCGTAGAGCTTCCAGGAGCAGCGCCGGACCTGGGCGGTGATCTCCACCCAGTCCCGGGTCTTGAGGGTGTCCTTCTTCTCCCAGGCGCAGGGCAGGCCGAAGTAGGTGATGTCGTTGGCGCAGCAGACCATGGCGTGGCGGCCCACGGTGAAGTACTCGCCGAACCGCTTGTCCTGGCAGACCAGGCCCTTGAAGCGCACGGTCTTGTGGAGGTACATGTCCACGTCGTCCATGACCTCCACGTAAAACACGCCGAAGTCGTCATCGGCGATCTCGATCACGTCCTGACTGAGATCGAAGGCTGACACCGTGCCGTCCCGGTAGTCCTCGGAGCCGCCCTTCTCATCCTCCAGGAAGATGTCCGCCCGGCGGTTCACCATCCGCAGGTTCCGCTTGCGCAGGGATGCCTTCAGCTCCTGGGTGCAGCGGTTGAAAATGATCATATCCGCGTTGCGGATCTTCTCCATCATCATCTGGCCCATATTCTTGGCGTAGAGGTCGAAGGTGTTGGCGTCCACCATGCACATGATCTGATACAAGATCCAGTTCCCCGGCAGGCGGTTGCAGAAGTCTTCCATAGACCACATGCCGTTGAGCTCCACCAGGATCTGGGTGGGGCGGTACTTCTTTTCCAGGGACTGGAAATAGGGGACGGTGAGCTCCTCCAGGTCCTCGCAGGGAACTACGGTGACGCCGTCCAGGGCCCGCTGGTTGTAGGACTCCTCCCCCTCCTCGCAGGAGAGCAGCAGCGTCCGCTCGCCGTTGGAGAAGCCCTCCTCCAGCACGCCGTTGATAAACTGGGTCTTCCCGCTGTCCAGGAAGCCCACGATCAGATAGACCGGAATCTCTCTTGCCATGGCGAAATCCTCACACCCCGAACAGGGCCTTCAGGCCGTCCTCGCTGAGCTGGGAGCCGATGACACACAGCCGTCCGGTGACATCCGCTGCCCCGTGGCGGATCTCCAGATCCCCGGGGACGAAGTCGAAGTGGAGCCAAACGCCGTCCCCAGCCGGGACGATGCCCTTGGCGCGGAGGACCGCGCCGTATTTCCCGGTGTCCAGCGCCTCCAGAGCCGTGCGGATCTCCGCCTCGGTAAAGGTCCGGGGCGTCTCCACGCCCCAGCTGGAGAACACCTCGTCGGCGTGGTGGCCGTGGTGATGGTGGTGGTGGTGGTGGTCGTGGCAGCCGCAGGTGCAGTTCTCGTCATGCACATGGTGGTCATGGCCCTCCTCGTGGTGGTCATGATCCTGGTGGTGCTCGCAGCACTCGCCATGGCCGTCGTGGTCATGGTGATGATGTTCATGGTCGTGGTCATGGTCGTGATCGTGGCCGCAGCAGCAGTCCTCGTCGTGGTGGTGGTCGTGGTCATGCTCCTCGTGCCCGTGGCGCCGCTCCTCCATGAGCTCCGCGGCCAGATCGTTGGTCTTCTCCATGGCAGCAAGGATCTGCTTGCCGTCCAGGGTGTCCCAGGGGGTGGTGATAATGGTGGCCTTGGGATTCTTCTCCCGCAGCAGCGCCACCGCCTCGGAGAGCTTCTCCTGTGTGAGCTTCTGGGTGCGGCTGAGGACGATGGTTCCGGCGTTCTCCACCTGGTTGTTATAGAATTCGCCGAAGTTCTTCATATAGGACCTGCACTTGGTGGCGTCGGCCACGGTGATGGCGCTGCCCAGCACCATCTCCGGCTCGCTCTCCGCCACACCCACCACGGCCTTCGTCACGTCGGAGAGCTTGCCGACCCCGGAGGGCTCGATGAGGATGCGGTCCGGGTGGAACTGCTCCTGCACCTTGTGCAGGGCGGCACCGAAATCCCCCACCAGGGAGCAGCAGATGCACCCGGAGTTCATCTCCGAGATCTCGATGCCCGCGTCCTTGAGAAATCCGCCGTCGATGCCGATCTCGCCGAACTCGTTCTCAATGAGGACCACCTTCTCGCCCTGGATGGCCTCCTCCAGGAGCTTTTTGATCAGCGTCGTCTTTCCAGCCCCCAAAAAGCCGGAAATCACATCAATTTTTGTCATATGCTACGCCTCGTTTCAAAATCTAAAATGTTTCACTTTCCTTCTCTCACCTCCCCTATCCTACACTTTTTTCAAAAAAAAACAAGGGGGACCGCGCAGATTTTCAGAAATTTCTCGCCGAACGTCAAATAAAGGTTGCCGACTCCCACCGCTATGTACTATAATAAAATCAACGTAAAATAAGATGGCTGAACAGCCTGTCGGAGGGGACTTACGGTCCTCCTGCTGATCTTCCCATTCGTCTTCCACATAAGAGAGGAGTTTTTCATGGACTCACCCATTTTATGGGCGGCCGCCGGTACCGGCTTTACATTTCTGATGACGGCCTTTGGTGCCTCCCTGGTCTTTTTCTTCCGAAAGAATATCAATCCGAGTACCCAGCGGGTCTTTCTGGGCTTTGCCGCAGGCGTCATGACCGCCGCCTCCGTGTGGAGCCTCTTGATTCCCGCCATCGAGGATGCACAGGCTGCCGGAGGTTCCGGACTGCTCCCCGCTGCCGGCGGCTTTATTCTCGGTGTCCTGTTCCTTCTTCTGATGGATCATGTGATGCCCCACCTGCACCTGGGAGAACAGCAGGCAGAGGGGCCCTGCTGCGCCTGGAAACGGACCACGCTCCTGGTTCTGGCGGTGACGCTGCACAACATTCCCGAGGGGATGGCCGTGGGCCTCTCCTTTGCCATGGCCGCCCAGCATGGCGACAGCGCCTCTATGGCCGGCGCCATGGCGCTGGCCCTGGGGATGGGCATCCAGAATTTTCCGGAGGGCGCGGCTGTCTCCCTCCCCTTGCGTCAAGAGGGCGTTTCCTCCATGAAGGCATTTCTGATGGGGAGCCTTTCCGGCATCGTGGAGTTGATCTTCGGCGTCCTGGTGGTACTGATCGCCGGCAGCGTACAGCCCCTGATGCCATGGATGCTGTCCTTTGCCGCCGGTTCTATGATGTACGTAGTCATTGAGGAACTGGTGCCGGAGGCCCATCTGGGCGAGCATTCCCATAGCGGCACCATCAGTACCTTGTGCGGCTTTTTGGTGATGATGGTCCTGGACGTAGCCCTGGGATAACAAAGAGCAACGATTTTTCAAATATTCAAGAAGAAAAGAGAAGGAGATTTGCCATGATGCAGTATGATTTTGACCGGATCGTGGATCGGGAAGGTACTTCCGCCGCAAAATATGATGAGCGGGTAAAGAATTTTGGAACAGACCAGGTAATCCCCCTCTGGATCGCAGACATGGACTTCCCCACCGCGCCTCCTGTTGTGGACGCGCTCGTCAAACGGGCGCAGGAAGGGATCTGGGGCTACACCTCCCGTCCGGATTCCTATTTTCAGGCGGTGTGCGGCTGGCAGGAACGGCGCAACGGCTGGAAGATCGACCCTGCCTGCTGCTCCTATGCATTGGGCGTGATCCCTGCCATCGGCTCCATGATCCAGTACATGACCGCTCCCGGCGACCGCATCTTGATCCAGTCCCCGGTATACGGCGACTTTTTTGACATTATCCATGACAACAACCGGACCATCGTGGAGAACAAGATGATCGCCAATGGCGACGGTACCTGGAGTGTGGATTGGGCAGACTTCGAGGCGAAGATCAAAACAGTGAAGATGTTCCTTCTGTGCAGTCCCCACAACCCGCTGGGCATTGTCTGGCAACGGGAGGAACTGGAGAAGATGGTCTCCCTGGCCAAGGCCAACGGCGTGATCCTGATCTCCGATGAGATCCACTCTGATCTGATCTTCAACGGCAAAAAACACATCCCTGCAGCCTCTCTCTCCCCGGAGGCCGCCGGCTATGTCATCACCTGCATCTCTGCCACCAAGACCTTCAACATGGCGGGACTCCAGGCCAGCACTACCGTGTTCCCCACCGTGGAAATGAAAGCCCAATTCGACCGTTTCTGGCGCAATCTGGAGATCCACCGCAACAACGCTTTCAGCCTTATCGCCGTGGAGACCGCCTACCGGGAGGGGGAGGCGTGGCTGGAGCAGCTCAAGGTCTACCTCCGAGATAACTTCCAGTTCGTCCATGACTACTGTGCGCAGCAGATCCCCGCTGTCAAAGCCCATATCCCCGACGCCACCTACCTCATGTGGCTGGACTGCCGGGAACTGGGCATGGATCAGGATGCACTGGCAAAGTTTATGATCGAAAAGGCCGGACTGGGCCTCTCCAACGGAAAGGGCTTTGCCCCCAGCCTGGCGGGTTACATGCGCCTGAATGCCGCCTGTCCCCGCTCTACGCTGGAAAGGGCCATGAAACAGCTGGAGGCCGCTGTCAAGGCGCTGTAAATACGAATCCACCCCTCTCGAAATAAAAAGAGGGACAGGAGCAGCCATTGGATTGCCCCTGTCCCTCTTTCTTCTTTCATGTCATGGTCTGCAGGATTCCGGCAGAAAACGGCAATCACAATAACCGCGCTTCCTGTTCCGCCTCTTATCCGCGTCCATACATTCTTGTGCACCGCGCGATCTTCTCAATCAGAGCCTTATCCAATTCCCCAGGCAGCAGACGCCAGCGCCAGTTACCCCGGGTCGTTCCCGGCTCGTTCATCCGCCCTTCCGCTCCAAGCTCCAGATAATCCTGGATCTGGACGATAAAGATCCCCGCCACACTGCGCATCCCGGCCCGAAGGACCGCCCAGTTGAGCGGTGTCTCCTGCCCGATCCCAAGATACTCCCGCGCATAGGCCAAGGTCTCCTCCGTCGCCCCAGCCTCCCATTGGAGCAGCGTCTCATTGTCGTGAGTTCCGGCGTAGCAGACGCAATTGGGCGTGTAAGTGTGGGGAAGATAGTTGCTGGGCTCCCGGGGATCAAAGGCGAATTCCAGCACCTTCATCCCGGGAAGGCCGGAGTCCTCCAGGAGCTTGTGAACCTCTGACGTCAAGAATCCAAGATCCTCGGCAATAAAACGCAGGCCGTGGAACCAACTGGTAAGCACGCCAACCAACTCCATCCCGGGCCCCTTGCGCCATCGGCCGTTCCGAGCAGTCTTTTCCCCATAGGGTACCGCCCAGTAGCTCTCCAGACCACGAAAATGGTCGATCCGTATCACATCGAACAAACGGGAGGCGCCCTCCACCCGGCGGATCCACCATCCAAAGCCATCCGCCTTCATCCGGTCATAGTTGTAGAGCGGATTCCCCCACAGCTGTCCGTCGGCAGTGAAATAATCCGGCGGAACCCCGGCAACCTCCACCGGGCGGTTGTCGCTGTCCAACTGGAAAAACTCCGGCTCTGCCCACACGTCGGCACTGTCCATGGCCACATAGATCGGCAGATCTCCGATGATCTGAATGCCCAGGCCGTTGACATACTCCCTGAGCTTCCCCCACTGCCGGAAAAACAAATACTGGAGATATATATAGAATCGAATATCCTCCTCCAGAAGCTTCTCATACCGCGCCACTGCCGCCGGACGGTGGCGGGCAATCTCCCGATCCTCCCATTCCAGCCAGCTCTTCATGCCAAAGCGGCTTTTCAGTGCCATAAACAGCGCATAGTCCCGCACCCAGCGGTTTCCCTGTATAAATTCATCCACCGCCGCCCGGTCCCGGGGATATCCCTTCTCAAAAGCCCGGCGCAGCACCCTGAACCGGGAAGTATAAATCTTCCCATAGTCCACATAGCGCGGAGACTCTCCCCAATCCACCTTCTGCAAATCCCGCCTATCCAGCAGGCCCTCTGCCGTCAGCAACTCCAGATCAATGAAATAGGGGTTCCCGGCAAAGGTGGAAAAGCTCTGGTAAGGGCTGTCCCCATAACTGGTTGGTCCCAGGGGCAACACCTGCCAATAGGTCTGATGCGCCGCTTTCAAGGCATCCGCAAAGCGATACGCCTCCCTGCCCAGGGTGCCAATGCCGTATTTCGACGGCAAAGAAGATATCGGCAGCAAAATGCCGCTGTTGCGCTCCATATGTTCTCACTCTCTCTACTCTCTATTTTTTATAACACGCCGCACGGATCCGCCGGGCTGCAGCCGGGCCTCCAGACGGATATGCCGCGGCATACCCCCGCCCTCTACCATGTCCAGGAGCAATGCTGCGGCCTTCTCCCCCATCTGCGCTGCCGGCTGCTCCAAAGTCGTCAGCGTCGGAATAGTGTAGTTGGACAACGGGAGCCCGTCGATGGCGATAACGGAGCAGTCCTGCGGAACCCGGCGGCCGTGATCTGTCAGCGCCTTGATCACGGCCATGGCCATCATATCCGACAGGGCAAAAACTGCGGTAAACTCCTCTTCCCGCCGCAGCAGTTCCTCCACCCCCCGGTAGGCCTCCGCCATGCCGAAGCTTCCGGTCTCTGCCACCAGGCGGCTGTCAATTGGAATCCCATGGGCCTCCAGCGCGGCGCAGTAGCCACGGTAGCGCAGCTCGCTGATCGAACGGTCAGAGCAGCCTGCCACCACGGCGGCGATCCGCCGGTGTCCGGAACAGATCAGATGCTCCACCGCCTGTCTGGCGGCACTCTGGTCATCAATGGAAACGGAGGAGTAATCCTCTTCCCCAAGGTCGCCGAACCAATTGGTATATGTACAACAGACATAAGGGACATTGATAACAGACATTTCCTGCCGGGTATAATCGAACCGCCCTCCCAGGAACAACAATCCCTGAAGTTTTTTCTCCCGTTCCAGGATCGCACCGGTCTTGACCTCATCCGCCCCGCTCTCGATCTGGCGCAGAATCATCCGGAATCCCCTGGCCTCGATCTTTTGAGCGGCTGCACGGAGGACCTGGCTGAAAAACAGGTTGGACGTTCCGCGCACCACTACGCCGATGGCGTCGCTGCTGGAGCGGACCAAATCCCGAGCGCTGTTGTTGGGGATGTATCTGCATTCCTCCACAACCGCCAGAATTTTCCCGCGCATCTCGTCACTGACATCCGGCCGGCCATTAATGGCCCGCGAAACCGTGCTGACACTGACGCCGCACTTCCTGGCAATATCCTTAATGGTCATCTCGTCCCTCCCCGCTCTCTTCCGCAGATGAGTGGAAACGTTTTCAGCCTTCCAGTTTCCCATCATAGCAACTGTCAGCATTTTTGTCAACTTCAACCTGATTTTTTTGTTCATTTTTAGATATTTCGTCAAAATCCATTCAGAGTGTTTATGAGATGTCACAATAACTGACAGGTCTTCCTCTGGTGCCGGAAAAAGATTCATAAAAAATTCACGTGCAAGACGGTTGCGTCCGCCTTGGCAGATGCAGTATACTACACCTGTACAGAAAAGAGGGGATCAACATTGGACAAGCATCCTTTTCAACTGAATGAACGGCACAAGCGGCTGCTGGCCGGTTTGTCGTTTCTCATATTTATCCTGCTGTTTCTGACGGTAGCTTGGTTCATCGGTCGTCCCATGGTACGTTTTGTCCAGAAGCCGGAGCTCTTCCGGGAGTGGGTGGATGCCCACGGCATCTGTGGGAATCTGGCCTTTCTGGGGATGATGTTTCTTCAGGTGGTCATCGCGGTGATCCCCGGGGAGCCGCTGGAGATCGGCGCTGGCTACGCTTTTGGTTTCTGGGAGGGAACTCTGCTGTGCATGCTGGGGATCTTTCTGGGCAGTGCCGTAGTGTTTCTGCTGGTGCGCCGCTTCGGTACTCATCTGGTTGAGGTTTTCTTTGACAAGGAGAAGATCCGCTCTCTGAAATTCTTGCAGGAGAGCAAAAAGCGGGATCTTCTGATCTTTTTTGTCATGTTTATTCCGGGAACACCTAAGGATTTGCTGTCCTATTTCGCTGGGCTCACGGACATTACGCTGAGCCGCTGGCTTTTTATTTCCACCATAGCCCGTCTCCCTTCGGTAATCACCTCCACAGTCGGGGGAAACGCTGTGGGCGAACAGAACTACCTCTTTGCGATTCTTATCTTTGCCGGAACCTTGGCAATCAGTGCTCTGGGTCTTTGGATCTACCAGCGCATCAGCAAGCATAAGCGGGACAACTGACCAGCCCGCCTTTTGGCGGGCTGGTGTTTTTCTTTTTCTATTGACGTTTGTTCAATCATGTGGTATGGTTGGCTTGAGGTGAGAAAAATGCGTGTATCCAAGGCACCGGAAATCCGGCGGCAGGAATTGCTGGACACTGCCATGGCGGTCTTTGCCGAAAAGGGCTATGAGACCACTACGATGCGGGATCTTGCCCGGGCTGCCGGGGTAACCGCCGGCTTGTGCTATCACTATTTCCAAAATAAAGAAACACTTTACCGTGCGGCCGTGGAACAGTATGCATCCCGGTGCGCCATGCCATTTCTCACCATCTTCCGTCAGACCGACCTCCCTATCCCCCGCGCCATAGCTCAAGCGGAGGCCGTCTGGCAGGAGACGATGGAACACTTCCCCTACCACGGTTACTTCCACCAGACGGGCAATGAGATGTTCCACCAGCAGTTGAATCACTTCCTGATTCAGGAACTTCTCCCCGCCCTCACCGCGTACCTGTCTCGGCGCAAGGAACTGGGCGAGATCCACATCGGCGATGCGGGGGCTGCTGCCCTCTTTCTCCTCCATGGTCAACTCGCCCTGGCGGAGGCCAGCGCCCTAACGCCGGACCGGCGGCTCCAGGAGTGCCGGTTTCTGCTGGAAAAGCTTTTGAAATGACCTCCGTCCTCTGGGCGGAGGTTTCTCCGGGCTTATTATTAAACAAACGTCAATCAGAAAGGATGCTGTACATGCACACCAACGCCAAGCAAACCACCCTCACCTATTTTGACCGCACCGCCGCCGACTACAACACCAGCCACGACGGAAAATTTGTCCGCCCCATGTACCGGACCGTTCTGGAGGAGGCCCTCTCCCTTCCCTGGCGGGATGTGCTGGACATTGGCTGCGGCAACGGGAATCTTTTGGCTGCGCTGCTGGAGGCACGGCCGGAGGCGCACTATCACGG
>CALXDF010000036.1 GCA_944386995.1 uncultured Oscillospiraceae bacterium
AGCCGGTGCTGGACCGGGAGGATATGGCGTCCCAGCTGGACGGGCAGCGGGAGGCGGAGAGCGGGGCGGGCCACTCCGGGGAGGGAGAGGGCGTCTCAGCTCCTCTGCCGGAGGAGGCTACTGCTTCCGCCCCGCTGCTGGAGCACTTCCTGCTGCAGGAGAGAGAACGCCGGGAGCTGTATGCGGCCATCCTGTCTCTGCTGCACTATAACCGGGAGAGCGGGGTCCATCAGGGGCGGGGCGGGCTCAGCCGCAGCCTTCGGGAAAAAGGCGTGATGCTCAGCGAGCAGCAGGTGCGCACGCACCTGCGGGTGCTCAGCCGCTATGGGCTGGTCACCGTGCAGGCCGGCAGGCGGGGGACGGAAATCACCGAGCTGGGGCAGCAGGTGTGGAAGAAAATGGTTGAAAAATAGGTTGAATAAAACCGAATTTTAAACCTAAATAAAGACCAGAACAGAAGCCAAGAAGAACCTGGAAAGCAGTTTCATCGCAAAATTTTCCGGGTTTTTTTGTCTGCCACTGCGTTACTATAGTAAAGCATTCCTGTGAAAATGCGGCGCAGAGAAAAATTGGCATGAATCTTGCTTGTAATAAATTTGTTCCGAAAAAACAGAATTTTCATGAGAGGAGAGGATATGGTGCTGTCTTTGGAAGCTGCCCTGGAGCAGGTAAGCCGCGCCCGGCTGGCGGTTCTCCCCACGCCGTTGGAGCCTCTGTCCAACTGGGAGAGGGAGCTGGGGCATCCGGGCATTTACATCAAGCGGGATGACATGACGGGCCTGGGGCCGGGGGGCAATAAGCTGAGAAGCCTGGAGTTCCTGGCCGGAGAGGCTCTGGAGCAGGGGGCGGACACGCTGATTGCCGCCGGCCCGCTGCAGTCCAACCTGTGTACCCTGGCGGCAGCCGCCAGTGCCAAGCTGGGGCTGCGGTGCATTCTGGTGCACAACGGGGAAAAGCCGGAGCGCCTGGAGGGGAGGGTGCTGCCGAACCGGGGGTTGGGGGCAGAGTGCCGCTACCGGGGTCCGGTGGACGCCGGCGTCCGGGAACAGGTGGTGGCGGAGCTGTGCCGGGAGCTTGCCTCTTCCTGCCATCCCTATGTGATCCGCAACGGCGCCACCACTGGCCGGGGGGCCTTGGGGTATGTCCAGGCGGTGCCGGAGCTGGAGCGCCAGTTCCGGGAACGGGGGATCCGGCAGGCGACCCTCTTTGCGCCGGGGGGAAACGGAGGCGGGGCCACCGGACTGATCTACGGCAACGCCCTGCTGGGCTTCCCCTTCCAGGTGGTCATCATCAGCGTGGAGGACGATCGGGAAACGCTGCTTGCGCACATCCGTCAGACGCTGCAGGAAGCGGAGGAGATCCTGGGCCTGCCGTTCCCCGGCAGCCTGGAGGAGGCCTGCGTGGTGGATGACACCTTCCGGGGAGAGGGCTGGAGCGTCAACACACCGGCGAGCAGCCGGATGGTAGGGGCGTTTGCCCGCCGGGAGGGGATCCTGGTGGAGCATGTGTACAACAGCAAGGTCCTGGTAGGCATGGAGGCGTACATCCGGGACGGCCGGGTGCCGGGTGCCGCCTGCTATCTGCACACCGGCGGTTTTGGCTCCCTGTTTGCACAGTATTGATGGAAAGAGGAGTCCCTGGCCGGACTTCATTTGTGAGAGGAGGAAATGAAAACGATGAAAGCATTGAAAGCCTTTTTGAAGCTGACGCCGGTGATTCTTCTGGCCGGCCTTCTGCTTGGCGGCGTGGATATTCTGCTGTCCGCTCCGCTGGCCACGGTATGGGCGGGAATTTTGGCCTTTGTCCTGGACCGGAAGTCCTACAAGGCCATCTATTCTTCGGCTATGGAGAATGCCAAAAACCTCATTGACATTCTGTTCCTGCTGATGATTTCCTTTGCCATGGCGGAGGTCTTTATGGCCAGCGGTGTGGGCGCCTCCATTATTGAGGCGGCCATGGCCATCGGCCTTACCGGAACCACGGTGGCCAGCGCTTCCCTGCTGGTGACGGCTATTCTGTCGGTGGCCACCGGCACCTCCTGGGGCACATTCGCTGCCTGTGTGCCGGTGTTCCTGTGGCTGTCCCACATTGTGGGCGGTTCCCCGCTGCTGACGGTGGCGGCCATTGCCGGCGGCTGCTGTTTTGGCGACAACATTGGCCTGATCTCGGATACCACGGTGCTCTCCTCCGGCGTCCACAACGTGGAGGTGGTGGACCGGGTGCGGCACCAGGGTTCCTGGTCCCTGATCTGCCTGGCCGCCGGCTTTGTGGTATTCCTGGTGGTGTCCGGCGCCATGGGCCTGGGCGGTACCTCCGGCAGCGCCGCGGAGGCCATTGACGCCATCCCGGCGGATGTGTGGGTGACCCTCAGCGAGGAAAATGCCTCCGCCGTGACCCTGCTGGAGCAGGTGCGCACCGGTGTCCCCATGTATCTGCTGATTCCCCTGGTGGCTGTGGTGATCATGGCCGTGGCTGGGCTGGGCACTGTCATCTGCCTGGGCGCCGGCATCCTGCTGGCCTTCCTGCTGGGCTTGGCGGCAGGGACGCTGGATCTGGCCACCTTTGGCGATCTGGTCTACGCCGGCTTCTCGGACGCTGGCTCCTGGACTGTGGCCATGACCCTCTGGACTGCGGCCTTTGGCGGCATTATGTCCAGCATGAACGCCTTTGACCCCATTGTCCGGGGCGTGTCCGCCATTGTGCGAGGCGTCCGGCAGCTGCTGTTCTGCAATGCCCTGCTGTCCCTGTTCTGCAATGCGGTGCTGGGCGACTGCACCGGGCAGATTGTGACCATGGGCCCCATTATCAAAGACATGACGGAGCGGGAGGTGGAGGCCACGCCGGAGCATATGTACCAGCTGCGGCTGCGCAATTCCTCCTACTCCGATGCCTTTGGCACCATCGGCTCCCAGCTGATCCCCTGGCATGGCTATATGATCTACTTTACGGGCCTGGCCGCGTCGGTGTATCCGCTGTACGAGTTTACACCTATTAAGATCATCTCCGCCAACTACTTCAGTATCATTGCTGTGGTGTCCATGCTGGTGCTGACCATCACCGGCTGGGACCGGTTCCTGCCGGGCTTCAAGGTGCCCACGGAGAAGGACGGGGTGCATCTGCGGTCCCAAAAGGAGCGGGCTGCCCGAGCGGAGCAGTAAGCTTGGGGGCTGTGGAAACAGGCTTTTGCGGAAGCCGCTGAGACGCTGCCGCCCTGCCGGAATTCCCGGTGGGGCGGCAGCGTCTTTCCCTTTGGTGCGCCTGCCCGGACCGCTTTTTTTGCCCTAGATCGGAAGAGCACAC
>CALXDF010000037.1 GCA_944386995.1 uncultured Oscillospiraceae bacterium
CTACTCCATCTTCTGGGACAGCCGTGAAGTACAAGAGGTGGATCCCTTCACCTTCAAGGAGACCTACCCCGCCAGCGACTGGAACTACGCCCTGGTCATCGATGAGAACGATATCCAGGGATCCTTCAAGGTGGTACGAACCGAGGAGGTGGCTGCCCAGCCCTTCAACGTCTCCACCGCGCCCATCACCTTAAAGGTCACCGGGCAGCTGGTACCGGACTGGAAGCTCATGGGCAACTCTGTGCCTGAGGCGCCTTACTCGCCCCTGGAGGCAGATGCATTACTGCAACGAGAGATTGAGCTGATCCCCACGGGCTGCACCCGCATGCACATCAATCAGATTCCCTGGGTCGGCGAGGCCGAGGACACGGTGGTGCGCACGGCCGATACGGCGGATACCTACACCTATGACGGCGTGAAGACCGTGCAGTTTGACAATGTCATTGTCCCCGACGCCGATTCTTACCAGATGGTCATCACCTATTCCGGCTCGGGCAGCCTGGACTTCAACCTCAACACCAAGTATGACGCCACGCTGTCCTTCCTCGCCGGCGGCTCTACCGTCACGGTGGACAACCTCCAGAGCCTGGTGACGGATTCGGCTTTCCGCTTCTGCTATGAGCACTATAACCGCGTGCGTTTCACCGGAAACGATGCCGTGACCATCGAGAAAATCGAGATCATCCCCATCGGTACCTTCAAGGAACCCAAGGTGACCAGTTCCAGTGCCACCATGGACTCCATCAAGCTCACCACCAACATCGACCGCGCCGACGGCTTCTATACGGTCTACTATGGCACCAAGAGCGGCAACTACACCATGACCTCCCAGGGGCACCACGAGCGGATCGCGTATCTCACCGGCCTGGAGCCGGACACCACCTACTATGGAAAGGTGGAGATGCGCGTCAACGGCGTCCTCACCCAGACGGAGGAATTTACCGTGAAGACCCTGGCCGAGGAGAGCGACATCACTGACCCGTGGAGCGTCCCCGGCGCCTTTACCGACGATTTCAGCGACGCCACGGCCAGCAAGGATCGCTGGGTTGTCCTGGGCGACAGCGTGGTGACCTATTCCGGCGGCCAGATGAACATCGGCGACAGCCTGAATGTCAAGGCGGTTACCGGCAGCGAGAACTGGCAGAACTACACCGTGGAGGCCACCCTCAATCCCGGCGAAAGCGGCCGGGACTGCGGCGTGATGATTCGCACCACCAACGCCACGGCCAGCGGCCCCGACGCCTATAACGGCTATTACATCGGCGTGAAGAAAGGCGCGGTCATCGTCGGCTACGCCGACGGCGGCTGGCACCAGATGGGAAGCGAAATCCCTGCCAATATCGAAAAGAATAAGCCCTGCAATCTCAAGGTCGTGGCAGTGGGCGATCAGTTCGCCATCTTTGTCGACGATGTGCAGGTGGGCGGCATCATTACGCCCCCTGTGGCGTATGCAAGCGGCCAGGTGGGTCTTCGCTCTTATAATAACCCCTTCACCTGCGACACCTTCACCGTGCGCGCGGTAACCAATGACGAAAAGGCACTCTTCGGCGATACCTTTGTGGGCTTCACCGATGACTTTGACGATATGGATGCCGACCCCTGGACTGCCCTGGGCGACACCGACGCGGTCAGATTTGACGGCGGGAAAATGAACGTCGGCTCCAGCAGCAACATCAAGGTGGTGGCCGGCAAGGAGAGCTGGACGGACTACACCGTGGAGGCCACCTTCACCTGCGGCGATTCTTCGAACGACAAGAACTGTGGCCTCATGTTCCGCACCAAGGGTGCTACCGGAAATAACGCCGACAGCTATCAGGGCTACTATGTGGGTCTTGGCGCGTTCGGTTGGAACAGGGGCATCGTGGTCGGCTACGGCAACAACGGCTGGAACTTCCTGGAGACCATCCCCTATGATTATACGGCGGACACCCCCTACACCCTCAAGGTCGTGGTGGTGGGCAACCAGTTTGCCGTCTATGTCAACGATGAATTCCAGAAGATCTTCACCAGCGACCTGTTTACCCAAGGGCAGGTGGGCGTGCGCTCGTACCAGTTCCCCTTCACCTGCGATGATTTCACCGTCCGCGAAGTGACCGAGGCGGAAAAGCAGGTGTTTGAAACCGGCTTTGTCGGCTTTACCGACGACTTCAGCGACACCGCCGCCGGCGTCTGGACGGCGCTGGGCGAGGGTGACGTGGTCACCTACGACGGCGAGAGTATGAACGTCGACTCCAGCAGCAACATCAAAGTGGTGGCCGGCGAGGAGAGCTGGACAGATTACACCGTGGAGGGCACCTTCACCTGCGGCGATGCAGTCTATGATCAGAACTGCGGTCTCATGTTCCGCACCACCAATGCCACCGCGCAAAACGCCGACAGCTATCAGGGCTACTATGTGGGTCTTGGCGTGTTCGGCGGAATCAGGGGCGTGGTGGTCGGCTACGGCAACAACAGCTGGAACTGGCTCAAGACCATCCCCTTTGACTATCGGGCGGATGTGGCCTACCGGCTGCGGGTGGCCGTGGTAGGAGATTCCTTCGCCATTTACGTTGACGATGTTCTTATGGGCGTCATTACCGACAACCGCTATGCCGCCGGACAGGTGGGCGTGCGCTCGTATAAATTTCCCTTCACCTGCGACGATTTCTCGGTGCGGGCAGTGAACGACACGGAGCTGGACGACATCAACAGAGCCACCTCCATTCTCGAAACTGACGGTACCACCTCCTTCCATGAGGGCGCCCAGATCAAGTTTGCAACGCTCACTGGCAACTACACCTATAAGATTCAGTACGGCACTGCGCCTGGCGTCTACACCCATGAGTATGTGGGGCTTACCAGCAAGCACAATCCCGACAAGCTGGCCATCTCCGGCCTGGAGGACGGCACCACCTACTATCTGCGCGTGGTTGCCATGTCCGGCGGCGAGGAAGTCGCCTGGTCGGAGGAAGTGACCGTGGCGCCCGGTGAGACCGACAATCCCCAGGATGAAATCGCCAATCTTCAGAGCCTGCTGACCCAGGCCGAGGCCGTGGCGGAGAAGTCCGACGTGCTGGAAGACCGCATCGCCTACGCCAGGGAAGTGCTGGGCATGTCCAATGTCAACCGCATGGATCTCACCACCGCCCAGGCCATCCTGCAAAGCGCCATGAACCAAAACGAGCACGATCTCGGCGAGGAAGAGGCGCCCGCGGAACCCACTGTGGAGAAAGTTACGGTGTCTCCGGCTGCGGCCAGCGTGCAGCAGGGCGGCACGCAGCAGTTTACCGCTTCGGTCACCGGCGAGAACAGCCCCGCCCAGACCGTCACCTGGACGGTGCGCGGCGGCAAGGAAGGTACCACCATCACCACCGACGGCCTCCTCACCGTGGCAGCGGATGAGACGGCCACGACCCTCACCGTGGTGGCAACCTCCACGCAAGATCAGAGTAAGTCCGGCGAGGCCACCGTTACCGTGACCGAGATCCCTGTGACCACCTACACCCTGACCGTGGAAGGCGGCAGCGGCAGCGGCTCTTACGAGGCCGGCGCCCAAGTCACCATCACGGCAAATGCCCCCGAAACCGGCATGCGGTTCAAGGCCTGGGAGGCCGAGGGCATCACCCTCACCGATCCCACCGCCAACCCCCTGACCATCACCATGCCGGAAGGCGCCGTCACCCTGACGGCCACCTATGAAAAGATCCCCGAGACCGTCACCACCCACACCGTCACCCTCAACGCCAATGGCGGCACGGTGACCCCGAGCACCCTCACGGTGGAAGACGGCGAGACCACCGTTCTGCCCACGCCCTACCGCGCGGGAAGCTACCGCTTCCTGGGCTGGTTTGACGCAAGCGGCAAGCAGTATACGGCCTTTACCCCCATCACGGAGGACGTGACCCTCACCGCCCGCTGGCAGTACACCGGCGGCTCCCACGGCGATCCCGTGGAGCCCAGTAAGCCGGCAGAGGAGCCGGAGGAACAGCCCGAGCAGCCCGCAACTTCGTACAGCGACGTCAAGCCCGCCGACTGGTATGCCGAGGCCGTGGCCTATGTCTCTGAAAACGGCCTCATGGACGGTGTGGGCAATGGCAGGTTCAACCCCGACGGCGCCGTGACCCGTGCCATGGTCTGGACGGTGCTGGCGCGCATGGCCGGCGAGGACACCAATGGCGGCGCCACCTGGTACAGCAAAGCCCAGGCCTGGGCGATGCGCACCGGCGTGTCCGACGGCACCAACCCCACGGCCAGCATCACGAGAGAGCAGCTGGCCGCCATGCTCTACCGCTATGCGGGTAGCCCGGTGGTGTCCGGTAACCTGAGTGCCTACCCCGACGCGAACAAGGTCTCCGACTGGGCGGTGGACGCCATGGTCTGGGCAACCGAGGAAGGCATCATCAACGGCATGAACGGCTACTTGAAACCCCAGGACGGCGCCACTCGCGCCCAGCTGGCCGCCATGCTCATGCGCTTTGTAGAAGAACAGTAATAAGAAATCAAGCAGGTGGAGGACAATCTCCGCCTGCTTGAAATACGGGGGCGTTGGAAATGTCAAAGGAAATGACGGATCATGTGCCAGAAATTCGGAACAAAAAAGCTCCAACCTGGTTGGAGGATGGATATTCTGGTGATGTTTACTGCAAGATATGTGGTCGGCTTATTAAGAAAGGGAAGACACTGCCCAAGAAGTGGGATAGTGTTGCGGCGGCGAAGTGGTTTCGCTGTACAGAAGTGTGAAAGCCGATCTTTTCCAGGTGCTAGCCCTAGGCATTCTTCGTAATCGCCCTTTGCTAAGTATACGGTAGATGATAAATTATTATTAATTGTTGTCTACCACACTATCTAGTGTTACAGCTTGAAGAGCCGTGCAGGATTGTATAACAGTCCTGTGCGGCTTTCTTATTTCCTAACCATAGTTTGTAGTTAATGAATTGTCTGGTTTCTTGACGATCCGATGTCGCTCTCCACCTCCATTTATTTTCTAATGAAAAAGAAAAATGGAGGAAAGACGAGTTGAAACAGATCAATCTACGGGATTACTACCCCGATTATTATACTACAGATGTATTAATTGATGTGTCGGAAGAAGTATTCTTGGCGATAAAGGAACAAACTCGCGCAGAAGCAGCTGTGCGGCGGAAACAGTATCGTCATAAGGCACAGTATTCATTAGATTGCGACGATCAGATTGAGGCTGCTGCCCTATATCAGCCTATGAACCCGGAGAGCATCTTGGAGAAACGTCAGCAGAGAGAAGAATTGTACGATGCAATCATTGCGTTGCCGAAAAAGCAAGCAAAACGGATCTATGCTAAGTTTTATTTGGGGTTGACAGTTCAGAAAATTGCTGCGATGGAGGGTGTACATACAAGCAGCATTTATGATAGTATTCAGCGAGGACTACGTCAGCTAAAAAATACATTTAATTTTTCCAACGAGACCAGTAAAAAAGGCGAATAAATGTCATGGTTATTAGAAGGATCTTTTTGCACCTTGAAAATCACATAGTCCGTTTGCGGGTACAAACGCAGCACCGGAGCGATACAGCTTTGCGCCGCCATAACGATGGCATAGCTATCTGAGCGATCTACGCAGGCTGTAGCCGGATTTGGAACCCCGGCTGCCAGGATGGTGCTTGCGGACAATGATACTTCCTCACGGCCTCCTATAGACTCAGGGGGAGCTCTGGCACGTGCGGCACGCCGGCGTGCCGGAGCTATGACGCGATCCACCGCGGCCTGCAAATTGCCCTAGCCAGGGAATGAGAAAAATATGGCGCAACCAATCGAAATTACCGCCGTGCCGATTTCATTATCGGCGCGGCGGCTGAGAGCATAACCTGTAGATTTTGGAGGTTATCATGAATAGAAAAGAAAGATGCGCAACGAAAATCGCCTATGTGCGAATGACGGAAGAGGATCTCACCGATCTGGACTGCCAGGTTCGCCGTGTAGGTGCAGCATCGAGAAGTGCATATATCCGCGGGCTGGTCAAGGGGATCCGCCCTGCTGCGGTACCACCTGCCGACTACACGGCCTTGATGAATGAATTATCGATACTCAAGAACCGCATGGATCTTCTTGCATCAACGGCGGCACAGCAGCAAAAAAACATCAATCCGACAGAGTATTATACCCTATCCAGTCTCACCGCATTGACGCTGCAAAAAATGCGTCTCGCGGTATTGCCGCAGGAGATGCAGCTCCCGGAGGATTTCAGATATGGATCAAACAGTCATTGACCGCCGATATGTGTGCCTCAAGTTGATAGACCTGCTGTATCAAAAGGGATTGGTCAACGAAGCGACCTATCGCAACATCCAAGTGACGCATTCTCGTTCATAAGTATAACATTGCTTCTTTGTCAAGGATGTCATGTACCCCGCCGTATCATTGCCGGCTCGGTGTATTTCGAGTATGCTTGTGCCATGAATGAAATCCAGGCCGACAAAGGAGGTCAGCTTTATGTACGATTTTTCTCTTGGTTCACTATCCCGCTCTTTCCGGGATAAACCCTGCCGAGCTGTAATATATGGCCGTGCTTCAACCGAGCATGAGGCACAGGTCAAGGCTCTGGAAAATCAGATGCAGTGGTATGATGACGTTGCCCGGTATCATCCACAGTGGAATATCATTAAGCGGTACATCGATCAGGGTATTACAGGCACGCAGGTCTACAAGCGGGACGCATTCATGGAAATGCTGGAGGACGCCAAGAAACATAAATTTGATCTTGTAGTCACCCGCGAAGTTTGCCGCTTCGCCAGAAATACAGTGGATGCGCTGGTTTGCGTCCGGCAGCTGGCTGCAATGGGGATCGAGGTCTATTTCGTCAATGATAACATCTGGACGCTGGATGGCGACGGCGAGCTGCGGCTGACCATTATGGCAACCATGGCACAAGAGGAGAGCCGGAAGATCAGTGAGCGCTCTCGAGCCGGACAGCGTGTGAGCCGTGAGAAAGGAGTTGTTTATGGAACGGGCAACATATTCGGATATTCCCGCAACAAGCTCACAAAGCAGTTTGAGATTGACCCGGAACAGGCGGAAACCGTGAAGATGATTTTTGACCTGTATGACTCCGGCATGGGAGGAACACTGGTGGCCAAGGAGTTAACCCGCCTCGGGCGTAAAAATGGCGTCGGAGAAATTAAGTGGGACGCTGCGAAAATATCCAAGATCATCAAGCGCAAAAACTACCTGGGCTATACCGTCTATGGTCAATCCTATTCCAACAACTATCTGGAACAGAAGC
>CALXDF010000038.1 GCA_944386995.1 uncultured Oscillospiraceae bacterium
ATACTGGACATCGGCGCCCTCTTCCACCACCACGTTGTCACTGAGGACAGAGTTGAACACGCTGCCGTTGACATCGCATCCCTGGGTCATGACACTGTGCTCCACCTTTGCGGTCTTTCCCATGAAGGCCGGCGGCGCCGAGGGGATGCGGGAATAGATGGGCCAGCTGCTCTCCAAAAGATCCAGCTCTCCCCGGGACAACATATCCATATTGGCGTCCCAAAGGCTCTCCAGGGTCCCCACATCCTTCCAGTACCCCTCGAACCGGTAGGCCAGCATCTTCTCACCAGCTGCAAGCATTTTGGGGATGATATTCTTACCGAAATCGTTAGAGGATGCAGGGTCGTTCTCATCCTCAATGAGATACTGCCGCAGCTTTCCCCAGGAAAAGACATAGATCCCCATGGATGCCAGATTACTCTTAGGCTCCTTCGGCTTCTCCTGGAACTCCACGATATTGTCCGCACCGTCCACGCTCATGATACCGAAGCGGGGCGCCTCATCCCAGGGCACTTCCAGCACGGAGATGGTGCAGGCCGCGCCGGCAGCCTTGTGGGCCTGGACCATTTTCATATAGTTCATCTTATAGATATGGTCGCCGGAGAGGATCACCACATAATCCGGCTCGTACATATCCACAAAGCCGATATTCTGGTAAATAGCATTGGCCGTTCCCTTGTACCAGCTACCCTTATCCCCTTCCACCATATAAGGTGGAAGAATATGGACGCCGCCGTTGGCCCGGTCCAGATCCCAGGGCTGTACGGAACCGATATAGCTGTTCAGCTCCAGGGGCTTATACTGGGTCAGCACGCCCACAGTGTCGATGCCTGCGTTGGTACAGTTGGACAAGGGAAAGTCGATGATGCGGTACTTGCCGCCGAAGGGGACTGCCGGTTTGGCCACATTGCCGGTCAGCACATACAGGCGGCTGCCCTGGCCGCCGGCCAGCAGCATGGCGATACATTCCTTCTTCATTTGCTCGTGCCTCTCTTTTTTGTTGTTTTCTTATCCGCGCCTGCGGTTGTTGGTTCCGTTTTCCCGGCGGCCGTCTTTGTGCCGCCCTGCCTGCCGGTCTCCGTCTTGGTCGCCGTCTTGGGCTGGGGTTTGGCCCGCAGCTTTCCCCGGCCCTCCAGGAATACCGCACCCATGGGCGGGATCCGAATGGCAACAGAACTCTCCTTGCCGTGGGACGGTTTCCAGCTCACCTTGGCCGGCTGCTCATTGGTAAATCCGGTGCCGCCATATGCCTGGGCATCAGTATTGAAAACCTCCACCCACTCCTTGAAGGGCGGGCATCCGAAGCGATAGTCCGCATAGGAATTGGGGGAGAAGTTCACAGCGCAGGCCAACGTCTTCCCCGCCTTGTCCCGGCGCAGGAACACCACCACATTATTGTGGTTGTCATCGCTGACCAGCCACTCGAATCCCTCCCAGTCAAAGTCGATCTCCCACAGGGGGGATTGGCTGAGATAAAAGTGGTTGAGATCCTTGATGCACTGATGGAGCCGGGCGTTATCCTCCTGCTCCAGCAGCGACCAGTTGAGTTCCTTGTAGAAAGCCCACTCCTCCTCTGTACCCAGCTCCACACCCATAAAGCTCAGCTTCTTGCCCGGATGCGCCAGCATATAGGCGTAGAACCCTCGGACACCGGCAAACTTCAGCCAAGCGTCTCCAGGCATTTTGCCGTATACAGAGCCCTTCATGTGGACCACCTCATCGTGGGACATGGGGAGCACATAATTCTCCGAGAAAGCATACATCATGGAGAAGGTGATGTCCTTGTGGTGGAACTGGCGGAACCAGGGATCCAGTTTCAGGTAATGACACATGTCGTTCATCCAGCCCATGTTCCACTTAAGGTTGAATCCCAACCCGCCGTCCTTGGGGGGCTTTGTCACCATAGGCCAGGCGGTGGACTCCTCGGCCACCATAAGGACCCATGGATTGACGGCAAAGCAGGTCTTATTCAGATCCCGCAGGAAATCAATTGCCTCCAGATGCTCGTGGCCGCCGTACTTGTTGGGGCTCCACTCCCCAGCCTGCCGGGAGTAATCCAGATACAGCATAGACGCCACCGCATCCACGCGGATGCCGTCGATATGGTACTCCTTGAGCCAGAAGGCGGCGCTGCTGAAGAGGAAGCTTCGCACTTCCGGCTTTGCATAATCAAAGACCCGCGTGCCCCAGTCCTTGTGCTCCTGGCGCTTGGGATCGGCGTATTCATAGCAGCAGCTGCCGTCGAATTCATAAAGGCCGAAAGCATCCTTGCAGAAGTGGGCCGGGACCCAATCCAGAATCACCCCAATGCCCGCTTGATGCATTTTGTCCACAAAATACATGAAGTCGTGGGGCACGCCGTAGCGTGAGGTGGGCGCATAGTACCCGGTACACTGGTAGCCCCAGGAGGCGTCCAGCGGGTGCTCTGTAATGGGCAGAAGCTCGATGTAGTTGAATCCCATCTCCGCAACATAGGCGCTGAGCTGGTCGGCCAGATCCCGGTAATCAATAAAGTCCCCGTTGGGCCGCTGACGCCAGGAACCCAGATGGACCTCATAAATGTTCATGGGTTCCTTGTACGCCGGGTGCTCCTGGCAACGTTTCCGCCACGCCTCGTCATTCCACTGGTAGCCGCGGAGATCATACAGCTTGCTGCTGTTGCCGGGCCGGGTCTCGAAGTGAAAGGCGTAGGGATCCGACTTCATGCGAATCCTGCCATCTGCGCCGGTAATGGAATACTTGTAATTATCATATTGCTGAAGTCCGGGGATAAATACCTCCCAAACCCCCTGGCTTACCTTCCCCATGGGGTTGGAAGCCTGGTCCCAGGAATTAAAATCGCCTACGACCGAGACCGCTTTTGCGGTGGGCGCCCATACACGAAACACATATCCCGTCTGTCCCTCCTGGGTGACAGGGTGGGAGCCCATAAAGTCGTAGGCGCTGATGGTGGAACCCTGATGAAAAAGCGTGATGCGCTCCTGTTCTGCTGTTTGATGGCTCATAACATTCCTCCAACTGCTTTTGTTCCACGACCGCAGTACCGGCGCTGCTGCACCGGCTCATGCGCAGTCCGCCGCCTGCCGGCGGCACAGTGAAGCGCTAAGCGCACAGGTCAGGACGGCAGGTGCCATCCAGAAAGCACCAGACCAGCTGCCAATTCTCATCTGCCCGGGCCGCTGTCTCAGTCAGCAAAATGGATATGCACAAATCACCATCCTATTGATACCATAATTATACTCTTGTACCCTCTTTGGGTCAAGGAAAAGGGGTCGACAAAAGCCGCGGCAAATTTACAGAAAAAACCACCAAAAGATTGGTGGTTTTACCCAAGCTAAATCTTACATAATATACAAAATCCAGAATTTGTGCCCAACTATATGACCGCTCATGCGGGTTTCACGGGCACTTTTTACACCAGAAAACCGGCAAAATCATCCAAAAAGCCGCGTTTTCCTGTGGAGCCTCTCCCCCTCCTTCCGCACCCCCGGCCATACGCTCTTCCTGGAAGCCGTATTGGCCGCAAATGACAGGAAATGGCCGGGCGGCATACTCACCACCCAGCCATTTCCTGCCCGCTGCGGTTAACGACCGACGCCCTTACACGCACTTGAGCTCAGCCTGTTCTGTCTCAGGCCAGCTTTCTGCATCCAGGATTGCCCGGGCCGCCGCTGCGGCTGCGAATGCGTTATTGGTATAAAGATCCGCACCGATTTCCTTGGCAAATGCCTCTGTCACCGGTGCTCCCCCCACCAGAATTTTGATTCTGCCGGCTGTGGAACAGCTCCGCAGCGCCTGCACCGTGTCCCGCATAGCTCCCAGCGTGGTGGTCAGCAGTGCAGAAATTCCTACCAGTGCCACAGAAGGATCCAGCTCCACCGCCTGTACAAACTGCTCGGGTGCCACATCCACGCCCAGGTCCACAACCGGAATCCCGGCACTGGTCATGGCAATTGCTACCAGGTTTTTCCCAATATCGTGAAGGTCCTCCGCCACCACTCCCAGAACAATCTTCCGTCCTGTAGGCTTTGGGCTCCCCATCCAGGTTCGGATCGTCTCGCAGCCCAGTTTGACGGTCCGTGCGGCCAGCAGCATCTCAGGAATAAAAATTTTCTGCTGTTCAAATTTTCGTCCCGTTTCCAACAGGCCCGGCATAAACCCTCTGCGGACGATTTCCTCCGGCGGAAGCCCCCCCTCCAGCAGGCGCTGGACCAGATTCCGTACCTCCCAGATATGGCCGTTTTCAATCACCACCGATAATCTCTCCAGATCACTCATGGTTTCCTCCCCCAGACTGCGCTACCGCTTCAAATACGCCGATCTGCAATTCATCCAAAATTGACCGATATAGAAGGCTTTTCTCCAAGGACTGCAAATGCACCTGATAGAGCGTCCA
The DNA here is from genome assembly GCA_944386995.1 of uncultured Oscillospiraceae bacterium. Lineage (GTDB taxonomy): Bacteria > Bacillota > Clostridia > Oscillospirales > Oscillospiraceae > CAJFPI01. Next base: position 4,397 of record CALXDF010000038.1, read on the forward strand.
CCATCGCTCCTTGGCAAGCGGGAGCCAGCGCACATGATCCATCTCTTCCGGCGTCAGGCATTCCGGGAGCAACAGCGCACATTTGCCCTGCCGCGTCAAATGGAACAGGCGGTGGTAATCATATCCGCTGTACTGCAGTGTGCCGCAAATCTCATTTCCCTGCTGGTTTGGAAGACCGGCCAGCGGAAACCAGGAGAGATCCTGCAGCTCGACGCTTTCCAGTTCCTGCAGGTCTTTCTGTTCCCGCAGCAGGACACCCCAGCGGGAACGGTAAATCTCCCCAACCGACAGGGCCGTATCCTTCGGCTTGGTCGTACAGACCACCATATCCGCCCGGTTCTCCAGCAGGAGGGCCGTCGCTTGTTCCTCCGGGCACTCCCTGTACTCGATCCGGACATTCTTTTGCCCGCTGCGAAAATCCAGCAGGCGCTGCTCATAGAGCTGCAGGGTCCCAATGGAGAACGCCAGGCGGACCCTTTGCTGATAGCGCCGCCCATAGCAGCACATCTCCTCCTGAATGCCGTCCAGCTCCAGTAATACCGGCCGAACCCGGTCATAGAACATAATTCCTGCCGGCGTAAGAAAAGCGCCGTTGGAGTCCCGCATGAACAGTCTGACATGGAGCTCCTCCTCCAGCTGGGCAATGGCCTTGCTGATTGCTTGGCGGGAAATATAGAGTGCCTGGGCCGCGCTCACAAAGCTTCGCGAATCCGCCACCGCCAAAAAATACCGAAGCTGTCTGAGTTCCATGGCCAGCGCCCCCCCTTGCCTGCGTTCATGCTGCTGCATATTTTTTAGTATAGCTGATGTTCTCGAAAAAAGACAGGAGTGTAACTTATTATTGCATTTGAGCGAATTTTTGTTGCTTTTCTCCGTCAATGGCGCATGCTATAGTGAAAATTTTCCGTGCACAGGATCTGTCGTTTCTATGTTTCTATGTCCATTGGATGGGCACAGTGCCCTTCTTGCTCTTCAAGAGGTGCATATCATTGTTCGGCGGCTCACTGGTCCCGCCTGAAAGGCGCTGTCAGCGCTGAACCGGTTGGAAATCCCCGTGGTTTCAGGCGGTCCGGCCCCATTGCTGTGCCCTTCAGGAGGCCGCCCAAATCCACTGTCACGGCAGCAGGCTGAAAAGCGGCAGAATTCGCATTTTTCTATTGACGAATCTCCCCTTTCATGCTACGCTGTAGGTAACTTGCTGGAATAAGCGGTGGAGTCTGTCATAGGGAGCAGTGGGTCTGTGTCTCTATTTATTCTCAGCATCTGAACCAGGGAGGGCGGACAGCCCTTCTCGTGCGGATGGCAGGACTTCTACTCCAAGAGGTCCTGCTCTTTTCTGCCTCTGCTGAAAAGGAGACGATTGCAATATGGATGTTTCATTCTCGTACTTTCTCCAAGCTATGACCAGCAGTCCCGTGCTGCTGGTTACCGTTCTGCTGACTCTGGGAGTCATTTTTGTTAACGGCTGGACTGATGCGCCCAACGCCATCGCAACCTGTATCACCACCCGGTGTATGGGAGCCCGGTCTGCCATTCTGACCAGCGCAGTCTTTAATTTCCTGGGCGTTCTGGTGATGACCCACATCAACAGCTCTGTGGCCTCCACCATCAGCAACATGGTGGACTTTGGCGGCAACACACAGGAGGCGCTGATCGCCCTGTGTGCAGCGCTGTTCTCCATCGTAGTATACAGTGTGGTAGCCGCCCGATTCGGAATTCCGACCAGCGAAAGCCACAGCTTGATTGCCGGCCTCTCCGGCGCCGCTATCGCTATTCACAACGGCATCGGCGGCATCAACATGGATGAATGGGTCAAGGTGATCTATGGCCTGTTCATGAGCTTGGCCCTGGGTTTTGTCTGCGGCTGGGTGATCTGCAAACTGTTGACGATTCTCTGTGCCGGCATGAATCGGCACAGGACCAACCGTTTTTTCCAGGGCGCTGAGATCTTTGGCGCGGCAGCCATGAGCTTTATGCACGGCGCGCAAGACGGCCAGAAGTTCATCGGCGTGCTGTTTTTGGGCATGGCTTTCAGCAATGGTCAAAGCAGCGTCAGCGGCGTGATGATCCCTGTTTGGCTGATGCTGCTGTGCAGCGTGGTCATGGGTGTCGGCACCAGTGTTGGCGGCGAGAAAATCATCAAGTCCGTCGGCATGGATATGGTCAAGCTGGAAAAATATCAGGGGTTTGCTGCGGACCTGTCGGCGGCGTTCTGCCTGCTGCTGTCCAGTCTCTTTGGTATTCCCGTATCCACCACCCATACGAAAACCAGCGCCATCATGGGCGTCGGCTGCGTGAAGCGGCTGAGCGCCATCAACTTCGGCGTGGTTAAGGACATGATGCTCACCTGGGTCTTTACCTTCCCAGGCTGCGGCCTCATCAGTTATCTCATGGCCAAGCTGTTTATGGCTGTGCTGTAATCCATCTACGTAATTATATATAGGTATAGTATATAAGACCCGGCAGAAACACAAAAACATATCAAACATATCGTAAGGGAGCAAGGGATATGGCAAAGAAACAAGACTCGTTCTATTTTGACACATTCAGCACATGCATCGACTACTCCTGCCAGGCTGCCCACCTTCTCAACGAGGTAATGCGCACCTTTTCGCCCCAGCAGATCGGCGAGCGGCTGGATGAGATGCACGCTATTGAGCACGCAGCAGACGGAAAGAAGCACGAGTTGCTCAATGTGCTCAACAAGGCTTTCATGACCCCTATCGAGCGGGAGGATATTCTGCTGCTCAGCCAGAATATCGACGAAGTTACCGACAAAATCGAGGATGTTCTTCTGCGTCTCTATTGCAATAACGTCCAGGTGATCCGTCCCGACGCGCTGAAACTGTCGGAGGTGGTCATCCGTTGCTGCGAAGAGGCTAAGAATATGGCCCGGGAGTTCTCGGATTTCAAGCATTCCAAGACGCTCCACGGCCACATCGTCAACATCAATACCATGGAAGAGGAGGCGGATGATCTCTTTATTTCAAGTTTGCGCACCCTGCACACCACCTGTGCCGATCCTTTGGAGATTATCGTGTGGCGGGAAATCTACACCTATCTTGAAAAATGTGTAGATGCCTGTGAGCACGTGGCGGATACGGTGGAAAGCGTTGTTATGAAAAACTCCTGACGAGGAAAGGATGTAAGGAGCGTCCAGGCCCGTGTAGCCTGGACAGAGGAAAACCATGTCACATTTCGTTGCATTTTTGAAGCGGCAATCCCCCGGGCGTCTCATCACTCTGGGTTTTGCCGCAGTCATCCTGTTGGGCGCTGTCCTGCTGGTACTCCCGGTCTCAGTCAAGCCTGGCATGGAGGTCGCCTTTATCGACGCCCTCTTTACCTCTACCAGCGCTGTGTGCGTCACGGGCCTGATCGCCATCGACGTCTATGACCACTTCACCATCTTTGGTCAAGTGGTGGTGGCGGCGCTAATCCAGGTAGGCGGCCTGGGCGTCACGTCCGTCGGCGTGGGACTCATTTTGGCCGCAGGCAAGCGGGTCAGCATCAAGGGCCGCCTTCTGGTGAAGGAGGCGCTGAACGTGGACTCTTTCAAAGGGATGGTCCGCCTGGTCAAAGCAGTCCTCCTCACCACCCTCTGTTTTGAGGGGACCGGTGTGGTCCTGAGCTTTATCGTTTTTATTCAGGACTACCCCTTCCCCCGTGCCCTGTGGACCAGTGTCTTTCACTCCATCGCCGCCTTCAACAACTCCGGATTTGATATCCTGGGCGGCCTGCAGAATCTGATCCCCTATCAAAACAATTGGCTCTTAAATCTGACTACCTGCGGACTCATCATTTTCGGTGGTCTGGGTTTTCTGGTCATTCTGGACATCAAGCGCACCCGCTCTTTCCGGAAGCTGACGCTGCATTCCAAGGTGGTTATCACCACCACCGCGGCCCTTTTGATCGGCGGCACGCTTCTTCTCAAGGCCACGGAAGACATGTCCTGGCTGGGCTGCTTCTTCCACAGTGTCTCCGCCCGTACCGCCGGTTTTTCCACCTATCCTATGGGTGAGCTGACCAACGCAGGCCTCTTTACGCTGACAGTGCTCATGTTCATTGGTGCCTCTCCCGGATCCACCGGCGGCGGTATCAAGACCACCACTTTCTTCGCACTGATGCAGGATGTCCGATCGGTTTTCACCAAGCAGCGCCCCGGCGCCTTCCATCGCACCATCTCCGCCGAGTCCATGGCGAAAGCCCCGGTGATCGCCCTGCTGTCGCTGCTGGTGGTGTTTGTCAGCACATTCCTTCTGTGTATTCTGGAACCGGGCTGCACCTTTATTCAGATCCTGTTTGAGGTGGTGTCCGCCTTTGGTACCGTTGGCCTTTCCACCGGTATTACACCAAATCTGTGCGTTCTCAGCAAGCTCATCATTATTCTGACCATGTTTGCCGGGCGGGTTGGCGCTTTCACGCTGCTGTCCATCTGGATCGACCGGCCGGAAGCCGGCTCCCGCTACACGGAAGAGTCTATTACAATAGGGTAAGGAAATGGGTATGAAAAAGCAAAATGCAGCTACAACTTTTGGCGTGATCGGCTTGGGGCGGTTTGGCTCCGCCCTGGTCAAAACACTGGCCGACGCCGGCAAGGAAGTCATCGCTGTGGATCGCAGCGAGCAGGCGGTAAAGGCGGTACGCAAATACACCGACTTCGCGTTTGTGGTGGAATCCCTCAGCCAGGAAACCCTGGAGGAGACCGGCATTCAGAACTGCAACACTGTGGCCATCTGCATCGGCGAGGCCATCGACATCAGCATCCTGACCACCATGCTGGTCATCAACATGGGCGTGCCCCATGTGATCGCAAAAGCCACCAGTCAAGTCCACGGCGAGGTCCTCAAGCAGCTGGGCGCTGCTGTGGTCTATCCGGAGTCGGATATGGCAGTGCGGATTGGCAAGCGCCTGATCTCCGGAAACCTGATCGACTACATCTCCCTGGACGACGGGGTGGAAGTCCGCCGCATTCAGGTCGGCGGCAAGCTGGTGGGTCGGACCATCCAGGAGCTTGACGTGCGCCGGGCCTACGGGATCAATATTATCGCCATCGAGCGCAACCACCAGACCGATGTGGAGTTCTCCGCCCAGTACCGCTTCCAGGAGGGCGACAGCGTTACCGTCATCGGCAACGTGGAGAAAATCGACGGGTTTGAGGCAGAAACGCAGCAGTAATCCCTGGTTCCCACACTCCCTGCCTGCATACATTCAAGAGCCGCCGGCTTTTGGGCCGGCGGCTTTCTGCGCTCCTGCCCCCTCTTCTTTCCCAAAAATTTACAATATTAAAATTTTGTCTGAAAATAATTTTCAGAATTATCATAGTACTATTGCCTTTATAGCTTTGTTGTGGTAAAGTTACGTTGTAATCAAGCGTTAGTTTTCCTTTATATTTAGGCGAAATTTATATTTTGTCATGTTTTCAGCGGTTCTCCACAGGGACCGTGAAAAATAGCAAAGAAGAGGAGAGTTGGTATGAAACAACGCGTATTATCCCTGGTCATCGCCCTGGCGATGGCCCTGTCCCTGTTGCCAAGCGTAGCACTGGCAGCAGACGAGCCGGAGGCCTCCGGTTCCGCGCCGGAGACGGCGGAAACCCAGCCTACAGAGGCAGAAGTTCTTCCTCCAGTCGGGGAAACAAACGACCCGACGCCGGAAACACCGGAGACCGAGCCTGTGGTTCCGGCAGATCTCGTGCCTGCTTCCGTGGAGGAGACGGCACCGACTGTCGGGGCTGACGGCTGGATCGAGGTCGATTCGGCAGAGGATCTCACCGCCGCCCTTGCAACCGGCGGCAACATCCGGCTGACGAAAAACATCACAGTAACCGATAAGCAAAGTTGGTCTATTACAAACGATGTGATGCTGGATCTGAACAACTGCACAATCAGCAGCAGTTATGGGCAGAGCAACAATTACATTATGACTGTCAGTGATGGCGGTTCCCTGACCATCACTGACAACTCCACTGAAAAGGGCGGCGCGATCAAGGCAACTGACGCAAGTTATGGATATGGCATTCAGTTGCGCAGTAACAGCAGTTTCACCCTTTTTGGCGGAACCATTGAGACCACCCAGGAAACGGTTGACATTTACACCAGTGCCCAAAATTGCTCTGTCACGATCTCCGGCGGCAAATTGGTCAGTACGAAAGACAGCGTAATGAATGTCCGCGGAGAAAACACAACGGTCAATATCTCCGATGGTGAGATGGTATCCGCTGGGCGCACTGCAGTTTATATCTCTAACTATGGTGAGTCCGACAGCATCCAGTTTACCATGACCGGCGGTTCGCTGACCCACACCGATGGCCGCAGCGGAGCAATACAGATCTATAAGGGTGCCACAGTTACAATTGCAGAAGACGCAAAAATTAATGCGCAATATACTGGACTCCAGGCCCAGGAAAATGTGGTTCTCAATGTGACCGGCGGAACGATTGAAGCCAGGGGCAGCGCTGTTTCCGCGGAGGGTCAGGCCCAGGTAAATATCTCTGGCGGAGAACTCTCCAGTTCCAGCAATAGCACGACTTCCGGGACAGTCGAGGCTGAGGGTAGCGCACAAGTGACCATCACTGGCGGCACATTGACCAGCGCGCGCAACAGCGTCTATGCGGAAGATAATGCAAACGTAACTATTTCCGGCGGCGATTTTAAGAACAATACAACAAGTACCGCGAATATCAGTAAAGACGAAGCGAGCGATGCCAAAATCACTGTTATCGGCGGCACTTTCGACCAGACAGTGCCCGAAGAGTACCTTCCCTCCGGCATGACCCAGGATGAGAATGGTACTGTCCAAACGGACACTGAAAAGGCCGTTGCCTCGGTCAAGGGCATCCCTTACAGCACGCTTCAGGAGGCCATCAAAAACGCCAAACCGGGCGATACCGTGAAACTGCTGAAATCCACCGAGGGTTCCGGGATTGTGATCCCCGAGGGAAGCGAACTGACCATCGACTTGAATAGATGCACGTATACTGTGACTTCTGCAGTCGGTTCCACAGGAACCGAGAGCAACGGTTTCCAGCTGTTGAAGGATTCCACCATTACCTTTAAAAACGGGACAATCACAGCTGGAGCCACAGCGGTACAAATTTTGATCCAGAATTACAGCAATCTTACCCTGGACAATGTAACGCTGAACGACAAGAACAGCAGCTGCAGTTATATGCTGTCCAACAACAACGGCGATGTCCTGATCAAGGACAGCACAATCACTGCGCCAGCCAATAGTTTTGCCTTTGATGTGTGCTGGGGGCCCAATAATGGTTATCCTGATGGAACACAGGTAACCGTGGAGGGCAACAGCAAAATCAACGGTAAAGTAGAAATCGGTGTGTGGGGCGATCTTACTGGTCAACCGGACTCGAAGAGCACTCTGCATATCACAGGCGGCGAATTTAATGGAGAGATCGTCGTCGATGAGGCGTTAAAAGAGCAGGCCAAAGAAGGGAATGTTTCCATCTCCGGCGGCACGTTCCAAAATGCCAGTGGGAATCCGATTGATGTCAGCGACTACGTTGTCCCCGGCATGAAGCAGGATGATGCCGGCAACATCGTTGTGGACACCACCACCGCCGTGGCGGAAGTCAACGGCACGGGTTACACCGACCTCCAGGAGGCCATCGACGCCGCCGAGGCGACTAACGGCACCGTGGAACTGATCGCGGGGAAAACCATTGAGATCACCACGGCCCTCACGATTGAGAAGCCCATCACCATCGAGGGCAACGACAGCACCATCACAGCAAAGGGCTGCGCCGCGCTGCAGATCGTGAAAGACCTGAAGTCCCTGACCATCAAGGATCTGAAACTGCAGGGCGATTTGAACGGCAGCGATGCCAACGAGGGGACCGGCGCATACATGGGCATCGGCACCTATGATGGCTGCTATGGTGTGGAAGACCTGCGACTGAACAATGTCACCATCGACGGGTTCTCCTATGGCATGTACTTTGGGATCAATCCCACTGGTAATACCGCAAGCGAAAATATCAACCATACCCCGGTAAAGGTCACTGCGGATGACCTGACCATCCAGAACTGCTACATCAAGGGCGCGTATTTTGAGAAACTGACCGATTCCACCTTCACTGACTGCACAATCGCAGACAACGGCGCTGAACCCGATCAGGTAGCCTCCAACAATAGCAAGGACTGGCTGTGCGGCATTGACATCAACCTGAAGAACGGCAGCTACGAGAACATCACCTTCGACGGCTGCACCTTCACCGGCAACGGCGCCAACCGCGGTACTGCCCTGCACATCAAGGCCCGGGATGACGGCAGCTACCAAGACGACAAAGCTGCCACGCTGGACGGCGTGACTGTCGAGGACTGCACCTTCACGGGCAACAATAAGCCTGATGGTAAGGATGAACCCATCGTCCTGGGCGAGCCGGGCGCGAGTAACAAGACCCCCATCAACGTCTCCATCCAGCCCGATGTGAACTTCACCGACAATCTGGCTCAGGGCGAGACCTATACCGTGACCTTCGACAGCAACGGCGGCAGCGACGTGGCTACCCAGGTCGTGAAGAGCGGCACAACGATCACCCTGCCCGAGCCCACCCGCTCCGGCTACCGGTTCCGGAACTGGTCCGATGGTTCCAGCACCTATGACGCAGGAGATACGGTGAAGATCACCGCGGATACGACCTTCACCGCCAGCTGGAGCCGGATCTCCAGCGGCAGCAGCGGCTCCTCCAGCTCCAACGACTACAGCATTACAGTGGATGCCGGCCGCCACGGCGATGTGACGGTGCGGCCCAGCCGTGCCGAGCAGGGGGAGACGGTGACCATCACCGTGGAACCCGATACCGGTTACGAGCTGGATGAACTGATTGTCACCGACAGCGACGGCGACGAGATTTCCGTCCGCAGCCGGGGCAACGGCCGGTACACCTTTGAGATGCCCCGCGGCCGTGTGACTGTGGAGGCCACCTTCGTGGCCGTGGAGGACAGCGGCCTGCCCTTCCTGGATGTGGCTTCTGACGCCTGGTATTATGACGCTGTTGCTTATGTCTATGAGAACGGCATGATGAACGGCACCAGCAGCAACGTGTTCAGCCCCAACGCAACCACCACCCGGGGTATGATCGTCACCATGCTCTACCGCCTGGAGGGCGAGCCCCGTGTCAGCGGCACCAGCACCTTCGATGACGTGGCGAATGGCATGTACTATGCCGACGCCATTGTCTGGGCCGCGGGGAACGACATCGTCACCGGCTACGATGAGACCACCTTTGGCCCCAACGATGCCATTACCCGGGAGCAGATGGCGGCCATCCTGTACCGCTATGCCCAGTACAAGGGTTACCGCACCACGGCCAGCGCCGACCTGTCCGGCTATGTGGATGCAGGGGATGTCAGCAGCTATGCGCTGTCTGCGCTCCAGTGGGCCAGCGCCGAGGGTCTGGTAACCGGTACCTCCAGCACTGCCCTGACCCCGGGCGGCAGCGCCACCCGTGCTCAGGTTGCCACCATCTTCATGCGCTTCATGGAGGATGTGGCGAAGTAAGGACTCCTCAGCAGCCTTCGCGCAAAACGGCCAAGGGCCGGGACGAAAGTCCCGGCCCTTGCTTTTTTGCAGTGCGCTCTCATACCGGCAGTCTCAGCAGCCGATCATGATATTCAGAATCTCTCTGTCTGTGCTGCGCATTCCTACACTGGCCATGCGCCCCACACTTGCGATGGTGGCTTCCACATCCGCTTTGACAATACCCTCACCGTCATAGAAGCCGCGGCCCCGCTTGGCCAGCTCATACCCCAGGAAAGCGCTCTCCAGAGCGGAAACGATCTTGGCCGCGCAGCTGGGCTTGGCCCCGTCGCATACCATACCGCCCACATTGGCAAGGGAGTTGACAACCGTCTGAGCGATTACTGCATAGCTGGCGCCCTCCATATAAGCGATGCCGGCGGCAGCACCGGTAGCAGCACTGACTGCCCCGCAGAAAGCGGAGAGCCGTCCGATATCTGTCTTTTGGTGGATGGCCACCAGATTTGACACGCACAGCGCGCGCAGCAGCTTTTCGTGGCTGACCCCAAGCTCCCTGGCATATTCGATCACCGGCAGGGAGACTGTCATGCCCTGGTTGCCGCTGCCGCTGTTGATAACAACCGGCATAGCGCAGCCGCTCATACGGGCATCGCTGCCGGCAGCAGCCGCCGCCTCGGCGCGCACACGGATCCCAGCGCCGCAGGTATCCAGCAGCGTCTTCCCCACAGCGGCACCCCACTTGCCGCCCAATCCCTCCCGGGAGATGGCAGAATTATAATTGATCTGCCGTTCCAGTACATCCCGTACCAGAGTCAGATCCACCCGGTCGGCATACTCCAGAATATCTTCCATATTCAGCGTCCGGCGCTCTGAAATGTCGTCCTGCGCCGCTATTTCCACCCGCTGGTGGATGACTTGGCCATTTTTCACAACCTTCCCCACATTATTGTGGGTGTCGATGATCTCAACACAGGCGCTGTCCCCGCCGGCAAAAGCATGGATGATAATGTGCAGCGTATGGGTGGAATCCAGAGGCTTGACCGCTACAACCCTCTCCTCCAGGCCCCTGCGGATCTCACAGAGGTCGGCCTGATTCACTGTGGAAAGCACCTCCAACTCCCGGTCTGCATCGCCGCCGATTGCGCCGGCCAGCACAGCCGCCTCGATCCCCTTCAGGCCGCCCGTCTGAGGAACGGTCACCGCCTTGACATTTTTGATGATATTTCCGGAGCATTCCACCTCATATCGTTCGGCGGGCTTCCCCAGGACCTTTCTGGCATAAGCCGCGCCATAGGCGATAGCAATGGGCTCTGTACATCCCATGGCTGGCACCAGTTCCTCGTGGAGAAACTTTGTATAAAGAGCGATTGTATTCTGATCGAGAGACATGTCAATGACCTCCTATGTGATCGGGCAGTTGTAACCGCCCGGCAGCCCGCCTTTCTCCGGTGAGGTGTGGGACGGGCTGGCTCCAGTTCTTTTCCCCTACTACTTTAGCGGCAAAATCCGACTTTTTCAAGTCCAAATTTATAGAAAGTCCAGCGCCCTGGCTGTCACATACCGGTCCCGGCGGTTCCCCGCCCCGTGTACGGCACCCAGCATGTTTCCTGCCGGGCGTTCCCCTTCACACCAGGCAGGCTTCGACCTCCCTCCCCCGTTCCATCCCCCGCGCAAATCCCGTGAAAAGCGCCGCATTGCAGAGCAATGCGGCGCTTTTCGCTTTTTGGAATACAATATGCAGGCTCAGGCCTTTCCGTAGGTCTGAATGGTATCGAAGAGCATCTCCATGTTGGCCCGGGGCGCGTGGTCAATGGTAGCGCCGGTGGCAAACATATAACCGCCGCCGGGTCCCATAATGTCAATAACCGCCTTGACCTTATCCCGCAGCTGCTCGGGTTTGTCGAACATGACCGACTGGGTGGGATAGCCGCCCATCATGCAGGCAATACCGCTGAGCTCCCGCTTGGCGGCCTTGAAATCCACCTCCTCGAAGTGGTAGATAACCTTCCCCACCGGCACATCCGCCAGGTACTTCAGGCGGGTGGTGTAGGGACCCTCGGTAAAGACCACAGGAGTCAGTCCGTTGTCAATCATAGCCAGGATCCACTTCTGGAGATAGGGCCAGTAGAAGTCACGATAGGTCTCGTCGCTGATGAAATTGTCAAAAGCCTTATGGAGCATCACCCAGGCGTATTGGCAGCCGGTCGCCTTGCACTGGGCCAGGGAGCCCTGGATATGGAACTCCACAAACCGGTCCAGAGCCCGGCGCACATTCTCCGGCTGGATCAGAAGGTCGGCGAAAAAGCCCATGGTACAGCGCAGGGAGTCGGCCAGCATATCAAAGGCTGTGGCGCTGCCTGTGCCGCTGATGAAAGGATATCCCATCTCCGTGATCGTCTTCCGCGCTTCGGCGCTGTACTTGCGGTAGTCAGCAAGGACCTCCGCGCACTCTTCCAGCTTTTTATACATCGCCAGCATGTCCGGGGTCGTGAAAGCATCGATATGTCCGGTGATGCGGGTGCACATGGACAGCCAGTTCAGGTTGGTGAGGGGGGCAAACAGATCGGCCGTGCGGGGCATGAACTTTTCGATTGTGAACTGAGCGGGCGCTTCCAGGAACTCGTCGTATTCATCCTCCATCAGCGTCTCATATTCAATGAACTGATAGGGGGCGTTGACGTCCAGCCCTTTGGGATCTCCGGGCCAGCGGACCGTTTTCAGTCCCGCAATCTCATAGACTTTGCTGGGATAGTTGGCCGAGCAGCTGCTGGCCACATCCGGAGCAAACTCCCGGTGGAACCGGTAGAAGCACTCATTGCCCCGCTTGTAGTCCCGCAAAGCGTCTGCCAGGGTCATGCCGTACTCCAGATAGGGCCAATAATTGACGCGCACGGCATTGACCATCCGCTTGGTCGGCTTCAAAGCAATCGTGTCCTGGATGAGCTGCAATCTCTCGTTGTACAGTTCTTGAGGCGTCATAATCTCCGATTCCTTTCTATTTTTTATTATTGTTTCAAGGCCGCCTGCCCTCCCGCTGCAGCGGGGCGCTCACCCCGGCTGGCATTGCTTCACCTCTGCCGGACATATCCGAAAACGGTCGGGAAACAGGCAGAAAATCCAGCAGCAGCGAACATCAGGTCCTTATAGTTACAATATACCGTCCCTCCGCTTCCCCTGTCAAGCAGCCAGCGCCCAAAAATGAGGGCTTGCTTTTGGGCACGGCAAAGAGGGGCCGGAACAATTGCTCCAGCCCCTCTTTTTCTCTGTCAAAGCCGCCCTCGCCAGGTCTCAGCCGCTGCCAATTTTCTCTATAAAGCCATCAGAACAGCCGCAGACACAGGTAGACGATTGCAGCAGCCTCCACAGCAATCACCATCAGACGCCACAGCACAGCTCCGGGAGAAATCGAGCGTCTCCTTTTCTCCTCCTTCCCGGGCTGCTGCACGCTTTCCCGGGAGACCGCTCTCCCCTCTCTCCTCTTCTCTTCCCTCTGTTTTTGCTTTTTCTCCACCCTGAAGCGGGATGCGGACCCCGCCGGAGTTTCCGGCCCGCCGACGGGGACCGTTCTGTCTTCCGGCAAGGACTCCTGCGCCGCCATCTCCCGCTCCGGCTCAGAGGAAGAGGTGGCGGCTGTCGGTGCTGTTGCCACAGCCGACTCCTGGGCGGGATGGATCTCCCGCTCTCTCCCGACTGCCATTCCGGACTCCGCCGGCGTCATCTGACCGGCCGCCTCCAGCGCCTGGTCGATATCAAAAACAGGCTCTTCCCGCCGGGGTTCCTGCCGCAAATCCGCAGACGCCAGCACTGCATCCAGCCCCTCCCAGAAGGGGACGGTCTCCGGAGCCGGCGCGGCAGCCCGGGGCTCCTCCGGCAGATCCTTCACCATCCAGGCCGTCGGTTCCTCCCCGGCCATCCCTTCAGCGCTGCGCTCCGCCTCCGGCCGAGCCACAAACAACTCTTCCGCCTGCTCCGGCACCTCTTCAGGCAGAAGATCCGGCATCTCTGATACGATCTCCGCACGTCTCTCCTGCGCTTCAGTCGCTTCTGCTTCTTCCAGACCGCTCTTCTCTATCGAAGGATCGGGTTCCTCCGGTGGCTCCGCGGGCTGCATCTCCGGCAGCGCAGTCCCCGCCTCCTCCATTGCCTCCCGGCTGCTCTCCGGTTCTTCAGCACTCCCCGGCAGCGCCTCCTGCACCGTCGGCTCAATGGGCTCCGCCACATCCTCCGCAGGCCCCGCTTCCGGCTCCGCGTTTCCCCGCTTGAAAAACACCGGATGTCCCTCCTCAGGCAGCTCTGCTTCCTCTATGGAAACCTCCGGCTGCTCCGGGACCGGGGCATTCTTCTGCTCTGGCGCCGCAGGCTGCGGCCCACCGGTTTCTGCCGCCCGGGCAGCCTCATTCCCGGGCGGATATACGGTGACCGGCTGAGGAACCTGTTCCTCCGTCATCTGCTGCTTTGCCCCGCAGTATTTACAAAACCTTGCGCCCTCCGGCAGTTCCTTCTGGCACTGACAGCATCGCATTCTGTCACTCCTCCTTCTCTCTATGCACTGCGCTCCCCGTACAGGGTCGGCAGGCCGTCAAACAGGTTCCGGTAGGCAAAGCGGTAGCTCCCGCCCCAGGGGTACGGATTCTGGAAGCATTCGCTCCCCAGCGCCGGAACACCTACCTGGCCGATCCAGCCATCCACCGCCTGAGCGCTGTCATGCAAGTGGCTCCCGTCATATGTCGCTTCGTCGGACCACTCCTCCGCCAGCAGCTTTCCATTTGAAATATGGTACGCAAAGGGATACACCCGCTGTATTACCGGCATCTCGTGGTCATCGCTCCACTCCGCGATCGCCACATACTGCATCACCTGGCCTGCAGACATGATCTCCGCCGCCGTGCCGTCAAAAGTGCAGGAGATCTCCATGTGTTCGCGCATCACATCAGGCGAGGATCGTGGTGCCTGATCCATGCGGATCTCCGCGTCTCCGGTAAGAATGCCGTCATCCCACAGTCCCTCCACCCAGAAATACGTAATGACCGTCTCATCGTGGTTATAGGTGCCATAGGGGCTGTAGATCACGATCCGAGCCCCTGCTCCATCGGGTACGCCGCCGGTCAGGGGGCCGTAATAGAAACGGGTAAGGCCGTCGCTGGCCAGGGCCGTTCCGGTATAGTCCGCAGCGAGGTTTTGTCCGTCATAGGCCATCCCCGTTACATCCACCCAGTTCTCCTCTTCCTGTCCGTGCAGGTCGTTCCAGGCCTTGAGCTGAGCGCCCACCGCCTGATCGTCTCCGGCCTGAAACGCTGCAATCAGGCCGTCCAAAATGGCATACTGCTCCGGTGAAGGTTCCAGGGCGGGAGCCTCCGTCTCATCCGGTGTTCCCTGGTCCGCCGGAGTGGTCTTCTCCTCCTCTGCCGATCTATCCGTTTCAAATTCCGCCGCCGGCGCTTCCGGCCGCAGCACACCGTACAGGGTCAGCCCCAGGACACCCGCGGCAAGGACCGCCATCACCGCCTGGAGCAGTCCCAGCACAGCAGAACGCTTTTCTTTCAAGTTCCCCGTCTCCTCTCCGTACCAGAACCATCTGTCAGTTGGTGTAGCTGAAATTCATGAATGCCATCCAAGGCTCGGTATAAGGCCCCTCCCGCCCCCAGGGATAAGGATTTTGATACAGCGTATTCAAAGAGTCCGCCGTCACAATCAGGTGGCTGCCGCAGCCGCTGTGAATGGTGCAGTTCCGGGAAAGCCCGCCGTCACTGGTCAGCCCCCCATCCTGTACGATATGTCCATCCCGGATCGAGAACGCATACTGGTGTCCTGCCCCGCCGGCGTCCGCATACACGGTCACCTCCGCCGTCGTAATAACCTCCGCATCCGTGCCGTCCAGCGTCCCTACAATATCATACTCAGCAAAAGCGGCACCCGCCTGGGTATCCCGGTTGCGGAACACCACGTCGCCCACAGCCACGCCATCTTCCCACCGGGCATCCAATTGGAGATATTCCACTGCCCCCTCGGGATACCCGGTGTGAACCTGAACGCTGCGTCCGGTCCCGTCCGGTTTGCCCTCGGTCAGCTCTCCGTAGTAGATCCCCGTGCCCCAAAAGGCCATGCCCAAGCCGGTATAGCCGCTCCAAAAGCGCTGTCCGTCCCAAGCAAGACCTCCTACACGGACCCATTTGGTCTCGCCCAGTGTCTCCTGCGCATAATCCGATGCATTTTCCCAGGCCTGGAGCGCCGTCTGAAAGGCCGCCTCATCCCCGCCGGCAAAGGCCTGGTACAGGCTGTCCAGCAGTTCCCGCTGCGCCTGGGGCAGATTCACTGTGGACTCCGCCGCCTTCAGCGGGTTTTCCAGTTCCTCTGCGCCGGTAATCTCCAGTCCCATCCGGAGCGTCTCCGCCGCGCGCGTATCCTCTCCCAGCTCCCGGTAGGCCCGGGCCAGGGTCTCATACACCGCCGGGTCCTCCGACTCCGCAGCAGCCACACCGGCCAGGATCTCCACCGCCCCTGACCAGTCTCCCTGCTCTGCCAGAGTCATCCCCCGGGCAGGGTCCATCTCCTCCGACTGATTCTCCTCTCCCGGCTGAGGTGCCTGCGCATCCTCCATTCCAGCGGGGTCGGAGAGGGATGGCTGTCCCTCCGCCGGTAAGTCTGCGGACGGAGCATACCCCTGCCACACCAGCAGTGCTGCGCACAGGGCCAATCCTCCGGCCCCGATCCCCAGCAGGACCATTACTCCGTTCAATACACGCAGGATTCTGCTCCCGCACCGCTCCTGCTCCATTGCCTTCTCCCCTTTCTACTTTGCCCGGAGAAACTGGAAGCGGAAGGGCTCCCGTCCCGGCAGGCCGATAATGGCCTCGCCGGTCTTCAGGCGCTGGATATCCCAGTCCTCCACCACATAGGCGTCCCGGACATTTTCCACAATGCCGCGTCCCTGGACCGAGGCCATATAGACCTCTTTTTTCCGGTTGCGGCCGTGGAGCTGCTGAATATAAGAAATGGATGAGGCGTCATTGACCCGGAAACAGATACTGGTGAGAAAACCCGACAAAATACTCCTGGCCCGGGCAGGACCGTAGACCTCGTACATCTGCTCCACATTCTGCAGCCCCACCATGAACTTGACACCCATGCTGCGGCCAAAATTCACCGCATCGTCAATATGGGTAAGATTTGGGAGCAGCCGGAACTCGTCCACCACGAAATACACATTGCCTTCACTCTTCTTCCGGCTCAGGGCCTCTTTGATGGCTAGATCGAACAGCAGCGTATAGATGGGCGACAGTGTCTCCCCCACACTGAGGTCATACTCCACGAAGATCATCCGGCCGCCCTTGTTCCGCACCAACTCCCGCATGGACAGATTCCCGCGCTTTTTGAAGTTGCCGATAAAGAGTTCGCGCACCTGCTGCTGCAGTTCCGACAGCACGCCCTGGGTCTGGCCGGAGCTGTCGTCATAGATATAGCTGGTCATGGCCCGCAGGTCCGCATGCTGCTCCAGCATCCCCCGCAGCTGGGCGGTGGGCATGGCATCCATAAACTGCCGCAGCGCCAGATTGTCACAGTAGTAGTGTTCCCGGTTGCGGTCGAAATGGGTTAGCACTGCGCCGAACAAATCCTTGGCCGCATTGGGGAAGAAGGGCTGGGTGGTGTGTTTCAGCCGCTGGGCGAAGAGAGTCTTGGCAATCTCGTTGACCGCCACCTCCAGATCCTCCCCGCTCTCCAGCTCGTTGAAGAGGTTCCAATAGTCCTGGCCATCAGGGCCGGTAGCGGTCTCATCGTTGCTGATGACCACATCCCCCGGCCGGTAAAATGACTGGTAGAAGTCCCCCTTGGTATCGAACACAATCATCACATCCTGCTGCGTCATACTCCGGCGCAGCTGGCTGATGATCTGATAAAAGGCGTTTGTCTTTCCGGTGCCGATGCCGCCCAACAGCATCAGGTGGCGGCTGAGCAGCTCCTCGTCCAGACGGACAAAGGTCCGGTTTCCGGCACCATCCTGGCCGCACAGTGCGCAGCGGGCAGTCCCCACCGGAGCCTCCACCGGCAGGTCGTGGAGCGCGTTTCCGTCAAATATCTCAATCTGTTTCATGGATGATACCCCCCATCGTCCCCCTGATTGGGTCCACGCTTCTCCTTTTCGGCACCATCTGAATCTCCTCCGGAGGGCGCTGCCGGAGGCGGGTCCGGTTTCCCGTCCCGTTTCCACGTCTGTCCCCCACGGTCCGCAGTACTCTCTCGAGGCACTTCCGTCTCCTGAGCACCGTTCTTTTTCCATCCCTCGGCATTATCTCCTTCAGGGGCGCCTCCGTCTGGGACATTTGTCTGGTCCCCTTTCTTCTTGATCCAGGGTTCTTCCCTCTGGTCCTCCGTCTTTCCCGGATCTGTGTCCTGGTCCGTTTTCTCGCTCTTGTCCTTGTCCTCGACCTTGTCCCGGTCCGTCTTTTCCCTCTTGCCTTTATCCTCGACCTCGTCCCGGTCCGTCTTTTCCCTCTTGTCCTTGTCCTCAACCTCGTCCCGGTCCGTCTTTTCGCTCTTGTCCTTGTCCTCGACCTCGTCCTGGTCCGTCTTTTCACTCTTGCCTTTGTCCTCGACCTCGTCCCGGTCCGTCTTTTCACTCTTGTCCGTACCCTCTGTTTCCTCCAGTGCCGCAATCTCTTTCCGGGTCATTCCCGCCTGATCCAACGCTTCATCCATCGCATTTGGAATCGCTGGATCTCCGAAGTCGTTGTTCTGATACTGGCTCATATCCGTATTGGTCCAGGAGAAATGCTCTCTGTCCCGCAAATTCCCGTCCGAATCATACACACTGCGGGTCACCATGATCCCATCAGGGCGGAGCGGAGAACTGCCCATATGGTTGGAGCCGTCCAGGCGGAGGGTATACCCATCCCCCAGGAGCTGCTGGTTTCCCCTTTCAAAGGCCCGGTAGTCCCGGGTATTTACCTTGGCATCCATAGCCCCCATATTGTCGGCCAGCCCGGATCCGCCGTTGGAGGCGGCCAGGTAGTGGCCGGCATGGTCTCCCGGGAGCTTTCCCGGCAGGTGTTTCTGGTGGCTGGGGGACCGTGGCGCCGCCTGCTGCGGGCCGGAGAGGGTCGCCGACCAGGACTGGATGGCTCCGTTTCCATCGGTGTGATATGTGGCTCCATTGGCCGTATAAGTCTGGTTGGGTTTCAACGTATAGGTCCCCTGGAAATGATCTCCCGTACCGCCGGAGAGCATTTTGGGGGGCAGGCCGTCCGCGCTCTGCGGTACTGCCACCGGCTTCCCGGGGCTGCTTTTTTCCGCCCCTGCTGCACCCGGCGGCGGGTCTCCATATTCCCCATACCGCGGTCCGCCGTGGACCGCCGCATCCAGTTCCTTCGCCTTTTCCTGTGCCTCGGCAATCTTCCCTCCGGTCAGCCCGTCACCAGCATCCTGCACCGCATTGTACAGCGTTTCAGCGGGTGTCTCAAGCTCCCATGGTTTTTCCGGTGTCCCTTTTTTTGTATCTGCGCTGACCGCGGCCGAGATCCCCTGCTGCTGGACTGATGCTCCCTGGCGCGGCGCAGAGCGGTTCCGGTTTCCAGAACCAGGTACCGGCGCGGAGATCCCCGCTTGATCCAGATAGCTCTGCAGCGCATCCAATGGCGCGGCCTGACTGCCGGCGGGTGCCTCTGCCACAATAGCGGCATTGGGCGTATTCATCAGATCGGCCCAGGCTGCGTCGATCTTCTCCTGCTGCTGGGCAGCCTGCAATGTTCCAGTCAGCGCCGTCATCCCGCTGGCCACATAGGTCACTGCTTTCGAGAGCGCCTTCAGGTATTTAAATCCCATTCTCCCGCCCCCTCAGCGAAAATAGTAGAGTTCCGCAGCTGCGAGTCCCAACAAATTCTCCAGGATCAATTCCTGCTGTTCCTGCCCGGCCTCCCGCCAGCGCACTCCCGCTTGCTCCAGGGCCTCTTCCAAAGTGGTCCGCCCGTCGGCCAAAAGCCACAGGCTCTCCTGCAGGCCAGTGAGAAGGATCTGCTCCTCTCCCAGCTGAATGCCGGTCCCCTCCTCCATCGGCAGGCCAAACCCCTGCCGCAGAGGGATGCAGGGGGCCAGTGCGGACAAGATCTCCTCCGCGCTGTCCCCCAAAACCACAACATTAAGCGACGCCAATTCCTCGGCCCCGGACCGCTCGGCCTCGCCCAGTTCCCGCCATACCGAGAGCGCCCCCCACTGCATGGCCTGCTCCAGGGAGAGTGCGACCCGGCGATCCCGGAGCTCCACCTCCTGAACCGCCTGTCCCCCCACCGCAGTCAGCCGCAGCGGATATCCAATGGCCAGGGCATATTTCATACCGTCTGCGCCTCCGACGCCGCAGTTTTCCACTTCTCGATCCCCAGATCGCCGAAGTGCTGGATGTCGTTGATCATGGCCCCCACCTCCCGGATCGCCAGATCCGTCTCCTCCGTGGGCAGCAGCTCCGAGGCGTTCTGGAGCATGAAGTGCTGCGGACTGTGCATACGGATGGCCTCTGCAGTGCCTGCCTTGCACTGGATGCTCAGGCTCACTACCGATTTCATACCGCTGAGGATCAGGAAAAACAGTAGCAAAACACTGAAAATCACCAGAACCAAGGTGAAAAAGCCGCCCCAGAAGCCGTGCCCTGATACCCTGGCCCAAATCATCAGCCAGAGGGAGCACACCGTCGGGATGCAGCACACCACCAGCTTCCAGCGGTACTGCCGCCGCCCCAGGAAATACAGCCCGGCCGCTCCCGCCGCCGTCAGCAGCAAGGGGATCACCCATCCAGTGAAGTCTGCGGCCACCTTGGACATCAGGAACAAACACAGTGCCAGCAGCAGCATGCTCATAAAGAAATCAAAGATACTGAACCGGACTCCCCGCGAGATCTCCAGCCCGGAGATCTCATCCAGGGCATACTCATCCTCCAGCATGGTCCGCCCAATGAACGACCGGCCGGAGGCGCGGAAGAGGATGCGCTTGTTGGTCACCATCAGCCGCCCCTCGGCCCATAGGCCCTGGAGCCGGGAACGGATGTTCACCAGATGGTATTGCTTGATGGGGATCTCATTTTCACAGGGGGAAACCAGCTCCGGCACAATCTGCTTCCCCCGCTCGTAGTAATCCTCTCCCCGGTCAAAGTCCGGATCATTGACCTTTAAAATATTCCGAAAGGAGACACCGCTCTGGGTTCCGCCCGCTCCGCCGGATACCTCCCGCCGGATCCGGCAGGAACAGATCGCTCCATCGGCCAGTTTGCGTCCGCATTTCACACAGTATTTTGACATCAAACTCTCCCCCTTTTCTCAGATCCCGGATACATACAGCTCCACCAACTGCCACGTCCCGCTGTCGTAGGCCAAGGTCAGCCGCGCCGAGCCGGAGAATGTATAAGGCTGGTCCGTCAGTTCCAGCCCCCGGCCCGTGCAGGAGTATGACAAATTCGCCCGCACCAGGCCCGTATCGCCGTCAAATTCCGCGCTGTCCAGTTCCGCCGTCGTCAGGCGGAAGGTTCCCCGCCGCTGGGCGCGGGAGGCACAGTCACTGCGAAACTCCCGGAAATCCTCCTGAGCAGTGGCATCCTGCCGGTCGGACAGAGGCACACCGCTCTCCGATAGATCTTCTCCGGCCACTGCCGTATCAAAGAGCTCGCTAAGATAGTCCGCAGCATCCCCGGATGCCGGGTCTTCCAGTGCCGTCAACTCCACCCAGCAGCCGGAGAGCAGATTCACATAGCTCCCGCTCACCAGGTCCACGGTCATCTCCTGGCACTGATAAACCGGATGTTCCATCCCCAGCGTATAAGTCCCGGCAAACAGATCCGGCAGTTGGCAGATCTGTCCGGCTCCCTGGGCCGCCTCAGTCTCCAGAGGCTCCCCATTCAGCAGCAGCACGGCCCCCTCGGGGATCTCCACTGTGCAGCCCTCTGCGATCAGCCCCTCCAGGGAGACCCGGTAATCGTCGAAAAACAGTGCTTTCTTACCGGTTCGGATCATCGTCACATCCATCTGAGAGGAGCTGGTACTGCCTGGTGTGGAGTATGTAAACCGATAGCGGCGGTACAGGCTGTCTTCCTCCGCCATGTCATCCAGGGGCTCCACCTGGTAGTCCAGATAGCCTGATGGTGCCCAGTTCTCCGCCGCAGCCAGGAAATGTGCCTCGTCCAGCAGCTCTCCCTCCGGCAGATAGACGCTGTAATAGACATCGCTCCAATCCCCAGCCATATAGCTTTCAAAGTAATGCCGCGCCGTTCGCACCGGGTCAAACAGCGAGCGAACCAGAGCGCTGCCGCCGATGATCAGCACCACCGCTGCCGCTACTGCAATCACCGCCGCCTTGTGCCGCACCAAAAAGCCAGCCGCCGCGGCGCCGCCCTTTCGGGCATCGGTCCGCAGGAAGAGGGACACCCGGTTGGCCAAAAACTGTCCCACCGACACCTCCTCCGGCTGGTCATCCACAATCTCCGCCCCGCAGAACGCGCAAAACCGGGCATCATCGTCGTTCTTTTTTCCGCACCCCGGACAATACATGCCTATTTCTCCTCTCCCGGCAGCTCTTATCCGCCGCCAAAATACAACTTGATTATAGCAGGCCCCCCTGCCCGGCGCATTATCCTGTGTTAATGCTTCCCCGGCGTCCTGTCAAAAAGCACACGAGCCGGACACCCGGTCAGGGCGTCCGGCTCGTATATCATTCCTCTGGCTGCTGTTCCCGCAGAGCCCGGCGCAGGCGGCTCAAAGTCACCGGTGTCATCCCCAGGAAAGAGGCAACGCATTTGCTGCTGATGCGGTGGATCAGCCCCGGATATGTGCGCAGAAACCACTGATAGCGCTGCATAGCCGTACTCCGGCAGAGAGTCGTCTTGATCTCCCAGTGCATGGTGAAAGAATCCACCAGCATTTGGTTGTACAGCCGCAGCAGCTCCGGATACTGGTCCAGCAGCCGGACAACCTCCTGGGTAGGAATCGTCATCAACTCGCAGTCCGTCAGCGCATCCAAATAAATCGGAGAGGGGCGGCAGAAATCTGCCCCTGCTGCCACCGGGATCCCCGGCCGGACGGCAAAGCAGTCCGTAATCTCCTGTCCGTTCACATCAAAATAAAACCCCCGGATAATGCCGCTGACCAGGAGGGGCAACTGTGTCTGGGGTTCGCCCTCCCGCAGAAGCAGTTCCCCCTGGTGTACCTGTGCGGGTACACTGGCACTGGCCAGCGCCCGGAGCAGGGAGGCAGATTTCACCGGGAAATAAGTTCTGTAAAATTCCAGAGGGACCATAGAGCATCCCCTTCCGTCTAAAAATTCTCAATCAGCTATTTGTCAACAATTGAATAATATTATATCTCTTTTTATCATCCCGCGCATTATCATAGGTTAATTTCCATACGAAGAATGGGGACAACAAAAGAATTCACAATGCATTAATTTCGCTGCCGCTTCTTCAAATTTCTGGAATTTGTCTGTATAAATGACCTCCCATACGGTAGAATAAAAATTATTCTACCGTATGGGAGGTTTTTCATGTTCTATCGACACATTACACCCCAGCGCATGGCCGCCTTCCGCGACTTCCTGACCGCGGAAGAACGATGTCCCGCCACAATTGAAAAATATCTTCGGGATGTCCGCTCCCTCTCCAACTTTCTCAATGGTCATACGGTCACCAAAGAGCGGGCATCCGCCTGGAAAGAGAGCCTCGCCCGGGATTATGCACCCGCCAGCGTCAATGCCATGGTGGCCGCTGTCAACAAATTTCTCACCTTTCAGGGCTGGAACGACTGCCGCTTAAAGCCGCTGCGCCTCCAGCGCCGTCTATTTCGCGAGGACCGGCGGGAACTGACTAAGGCGGAGTATGACTGTCTGCTTCAGACCGCCCAAGCCCTTGGGAGGGAGCGGCTGGCCCTGCTGATGGAGGCCATCTGCTCCACCGGCATCCGGGTCAGCGAGGTCCGGTATCTCACCGTGGAGGCCGCTGCCGCCGGCCGAACCGAGATTTCGCTTAAAGGAAAGGTCCGCACGATCCTCCTGCCGCAAAAACTCTGCCGAAAACTGCTGAAATTTGCCAGAAAACGTCAAATTTCTGTCGGCGAAATTTTCCGCACCAGAGCCGGGACCAGTTTGTCCAGGAAACAGATCTGGGCGGAAATGAAAGCTCTGTGCCGCCGCGCCGGCGTTTCTCCCTCCAAGGTTTTTCCCCATAATCTGCGGCATTTATTTGCCCGCACCTTCTACCGCGTCACTCGGGATGTGGCCAAGCTGGCTGATATCCTGGGCCACTCTTCCATTGAAACCACACGAATTTATCTCATCTCAACCGGCAGCGAACACGCCCAAACACTGGAACTGCTGCGATTGATTTCATAGACAAAATTAATCTTATGTATATATACAAAGGAGGGGGCAACGCTGCCGCTTTGCCATTTCAGGAGAGAATAAAAATTCCGCCCTGCTAAGGCGGAAAAGCGCATAAAAGATCCAGGTCGACCATAAAGTAACAAATTGGGCGGCCCTTTTCTTGTGCTCAAATACAGTTTTGACAGAGAAAAAGCTCTTGCGGTGAAAAAATATCCATGCTAAAATAAGAGCGTTTAGATATGTAAGCGCCAAAAAATTTGTCAGAAGATTAATTCTGTCTATAGAAAGGGGGTGCGCCATGGACCACGCCGGCGCAGGTCTGCGCCTAACCCGGGCAGATCTGGAACACTACCTGTCTGCCCTGTCGGAAAAGGGGCGCACCGCCAGCACGCTCCAGACGTATCGCCGCAGTCTGGAACTGTTCTACCGTCACCTGCCCCCGGGCCGGTCCGTCAGCCCGGGCATGCTGCCGGCCTGGCAGGCCCAGCTTCTCTCTGCGGGCTACCGCCCCAACACCATTAATACCTGTCTGTCTGTGGCGGCAAATTTCCTGGAGTTTCTGGGCTGCCGGGATCTTGCGGTCCCCGACCAGCTTCCCCTGCCGGCCCTGGATCAGCCGTCCCTTACCCGTCAGGAGTACCTGCGGCTGCTCCAGACAGCCCGTGCGCTGGGAAAAGAGCGGGCTTATCTGCTGATCAAGCTGTTTGCGCTGACCGGACTGCCGGTCCAGGCGGTGGAGGATGTAACGGCAGAGACCGCCGCCGCAGGGCGCATCCCTGTAACGACCGGCAGCGGGAAACGGATGGTCCGGATCCCGCCCTGTCTGGGAGAGGAGCTGCGGCACTACGCAGCCCGCCAGGGGATCCGCTCCGGCCCCCTGTTCATCACCCGGGAGGGGAAACCCCTGGGCCGCACCAACATATCCGACGCGATCCGGCACCTGTGCGGCGACGCCCGGGTCCCGGAAGCAAAAGGCAATCCACGCTGCCTGCGCAAGCTCTACCTGGAAACCCAGGCCGCGATCGAGGACCGCCTGGCCCTTTTGGCGGAGCAGGCGTATGACCATATGCTGGAGCAGGAGCAGCTGGCCATTGGCTGGGAGGGGGCGTGAGCGGCCGGAGGAAGATGGATCCCTATCTGCCCGAGGGGGCAGAATGATAAGTTTTTTTAGGAGGAATGAGCATGAAAAAACGACTCATAGCAACTTTTTTGGCCCTGTGCCTTTGCATCGGGCTGCTGCCCACCACGGCATTGGCAGCGCCGAACGATGAGCCGGGATCGGCTGAAGCTTACATAACGTTATCAGGAGAGACAACAGACGTTTCTCTTAGTCAAGCTGACATTACTGTGAAAGTAATGAATAGCGACACTGGCGCATTGCTGGGGCAATCGACCTATGTGATGCGTAACTATGATAACGATATGACCATTTCCTTGGCTGATTCAGTAAAGGAACAATATGATATCGAGGATGTTGATGGAACCGGTAGCTTTCATACTGAACTATCCAGCGATTCTTTCAGTATCAGTGCTTGGGCGGGGTCTTCTGCTGTTTTCACCGTCTACCTCTGCCCGGAGTTTGAGGAGCCGACAATCATTGACCCAATCGAAACATGGAGCACGCTTGCGTACCGTGTGACTGAGTCGGCTTTGCTAAAGCTACTGCACGATAACGGCGTTGATGTTGATGAAAACACCAGAATCACAAAACAGCAAGCGGTAACGCTGCATTTTGTTGAAGCGTACGGATTGAACGAAGAATGGTCGCTTGATAAATCCCCGGCGGGCGCAAATAATTTGCTGTATTATCATACCCGTTTATCCGACTGGGCGGACGAAGGGAACCCCAATAATATCCGCTACATTGAAATCGAATACGAACAAAACGGCACTGAGTATAGCAAAAAAATTTACTCCAACGATTTGCGCTATATCAATGTTGGCAATAATACCTATGAGATCGAATCCGACAAAAATCTTGATGAGCACATCGTGATTTTCTACCGGGAGGATCATATCACCGGAGGCGTCTGGTCTCCCTACGATGTCCGGTTCATTGACCATGGGGAATCCGTTGGAACTCTGCCCGAGCCGCCCGAATATGACGACTACTCGACTTATGAGTTCGTCGCCTGGACACAGCAGCACAACGGCGGCTTGCCCGTCATTTCCAGTACACTGGTAAATGATGACATGAATGTTTTCCCGCAGTACAAGGAGCCCAACAGTGATTCGACTTTGATTCATGTCATGAATAATGACAATTTGCTCAAAGAACGGATAGCGGAGCTGTTCGGCGTCGACGTTGATGATATCAACTGGGAGTCCATCAAAATTACAGTACATGGTGAAAACAGCGAAGAGACAAACCCGGATTATGGAATCGATCTGGGAATTCACAATGGCTGGGAAGACGATGACGGACACTATAAAGTCTACAACTACCTTACAGGTGCTGGTGACTATGAAAATGAGTCCATTTATGTCAATGACATTACAAGCATCAGCATAAGTGCGGACCGAACGGATGGCACGCATTTTGAAAACGATGCTGTGATTGAGAAAGGGCCTTATGCCGGTGATTTTTCGGTATCCACAGGTTCTTACAGTGCCAGCTGGCTGATTGAGCTCTACATCAACAGCGAAAACGACTATCCCGACAATCCCGATCCTGAACCCGAACCCGACCCCGCCATCACCGGCTTTGAAAAAGCGCTGGTAGCCAGCGAGGCTGAGGCTACCGAGGCTGGGATCACCGGCACCTACGACTACCCCGATCCCGAGAATGACGACAAGGTCATCATCCCCGAAGGGGAGTCCGTGACCCTGCTGTACGCCATCACCGTGGAGGGCGAGGCAGGCACCACGTTCACCGTCACAGACGAGGGTGCGGAGCTGGTTGAAGTTAACAGCGTTGAAATTGAGCAGAGTGGCAACACCTTCACCGGCACTATCCCCACCGGCGAAACCTCCATCACCTTCTATGTCTCCAAGGAATTTACCGCGGCGAGCATTGAGGACGGCTGCCTGACCAACTCCGCCTCCATCGATTCCGATGACGGTGTCGAGGATGGTGAGGAGAACGACGAGGAGGAGACCCCCGCCGAGCCCGAGGACCTCAACGGCACCGACGTGACCGTCCAGGTGTTTGTGGATGGAAATTCGGTCACCAATCCGCTGGATTATGTGAACCTGAGCCGTGTGACCCACGATACTCACGATGGATGGTATGTCAGCGGCCCGGATCCGTTGGGTATGCTCACCTGTGACTTTGATTACGATGCGGGTGCAGCTAACGGCGGCTACAACTGCGTGGACATCAAGGTGGACGTGACGAACGATACCTACGTCCTCCAGGGCGTCCATTCCTATCAGTCCTACGGCAGCAAGGGCACGGACAATGTAATCGACAACGAGAACGGCACCTATACCATCGACAATGTGACTGGCAAATATGACCAAGGTGACACAGATGATGGCGTAGACGTCAAGATCTACCTGCGCACCAAGTATACCGTCAAGTATTATGAAAACGGTGTGGCGTCCTCCACCGTCACGGATAACGGCGCTTACATTGCGGATGAGGATATCGAGTCCACTACTCTGGAGACAGAAAAGCCCAGCAAAGAGAATGGGTCCGCCTGGATGGACTGGAAGAATACGGACCTCCAGACTTCCATCACCGTGGCGGCTCTGCCCACTGTCGCAGGCACCGTCACCGGATGGTGGCTGAATGACGCGGAATGCGCTGGCGCGACCACATATAGCAAAGATGACACCGTCTCTGTCAGTGACGCCATTGTTGGCCTGACCGACCACGAGATCAAGTTCTACGCAAAGGTGGAAGGCAAGGAAGATGTTGTCACCGAGTACCATATTATGAACCTATATGGTGAACTAGAGGCAATAACCGAAGAAATAAATCCGTCATATTTGATCACGGGGTTTCAAATCAGAGATCGTAGTGGTAATCCTACCGATGTAACTGATTCTGGCAACGGATGGGCTGACAATAAAGAATACTATATCGTAAAAAATGGCGCTGTCGGTAGCGAATATTACATTCCGTACAATGATGCAAATTCTCTTGATTTCTGTTTTCAGGATAAATTGCACCACACCTATCACAGCCAAGATCTGCTAATTACTGAACCTGTTGGTGGAATCTCTGAAGTATATGTTCTTTTCGATATCAAACTTTATGACGATTATAACTATGGCTATTGGTATGATGTTAATGGCGATGGAACTAAGGAGTGGGTCGTTCATAAAGCACAAGATTTCCCAAGCGAACGAAATTATGTGAAAGCGGGCTCCCGCGTAGTTCTCGGCGAGTTAGGAGGTCGAAATACTTATTATGAACCGACCTTCCAGAGGTCTAGCGAGCGGGATGTCATCTTCCTTGGCTGGGCCTTTGAGAATCATACGACGATCTACGAGCCCGGCGAAGAGCCTGAGGGCCTCATCAAAGACGCATTTACCGTAAGTAAAGAGGTTATTGAAAAAGCCGTTACTCCAATACCGCTAACTGTTAATCTCTATGGTGTTTATGGTTATGCGTCTCCGCTGTTCGACGTGGACAAAGCGCTGACCAAAGTCGTTCGGAACGGCGGGGAAGTCCAGGACGACCTGGCGGGCCTTACCCTCTATCCGGGTGACCAGCTGACCTGGACCATCACTGTCACCAATGGCAGCAATGCGCCGGTCACCGGATTGAAACTGACAGACACGCTGAAGGCCGCTGGCACAATAATTACCGACGGGGTTCAGGTTACTGCCCCGGATGGTGTTGACCCGAACAACTTCACGGTTGGCGCAAAGAGCAATGTTGTATTCACCGTTACTTACACCGTGAAGGAAACCGACGTGAACAAGACTTTGACCAACAGCGCTGAGGTGACGAGTCCGGATGGCGAGGGGCCGGGAGATAAGGACCAAACCGAGAACGAGGTAGCAAATCCCAAGCTGACGGTCACCAAGAAGGCGGACAAGACCACGGCCTCTGCCGGGGACGAAATCACCTACAAGGTCACCGTGACAAACAACGGGGATGCACCTTTGACCGGCGTCACTGTCAAGGACGACATGTGGGCGCGGGAAAATAACTATCCCATCAAAATTGAAGGCGTTGTTAATTACGTTTCTGACAATGGCGAATTTACCCTAAAAACCCCCATTGAGCCCAAAACTTCCGTCACCATCACCTACACCTATACGGTCACAGAGGACGATGTGAAGAACGGCAACATCGTCAACAGCGTGACGGTGGACGGCGGGGAAGATGGCGGCCCCGGCGGCGACGAGGAGACCGTCTGGACCGGCAAGGTCACCATCATCCCGGCGGACATCGTGATCTACACCGGCGGCGACGGGTACAGCGGCGTGGTGAATGCAGCTGGTGAGGTTGTTGGTGATACAGTGACTGGTAATGGCCTGCCTCGGCCCGGCTACCACTTGGTATTGCCTACAGCGGTGACCGAGTGGATCAATAACAAGGGAGGCTCAGAATCTAGCGAGGCCGATGCTGCCGAGCGTCTGGACGATATCCTGACATTTACCTATCATGTTGGTGATGTTGAAAGAACTTGGAATCTCAACTATCTGGGCATTCATTCCTACAATGAGGATGACAGCGTAGCGGCGTATGTCTACTCTATGACGGAGAAGAGCAATAATCCGGTCAGTCTCCGTGTATTTGAGGACAAGGATGGCGATAAGGAGTTCAGCACCGGTGACGTAACCGTCACTACGGACGATATCGCCATGAGCCAGACCGCTGTCAGCGCAGAGTATCTCATGACCATTGACGGCGGCCCGTTGGATCAGGAGCAGGTGAAATGTCAGTTCACCGTGGGCGGTGACTCCATCACCTGCAACGTGGAGATCGGTACCGGCAAGCTGACGGTCAAGAGCACCACCAACAGAGAGTATACCAATGAGATCGGCACAGTGGATGATAACCTGATTTCCGCCGTGGCTGGCGGCAATGTGACCTACCTCGTCAACGACAGCGAGGTCGAGGTGGAGAACACGAACAACCGCGTGCAGCTGCTGGTGGACAGAGTCTCCAACAACGTTACCTTCGACGAGGAGTTGGAAGCCGATGCCATCAGTGAGGTTCGGGCAGATGGCATCTCCCTCTCCGACGCCCTGGCCCAGTCCTTCTACCTGGATCTGGTGGATACGGACAACGGCCATGCCGTTGTGACGCTTGCCGACGGCGACAAGCTGACCATCTACTGGCCCATGCCCGACGATGCCGATCCCAACGGCGAATTCCACATCGTCCACTACACCGAGATGAAGCGCGAGGATGTCACCGGAACAGAGGATCTGGCCAACGCCATAAACAAGGTGGAGGAGGTCGCTGTCACCCGCGACGGTGACCACCTGACCTTCCAGGTCGGCAGCTTCTCCCCCTTCGTGCTGGTGTACGAGAAGGACGATGGCGGTTCCCGTCCCAGCCGCCCCTCCGGCGGGAACAGCGGCAGCTCGAGCCTGAACACCAAGGATCACTATGCCTACATCGTGGGCTATCCCGACGGCACAGTCCAGCCCCAGGGCAGCATCACCCGTGCGGAGGTGGCCACCATCTTCTTCCGCCTCCTCACCGACGACGCCCGGGAGGACAACTGGAGCCAGCGCAATTCCTTTATTGATGTCAGTGAGGACGACTGGTTCAACAACGCCGTGTCCACTCTGACCCGCATGGGCATCCTGGACGGCTACGAGGACGGCACCTTCCAGCCCAATGCCCCCATCACCCGGGCTGAGTTCACCAAGGTGGCAGTCAGCTTCTTTGACTACGCCGAGGAGGACTACCGCCGCGGTACCTTCTCTGATGTGGACGGCAGCGAGTGGTATGCCGACTTCATCGCAGCGGCAGTGGAGCTGGGCCTCATCGAGGGCTACGGCGACGACACCTTCCGCCCCAACGGGGATATCACCCGCGCCGAGGCCTGCACCCTGGTGAACCGCACGCTGGACCGCGCGCCCCATGAGGACCATCTGCTGCCCCGGCGGGAGATGAACACCTGGAGCGACAACCCCACCAGCGCCTGGTACTATGAGGCGATCCAGGAGGCCACCAACAGCCACGACTACCGCATGGTCACCGAGGACGGCGAGCGTGTGGAGAACTGGACGGAAAAGCTGGAGGACCGCGACTGGACCGAGCTGGAGCGTTCCTGGTCTGATGCCAGCGACGCCCCCGGCGGCGAGGTCATGGACTGATCTGCCGTTAAGCGCGCGGACTTTCAACGCAGATCCTTCCGCACCGCATTCAGTTTCGGCAAACAGCGCCGGACGGGAAATTCCCGTCCGGCGCTGTCGTTCTGCATTTTTCGAATCCGATTGCATTTCAGCGGAGAGAACGATTATCCCGCCCAAGCGTCGGCGCTGCCTTTGCAGGCTGCAAGGCCGATCCGGGGGCAGTCTTTTCCGTTATACCGAAGATCACTTCTCACCTTTTCCAAACAAACCCAGCGGCGTTTTTTGCATATGCTGCCAAATCCTGCGGATACTATGGCTGTCTAAAGAAACGGCCGGGCCAGGCCGCCCAGCCAAAATCGCAGGAGGAGAGACAATATGAAAGCAACCGGAATTGTGCGCCGGATCGACGAATGCGATATAATAGGGCAAAGTCGGAAATCGCCATGAATGACTGGTATTTTTGCTGATTTTGTCCACATTTCAGAACAAAATTGCCGTTTTCGTGCTCCGACATTTTGCAGCCTCAAAGAAGAGGGGGTGATAACCGTCGGAGCGGGTGCAAAATGCTCACTCCGACTGATCCAGTGGAGTGGGCATTTGCATTTCCCAAATTATGATGCGGACGTATTAGAAAGAAGGTAGTAGAATGGCGATTACTTTGGCAATCACAAATGCGAAGGGCGGTGTCGGCAAGACTACCACCTGCGCAAATCTGGGGGCAGCGCTGTCCGCCGCAGGAAAGCGTGTCCTCCTGGTGGACAATGACCCACAGGGCGATTTAACTCGCGTCATGCTGGCCGATCCCAAGTCCTTAAAATATACTCTGTCTAATCTGATGAACGCTATATTGGATGACGCGGAACTGGAGGATTTTGCAGACAAGGCCCTTATCGAAGGAAACAGCGTTCATTACATACCGGCAAACTCTAAACTTGCCGGTGTATCGAATCGGCTGATTGCCCTGCAAATGAGCAGCCGCTACCGTGGTGGAGATGCCGGCGGGACGCCCTGCGAAATGGTCATGTCCCGTGTCCTTGAGTATTTTCAGGAGAGGTACGATTATATCTTGATCGACTGTGGGCATAGCATGGATCTGCTGACCATCAATGCACTTGCGGCTGCCGACCAGGCAATCGTGCCCGTTCAAGCCCACTATCTTGCCATGGAGGATATGGCAGACACCCTGGACGTCATCCGGACGATCCAGCTGGGCATCAATCCCAAGTTGACCGTAGGGGGTATCCTCCTGACCATGTATCAAGGCCGCACGAACCTGTGCCGGAGTATTCAGAAAGAACTCCAGTCTGGCTACGGAGGCGCTTTTGTCGTGTTCTCCTCTCCGATTGACTACACAATCCGTGTCGCAGAACATCCTATTGCAGCGGCCAGCATCTTTGACTTTGAGCCGGACAACCCTGCTGCCAGGGCCTATTCTGCGGTTGCGCAGGAGGTGTTGTCCTATGCCGAGAAAAAGTTATAAAATCCAAGAGGCCCTTCAACAGCGCAAGCAGAATGAGGCCGCAGCCTTAGATAATCTCCGGGTGGAAGAAACCGCTTATCAATGTTATTTTCAGCCTGATAGTCTCCCATCCCCCATGGAGTCTGGAGTCATCTGCATATTGCCGCTGGCAAAATTGAGTGTGTATCCGAGTCATGAAACGTATTTTCCTCTCTACACCGGAGAGCGGCTGGATGATATGGTGGAGAGCATACGTCGGTATGGTGTTCAGACCCCGATCTTGGTCTGGAAAACAGCCAACAAGCGCCATATTATCATCAGCGGACACAATCGTGTCAATGCGTCGCTCCTTGCTGGCTTGTCTTCCATCCCTGCAGTTGTACGCACTGATTTGACCAAGGAAGGCGCCGAAGATCTGTTCTTCGAGATGAACTTCCGGCAGCGTTCCCTCGCCGACATGCTGTTCTCTCAAAGAGTCCTTTGTATTGCCGCCCACTATAACTTGATCAAACGGCAGGGGCGCCGCTCAGACCTCCTGGGGCCGCGCAGAACTTCTCCTGACACTCAGGAGAAGTCCCTAGCCAATCAGTTGCTCACTTCTCCTGAGACTCAGGAGAAGTTTCAAGCCGATGCACAAGTTGCACAGGAATACGAATTGACCCGGGATAAGGTGTCAAAATACTGCCGCTATGCCACATTATACCGCCCCCTGCTCCAACTGATGGACCAGGGAAAGAAACTGGGACAACTAGCCGCTTATGAGATCAGTTTTATCGAGGATCAGTCGTTGCAGACTACTATCCACGAAATCATCGTGACAACCGGCATTACTATTTCCGTGGCCAAGGCTAAACTGCTGCGCTCAGAATTTGAAAGAGCGACTCTGACCTCAGAAAAAGTCTTTGCCATGCTGGCGGAACAAAAATCCTCTCAAGAGCGATCTACAAGTCCTATCTCGGTAAAACTGCCTGGTGCCTGTCGGCAATACTTTTCAGCGGATACAACGAAAGCACAAATTGCGGAAATCGTTGAAAAGGCATTGGCGTTATATTTTCAACAAGTTCACGGCTAATAGAGGATCGGCTCCCAGGCGCCGGTCCTTTCTTTTTCCATTTTTCATGAAGAGGAGGGCGCACAATGCTAAATCCAGGATATGTTACATTTACAAAAAATGCAGACCCATTCGATGGTTCGGCCCCTGCAAGGCTTCAGCGCATGGGCCTATTGATGCCCAATGGAAAGCCAAATGTCCAGACCATGCAGGTGTTTACCAATATCATCGCCGGCCAGTTCTTTGATGACCTCTGCGATTACCACTCAGATGCGGGGCACTTGGCATCCACCTTGGCAGGCTTTTCTGAATTGGCTGCTCGTAGAGACTACAAAAAAGTATATCTGCTCCTGTCCATTCAATACGACAGGCTCCGCAAGCCCTTACCCGATCCTGTCTGGTGGCTTGCCGGGGTCACCCCTGCCGTAGAACTCTTCTCGGCCGGTCTTGTGGAACGATTGACCCAGTTAATGTCTGAAAGCACATGCAGAGAGGAGGCAGTTCATGAACAGATTGCTGACGGTTGTTCCCAGCAATAGTCCCTGTCCCTTATGCCAGTTTTTCAAGTCTTTAGATGAAAAGCAGCGCCAGAAGTTGCTTTCCCTATTTATTATGCTGCTTCAGGCCCCGCAAGCAATTATGCGCGAGCCCTATACAAAGCACTTTTCGCTTGAGCGTTATCAGTCACTCTATGAATTGCGGGCCAAGAGCAAAACGCTGGTCCGCATTATTTTTACCCTGACGGATGAGGGAGACGTTCTTTTTTTGGCTCCATTTATCAAGCGCCACAAGCGGGATACAATGCAGGCACTAGACGCTTCCCTCAGACTAATGGCGGGAGTCGAGGATGGCACGAGCTCGACACACGAGCTGTCCATACAATTTTTTGTTACAGGAGGAGTAGAACTATGAGAAACAAACTGATCTTAGCCGGCGCCGCGATAGGGGTCCCGGTGCTGGTCCTCGCCCTTTGGAAAGGATGGTGGAGCAAAGCATGAAAAAAGCTGTGGTTATCTTCACGCTGCTATGCCTCTTGACCGTTTCCGCATCGGCCGCATATATCCCGGAAGATGTGATTACGGAAAACCGTGACGGACGCCAACTGATTATCAAGACCTTTCAACTAGGCCCCACCGATGATCCCACCGCTCTGGTCGAGGAACCTTTTGAACTGGAAGGTTATCGGTATGAGCATCTCGAAACGGTGAAAGAGGAGCAGCCTTTTAAGGACACCCAGCAACACGCAGAAACCGTCACAGTAGATACCGACAGCAACTCCCTGGAAAAAATCCTTGCCCAGCTTGCGCCCACGATGGAGTATAGCAAGGATGGATATTCCGGTATTTTGACCTTGGATCATACAACGATTCAGACAGAAGCAGCAGGCTACACCACGCAATATTACACGATTACGGATACGAAACAGTTCACTGGTCTGGACCGAAATGATCCGTCCTATGTTCCCACAACATCCGTCAAGAATGGCTATACGCTAAAGCTCAGCGATCTCTCTTGGAGTGTCACAGGGACCAGTTTGGCCGATGATACACTAGTTCCCACATCTTATACTGCCACTGCCACTTATTCCACAACCGCCAGCCGGAGCGTTGCCACGGGATATGTGACCACGGCCAAATACACGGGGGAAATTACAGCAGAAGGAATCAGTTCCATTGAATATACCGTGACCTACCTCGGCACGCCGCTGGAAGTCGATTCTTCGCTAAGCATCTCCTGGCTGGTCATTCCTGGAGCGGCACTCCTCCTTTTGGCCGCCGTGACCGGGATCATTTGGGCACTCTGTCTTCGGGCAAATGCTACCATTTACGCTATGAATGCGAAAGGTGTTGCCTACAAAAAACTCGGTCGGCAGCGGATTACCCAGCGCAAGCCATGGCTGGACTTTACAAAACTCAAAGAGTACCCTGCCGGCGAGGCAAGTGTCGAGTTAAAGAGCAAAGCCGCCCACAAATTAGCCGGACGCATCATCACAATTCGTCTGTTCGACGGCACCCGTACCCACATGGTCGAGCCATTTGAAGGACAAGAGAATTACTGGTTTGCAGTCAAAGAGGAAAATGAAGAGGATAAGGGGGAAGAAACATGAAGACCATTCGCGGGCTCTGCCTTACCCTGGCAGGGCTGATGCTGCTTAC
Organism: uncultured Oscillospiraceae bacterium; assembly: GCA_944386995.1. GTDB lineage: Bacteria > Bacillota > Clostridia > Oscillospirales > Oscillospiraceae > CAJFPI01. The sequence goes on from CALXDF010000038.1 coordinate 40,116, forward strand.
GTCACAGGCGTTTGCGGCAGACTACAATTTTGAGACGCCGGCGCCTTCGGACTACTATGGCAGCACCTCTTACGAGGAGGTCTATGGTGCGCAGTATAATTACGGCGGTATAAATGCCGTTGACTTCCTGGACCCGCTGGCAGAGAATGCAGTATCCACGACGACTGGCGGTACCCTGCAATATGGGATCAACGCAAGCAGCGGCAGTATATACCCTGACACCAGCGTCAGCAGTATATACCCCGTTCAATGGGGAGATACCAATATTTCAGCAGTCACCCAGTTCACATCGGTCAGTGACGTAGCGCAGTCCGACGGCAGTATTGGAACACTGGTCATTCCGAGCCTTGGAATTCGGTATAAGGCATATGATGGGACCGATTCTGCCTCCATGCGAAAAGGTGTCGGGCATTTCACTTCCACAAGTGCCTGGAACGGAAATATCGGTCTTTGCGGTCACAATCGCGGGTCCAACTATAATATCGGTTCTATCAAAGACTTGGACATCGGTGATACGATCCGTTATGAAACGAGCCTGGGCACTCGGACCTATGCTGTCAGTTCTGTGGAGATCATCGACTGGACTGATTGGAGTTATCTAAACAGCACCACAGATAACCGCATCACAATCATCACTTGCCTTGCTGACCAGCCTACGAAACGTGTTTGTGTCCAAGGTGTCGAAGTGCGTTCATAAAAAGTTCAAAAATAACTTTTGAGGGGAGGTTTTGGCAAAAAACAACTTGAAATAACATCACGGGCAAACTATTCTTCACACTTCTGGTTTTTCGGTAAATACGATTCAACAAAACCTTTGACAAGGCCGATTTTCCGTATTATTTTGAGTTTGCGGGAACATTTTTGAAGGAAATGAGGCGATTGTCATGGTACATGAATTTCCCAAAAGAACGCAGAAGCAGCCGGATGACTCAGAATTACGTATCCGC
>CALXDF010000039.1 GCA_944386995.1 uncultured Oscillospiraceae bacterium
AAATCGGTATAATAATGTCTGTTCGCTATGAACATAGCGGGTTTGTGTAAAGGTAGCACAGCGGACTCTGACTCCGTATGTGAGGGTTCGAATCCTTCACCCGCTGCCATCCCGATGGAGGAAGGACACTGTCCTTCCTCCCCGGGACAACTATATATGATATGCGCGAGTGGTGGAATTGGCAGACTCGCTAGATTCAGGTTCTAGTGTGCATTACGCACGTGCGGGTTCAAGTCCCGCCTCGCGCACCACGTCGGAGCAAAGTCCGCTTTGCTCCGACGTCTTTTTATGCCTATGACAAAAAAGACGTCATCCGCCCGCTCCCTTGCTCCTCCTTTCAAAAATGAACCCACTTCGTTGGGCTTCAATTTTGTTTTGCTTGCATTCATAAGTGCAAATACTATAAGAGCATCCGGACCACTGAAACCCCTTAGGGCCTTACGCCCCCAAGGGTCTTCGGTCGTTCTGGGAGGCGTGGTTTCCCTTAAGTTTTCTCTTACCGCCCGGATTTGTTTTCAGCAAATGTTCTTTTCCGCCGCCCCTGCAAGGGCGCAAATATGCAACTCCGTCTGCAACATCAGGGAACAGCGATGGACACATTCCTCCCACACCTCTCTCCGTTCCGCCTCGCTTGCTCCGTCCTGAATATGTTTCCAGTATACCAGGCGGGACAGTACCGCGCAGCGCCTTTGCGGCCGGGAAATGCCGAAAGAGCGTCCTGCGGCAGCTCACTGCGGCTGCGGCCGACAAAGCGGCAGTCGGGTTGGCGGTGGAATTTGCTAAAAGTTTCGTCGGGTGCATACCTAAATAAATTCAGAAATATTGCAAATTCAAAAAATGCGTGCACATTTCAAAATTCAATATTTCTGAACTTCAATCCCGAAATATTATGCACTATTTTAGAATTTGATAACAAGCAAAAGGAATAGGATCAACAGGCAAGGCATACGTTCGCGGAGATTTTCGGATCTTCTACGTGATAGATTCGCCTTTTTGCAGAAAAGCCTTGCATTTTTAGGAATCCTGTCATATACTATTAAGCAAGGTTTCTTGGAGTTTGCTTTTGAATATGGCATACTCTCATAACCCGGCATTTGCGAATTTGTGACAAGTGAATGACTGGATGGAAGTAATCGCCGTCCGACCCGTGCGAGCAGGCAGGCGGCGATACAAAAGGAACGGGTAACCAAACCCACACGACCGGTACTGTGAGCGAGAATCCGTACCAAAGCGGCGAGAGCCGCCTGGATGAAAATCCGCCATTGTAGGGATATTCCCTATGAGAAGGTAGGATACGGATGCGGGAGATCTTTCCCAGATCGTTAGTCAGGAGACTTACTTCCATTTGCACTTTCTAATGCGGGCGATCTCCCTGCATATTAAATTTTGTCACGCTATTATACTATATTCTGACAATTTGATATGTTTGAATCGTCCGCTGGTCCCGACTGGGATCAGCGGTTTTTTATTTGCATGAGGAGGATCCATTGCTTGGAAACCTGGGAGAAAAAGTGCTTACAGGAATATCGCCTGGTAGCACAGCAGTTGGTAAAAGAGGCGCTTGAAAAAAAGGAGGCACAGTTTGCTGCCGCACATAGCCACGACACTCTGGAGGCACTCAGCGCATATCTGCAGCAGTGCGCAAAAAAATTAGGCTATACGCCCCATCCAATAGAGGTCATAGGGAGCAATATGATTATCCAGAAATTCTCCAGCTGGGCTGCGGCCTTAGAAATTGCAAACTTGAAGGCGCTTTGTCCGGAGAAGGAGCCTCCTCCGTTCACTTCCACGAAACTGTATCGGGATGAATGGCTCGAGCAATGGGCGATATTTCAAAAGGCGCGCAAAAAGGAGCAGAATCGACAGGCGACTGCCCTGGCAAGGGTTAGGACCAAGAACAAATCTGTTGATAACAAGTTGAAAAAGGAACTGTCATCCCCACAGCGGAGGGCACAGGAGCGGGTCTTTGCCGCCCTTCATACAGATGATACTGATCGCCAGTTATTTGATTATCTCAAAGGAGAAAAGCGCCGGCTCGGCAGCAAATTGAAACCCATCAACACCATTGGTTATTCTTACATTACGAAACGGTTGGGGCCATGGCACAAGGTAATCAGCAAAGTCAATGCCGAACTGAAAGCTGAGCAGCAGGAGAACAGCGGGTAAATTAGTCTCTCCTAGGGCCCATCTTAGATTGAGGCAGTCCCGGCAAACTTCTGCATACGTTGGGCTACCAGATCTGTTTCCGGTTGGGTTTGCTTTGCTCAGCACATGTTCAAAAAGCAGATGGATTCCAAAATAATGAAAGAGAGACGGGAGATGGCGACAACGGACAGTTTTTACCATGAACCAAAACGGAATCCCGCCAGCCATGGCCGTGATCATGGACACGACCACGAAGATTTGCGCTGCTGCGGTTATGACCTCATCCGCGAGCATAAGCATGTGATTCCGCGCGTGGATGCGGTCACAGCCGCGGTCATGGAGACCCCTTTGAATACGGGCATGGTCACCGCCATTAGCATTCCCATACCGACAGGTATCCTGACCGCTGCGGATCCGAGATCCGTCACCTACGCGAGGAATATTGTGATGCCTGCGCGGAGCGTTTGGCAAATTGTACTCGGGCGCTCGCCGATCCCGTCAACAGGAAACGGGCATATCCCATGGAGCGTCTTGGCTGTATCAATTGCGCAGCCGAAGCTGCTGCCTGCGCAAAATTACAGGATGTCTTGTCGGCGAAGGACGGTGGAATCGCAGGCAACAGCATCCGTGCTGTCATTTCTGCGGCAGTCAGGGGCAGCGGCACCGATGCGGCTATCGAGGCGGCAGCAAAAGAGAAAAGGAGGGTGCAATGAAAAGACGTAATTTGCTCAAGCGGCTGGCGCAGATTGTGATCGTACTGTTCGGGATCAGTTTCCTGACCTTCTGCCTGACCCATATGGCGCCCGGAGATCCGGTGCTGGCCATGTATGCCGCCAGCGGCACTATCCCCAGCGAGGAGATTTTGGACGAAACCCGGGAGGCATTGGGGCTCAACGAGCCCTTCCTCACCCAGTATGTCAACTGGCTCACGGGCTGCCTCCACGGGGACTTCGGCACCTCCTACTCCTACAGCCGCCCGGTGGCGGAGCTGCTCCTTGCGCGGCTGTGGCCCACGCTGAAACTGGCACTGCTATCCCTGGCGCTGATGCTGGTTGTGGCGGTTCCCCTTGGCATCCTCTCCGCCACTCACCGCGGCGGCATCGCGGATTATCTGGTCCGCAGCCTCACCTTTCTGGGCGTGTCCCTGCCCAATTTCTGGGTAGGGCTCCTGCTGCTGTACATTTTTGCAGTGCAGCTGAAGCTGCTCCCCGTTGTTTCAGCGGGACAGGGGTTCAGCAAGATGATTCTTCCGGCGGTGACTCTGGCCTTCGCCATGGCCGCCAAGTATACCCGGCAGGTGCGGACAGCCTTCCTGGAGGAGTTGAACCAGGACTATGTCACCGGCGCCCGCTGCCGCGGAATCAAGGAGCGCGTCATCCTCTGGCGGCATGTGCTGCCCAACTCCGTTCTGCCCCTCATCACCATGCTGGGCCTGTCCCTGGGGTCCCTTCTGGGCGGGACGGCGGTGGTAGAGGTCATCTTCTCCTACCCAGGCCTGGGCAGCCTGGCGGTGGATGCCATCACCTCCATGGACTACTCTCTCATCCAGGGCTATGTCCTGTGGATCGCGCTGATTTACATGGTCATCAACCTGCTGGTGGACATCTCCTATGGTCTCATGGACCCCAGGATACAGGAAGGAGGCTGATAGGGCTATGAAAAAAGCAGCCGGGTTTATCAAAAAAAATCCCAGTTTCTGTGTGTTTGCGGTCTTGGCGCTGGCCGTGATTGCGGTGGCGGTGTTTGCCCCGGCACTGGCCACCCACGACCCCTATGAGGCGGTGCTGACCAACGCCGTACAGCCCCCCAGCGCAGAGCACTGGTTCGGTACAGACCGCATGGGGCGGGATCTCTTCTCCCGGGTCCTCTACGGCGCCCGTACCTCTCTCACCGCATCTCTCTCCCTGGTGTGCATTATCATGGTAGCAGGAACTCTCCTGGGGATCGTGGCCGGGTATTTCGGCGGTGTTCTGGATGCGGTGATTATGCGCATCTCCGACATGATGATCTCCTTCCCGGGCATGGTGCTGGCCATTGCGGTGGCGGGCATTCTGGGGGCAAATATGACCAACGCGGTCATCGCCATCGCCATTGTCAGCTGGACCAAATATGCCCGCCTGGCCCGGAGCCTTGTTTTGAAAATCCGCAGCCGGGATTATATCGCGGCGGCCCGGGTCACCGGTTCCAAAACCTCCCACATCCTCTGGAAATACATGCTGCCTAACGCTCTGCCCACCATCCTCATCACCGGGGCCACAGACATCGGCACCATGATGCTGGAGATCGCGGGGCTGTCCTTCCTGGGCTTTGGCGCCCAGTCCCCCACAGCGGAGTGGGGCCTGATGCTCAACGAGGGGCGCGCGTATATGACTGCGTCGCCCTGGCTGATGGTGTTCCCGGGGCTTGCCATCTTCATCACAGTGGTAGTATTCAACCTCCTGGGAGACAGCCTGCGGGATGTGCTGGACCCCAGGAATGAGTGACCTGCTCCCCGCAGCAATGAATTGTGATATAAAAAATTGACTTGGAATCAGAAAGGAATTTTCCACGATGAGAACACAATGGTGCAAAAAAGCAGCAGCGGCGGTCATGGCCGCAGTAATGACCTTGTCCCTGGCCGCCTGCGGCGGGAGCGGCAACACCTCCCAGGGAGGCGATTCCTCCGCAGCGGACGGTACCCACCTGAATTTCAGCTGCTACAACTACTCCAACTCCATGGACCCCATTACCAACGTCAACTCCAGCTGGTGTTTTCTGCGGTATGGCGTGGGCGAGTGCCTGTTCCGGTTTGACGAGAACGTGGTGGTGGACTATGCCCTTTGCGACGCCTACGAGACGGAGGACTACATCACCTGGACCCTCCACATCCGGGAGGGCGTCCAGTTCTCCAACGGTAACGCTGTGACCGCCAGTGTGGTCAAGGCCTCCCTGGAGCGTCTGTATGACGCCGAGGCCAACAAGACCGGCAACTCTACCCCCTCCCAGTATGTGACCTTCTCCAGTATGGAGGCGGACGATGCGGCCGGCACCGTCACCCTGGTTTGCGACAGCCGGACCGTGAACCTGCCGGGCATCCTGGCCTATCCCTGGTACGGCATCGTCGACACCAGTGTCATTGACACGGAGGTCATCGGCACCGGCCCCTACTATGTTACGGCGCTGGAGGAGAACTCCACCATCGACCTTGCCAGAAACGAGTACTACTGGGACGGAGAGGTCCCCTATGACACCATCCGGATCTTCCTCACCGAGGACAGTTCCACCAAGGCCATGGCCCTGAAGAGCGGGGACGTGGATCTGGTGGAGAACATCACCACCGCCAGCGATCTGGCGGAGCTGGAGGCGGACGATACCTACTATGTGTCCACCACCGCCGGCGTCCGTCTGGGCAACTCCTACTTCAACTTCAACGGCGTCCTGGGCAACGATGCCCTCCGGCAGGCGATTTTGTACGCCATTGATGACGCCACCATGTGCGATATCACTGTAGGCGGCATGTATACCGCCGGCTGCTCCGTGCTCCCCTCCTCCCTGTCCTACGGCTACGACCAGCTCACTGACCCCTTTGCCTATGACCTGGACAAAGCGTTAGAGACCCTGGACGCGGCGGGCATCGTGGATACAGACGGCGACGGCTACCGGGAGCTGGACGGTCAGCGCATCAACCTCAGCTACATCGCCTACACCAGCCGGAACCTGGACGAATTCGCCCAGGCAGTGGCCATCACCCTGGAGTCTATCGGCATCGGCTGCACGGTGACGGTCCAGGACTATGACACGGCCCTGGCCAACCAGAGCGCCGGCAATTTCGACCTCATCACCTCCAACGCCACCACGGTGCCCACCGGCGACCCCACCGGGTTTTTGGGCAATTTCTACTCCGGCAACTCCGGCACCTATGGCTATTACGCCAACGATCAGTATGACGCCCTCTATGAGCAGCTCCTCACCGCCGCCGACGCAGGCGAGCAGCTGGAGCTCATCATCCAGCTCCAGCAGATCCTCATTGACGACGCGGCCACTCTGGTCCACGGCTACTACAACAGCACCTTTGCCAGCCGCGCCTCTGTGGTGAGCGGCGCGGACATCGCCCCCATCGACTACTACTGGATCACCACAAAGATTCACCCCGCCGCATAACCTGACAGGAGGACTGCTGATGCTGAACATACGGGATATTGCCATCACATATGGAGGGAATTCCATCCCAACAGTGGAGGGTGTCAGTCTGGAGATGAATCAGGGGGAGATCGTCAGCATCGTGGGGGAGAGCGGCAGCGGAAAGACCACGGTGATCCGGGCGGTGCTGGGGTGTCTGCCCGGCGGCGGCCGGGTGATCCGGGGACAGATCCAGTTCGAGGGGACGGATCTGGGCAGCCTCAGCAGAGATGCCTGGCGGTCCCTGCGGGGGAGCAGCATCTCCATGATCTTCCAAGACTCCGGGGCTATGATCAATCCCATCCGGAAAATCGGCCCTCAGTATGTGGAGTATATCCGCACCCACCAGAGGATTTCCAAAAAAGGTGCCTGGGACAAGGGCGTGGAGATGCTGGAGCGCATGCGCCTTCCAAACGGGGACAACATCATGCGCAGTTATCCCTTCCAGCTCTCCGGCGGAATGCGGCAGCGGGTGGGCATCGCCATGGCCATGACCTTCCAGCCCAAACTTCTTCTGGCTGACGAACCCACCAGTGCTCTGGACGTGACCACCCAGGCCCAGATCGTCCGCCAGATGATGGAGCTGCGGGAGCAGTACAACACCAGCATTATTGTCGTCACCCACAATCTGGGGGTGGCAGCGTATATGGCTGACAAAATTCTTGTGATGAAACAAGGGCGGGTAGTGGATGCCGGCAGCCGGGAGAAAATTCTGAACAACCCATCCAGCGACTACACCCGAAAACTGCTGGACAGCGTCCCTGTCATGGGAGGTGATCGGTTTGTCTGAACCACATGATCTGATTCTTGCAGCCAGGCATGTAACCAAGAAATATCCGGCGTCCAACGGCCGCATACTGGTGGCGAACAACGACGTGTCCCTGAATTTCTATCGAGGCCGCACCCTGGGTGTGGTGGGAGAGAGCGGCTGCGGCAAAAGCACCTTCATGCGCATGGTGGTATCCCTGGAGGCCCCCACGGAGGGTGAAATCCTTTACCGGGGGCAGGATATCACCAAGCTCAGGGGGGAGGCCCTGCGTCAGCACCGCCAGAAGATCCAGATGGTGTTCCAGGACCCCTCAGCGGCCTTCAGCCCGAAAATGAAGATTATGGACATTGTCTGTGAGCCGCTGCTGAACTTCAAGCGCATCAAGAAGGGCGAGAAGGAGGAGACGGCCCGTCGCCTGCTTGAGATGGTGGAGCTGCCCGGGGACTTTGCCCGGCGCTATCCCCACAACATGAGCGGCGGGCAGCGGCAGCGGGTGGGCATCGCCCGGGCACTGGCACTGGAGCCGGAGATCATCGTGTGCGATGAAGCCACCAGTGCTCTGGATGTGTCCGTGCAGAAAACGGTGGTGGAACTCTTGGTAAGATTGCAGCGGGAAAAGAACATCTCCTACGGCTTTATCTGCCATGACATGGCCCTGGTGCAGTCCCTGTCCCACCAGGTGGCCGTGATGTACCTGGGAAACATCATGGAGATCCTTCCTGGCGGGCAGGTAAGCCACGGCTGCCTCCACCCCTACACGCAGGCCATGGTGGGCGCCGTTTTTGATCTGCACATGGACTTCTCCCATCCCATCAGAAGCATTGACAGTGAGGCCCCCAGTCCTCTGGACGCGCCTGCGGGCTGTCCCTTTCAGAGTCGCTGCGACCGCTGCATGGAAATCTGCAAGCAGGAGCGTCCTCCTCTTCGGGAGATTGCACCGGAGCATCAGGTAGCCTGTCATCTATATCAGTAAAAGGGGGCGGCATGCTATGATTCAAATACACAGAGTGCGAATTTTCAGCCTGTTTCTCACCTTTTTGCTTGCAATATCTGCAAGTGGTTGTGTAAATCAAACGGATCATACAGAGACCTCTGTTTCTGATCCTATAAACGGAGAAGTCTACCATACCATCGGCGTGGCAGTGTTCAGCCCAGATGACCCGGAGATGTCCATGTTTTTCAACTATTATCGAAACTACATTGCGGAAAGTTTCCCGGTACAGTTTTTGATGTCCGAGACGCTGAACAGTGCAGATGACGAGATAGCCTTTATCGAAACCATGAAGGCCCAAGGAGCAGGAGGAATCATTTCCTTCTATGGCCTGGATCTGGAACGGACAGTAGCGGCTTGCGCGGAAAATGAGATCTACTATGTTCTGGGCTCCAGCTCCATCAGCGACGAAGTTTATGATGCAGTGAAGGACAACCCCTGGTTTCTGGGCGTCATTGGTCCGGACAGCAATGAAGAATTCCGCGCTGGGCAGGAAATGGCGGAGGCCTTCGCTGCCGATGGTGCCAGGACCTTCCTCATCGCCAGCGGCGGCGCCGGAAATGCCGCCAACTACATGCACTACACCCGGGTGGAGGGGATGCTGACGGCGCTGCAAGCGGCGCTGGACCTCACCTATAGTGGTACTATTGAACAATTGGCCCAGACGGCGGAGTTGACCGAATTGGAGACCGACCGGGAGGATGTGCGCATTGTGATCTCTCCAGGGTATGTGCAGAACGGGGCCGGCGTCGGCAACCTGCGGAATGCTTTGGAAACAGACGACTTCGACGCGCTACTTTCGGCGGTGGGCATCACCGATGTGATAGATCTTCTGACAGAGGAGATCCAAACCAGCGAAAAGGAGCTGCTGGTAGGGGTGGTAGACTGTTTCTCCCAGGAAAATCTGGAGGCGGTGGAAACCAGGGACGCCGACGGCAATTCTCTCTTAAATTATGTAAAGGGAAAGTACGCCTCCATGGTGGCGCCGGCTTTTGCAGCCATGTTCAACGCCCTGGAGGGGGATGTGGATGTGGTAAAGCCGGAGGGAATCGCTTTCCGCCTGTATCAGAGTTACTGGACTGCCGCAGGCGAGGCGGAGTATGTGGAACTCTATGGCTACACCCAGAGCATCTATGAGAATGCCTACAGCAGCGTGGATCTGATGAACGTCATCCGCATTTATAATGAGGCGGCTACTTTTGAAGAATTCAAGACACTTACGGAGCACAGCGATATCGAATCGGTTCGGGCGCGGCTGGCGGAATAGGAGGCGCAAATGAATCTTGGAACAGTACAGGTTGCGGCTGGCGAAAAACAATCCGGGTTCCTGCGGGTGCCCGGATGCGGCTATGAGTTGCCTGTCACCGTAATCTGCGGTAGTGAAAATGGGAAGACCGCCCTCGTCACCGCAGGCATCCACAGCGCCGAGTATGTGGGGATCCAGGCGGCCATTGAACTGGCGTCGGAACTGACGCCGGAGGAAGTGCATGGCACGGTCATCATTGCGCCTCTCATCAATGTCAGCGGCTTTTCCCGCCGGACCATGAGCATGGTCTACGAGGACAACAAAAATCTGAACCGGGAATTCCCAGGTGCCGTCGGCGGCACTGTGGCCCAGCAGATCTGCCACACCGTTGCCGCAGAACTTATCACCAGGGCGGACTTCTACATTGATCTCCACTCTGGTGATGGGTATGAGGATCTGCACACCTACGCCTACTACGTTGGTCCAGTGGACCCGATTGTCCGGGAACAGGCATTTCAAATGGCCCGACGGGTGAAGGCGGGATACCTGGTGGAGTCCCAGAGCACCACCGGCGGAGCCTACAACTACGCCAACAGCATCGGTATCCCCGCCATACTGATCGAACGCGGCGGTCAGGGGATCTGGCGTAGGAGCGAGGTGGATCTGGACAAGGAAGATGTACGCCGCATTCTCGCCTGCCTGGGCATTCTGGAGGGGCAACCGGACGAACCGCCGGAAGATCAGATCGTTTTCAAAGAAGCGGTCTATGAAAACGCTCCGGTGGGCGGCTGCTGGTATCCCTATCTGCAGCCCGGGGACCGGTTTGAAAATGGGGCTGTCCTGGGGGAAATCCGGGACTATTTCGGGAATCTGCTGCATACCTGCATCGCAAAGACAGATGGGATGATCCTCTATCAGGTGACCAGCCTCACGATCCTGAAGGATGGCCCCATGATAACCTACGGCGTATTGCCTTCCTCTTCAGCAGCACCTTGCGCGCAGGCAAAAGCGTGATACCGCAAGAAGCATTTTTCTTAAAACAGCGGATTTTTATTTGCTTTTTTCTGAAAAGCTCTCCTAATTAACGACTAATTTTTTAAAAAATGGCTTGACAAAGCAGGATCTGTTGTGTATACTTCGCATCGTCCGAAATCATATTATATGATTTGAGATGATCGGAGGGCGCGATATGGAGAGCGGCTCAGAACTCCAAGCCACATTAGCATCTTTTCGGGATGCCACTTGGGAGTTGGATAATATTTACGCCATGTTTCCGAAATCTTGCGGGCTGTCCGAGGCGGAGTATTGGTCGCTGCTGCTGATTTATGAAGGGGTCGCCACCCAGAGTCAAATCAGTGAGCGGCTGTTCATCAGCAAACAGACGTTGAATTCTGCATTCAAGCAGCTCCGGAAAAAGGGGCTGATCCGCCTGGAACCCTATGAGGAAAACCAGCGCTCCAAGCAGTCCTTTCTGACAGCGGCAGGAAGAGCATTCGTTGAGGAGCATATCATGCGGATGCACCGCATGGAAGAAAACGCCTGGAAACAATTAAGCGGCGAGGAGCACAACACCCTGATCCGCCTGACAAGAAAAATCAGCCGCCTGATGCAGGCAGAGCTGGAGCATTCAAAAATCAATACGGTCTGATGTTCATCGGAGGCTTGCGGCCGTAGTCGCAGGAGCCGGAGAAGATGTCGAGTGCGCTCGGTTATGGAAACGTAACCGGGCATTTTTTTGTTTGGAGGTTCTATGAAACAATACATTCCCATCTTGCTGCCGTTCTGTGGGCGATCTCCGCCTCCAGACAGAGAATTTCATCATTTCGTCATCGGAGGACTGGCCATCGCAATGGCCTGCCAGGTCAAAGGATCCGGCAAATGTCGAGGAAGATGTCGGGTGCGCCCGGTTGCATTTGTGCGGCCGGGCTTCTATTTTTGCAGAAAGGATATGATCGAACTATGAAACTGCTCTCTCAATTTCTAAAGCCTCACTGGAAATTGTGTGCCATCACGATCCTGCTTTTAATTGTGGATGTATCCGGAGCGCTGGTAATCTCCACCTTTGCGGCGGAAATGCTCAATCTGGGGACATCCGGGGCCACCCTGGAGGTCCTGGTTGCCACAGGGTGCAAAATGGCGGCCGCTTCTCTGATCTCCAGCATTTGCGCCATTCTGGGGGGATATACCTGTGCCGCTCTGTCAGCAGAGGTCGGCAAGGATATTCGGATGGCGCTCTATGAGAAATCCCTGAAGCTGTCTATCTATGATTTCCGCCATTTTGGCACAGCTTCCATTACAACACGGACGGTATCCGATGTGACAACCATTCAGTTTGCATTGACCAGCTTTATCCAGATGGTCCTGCCTGTACCGGTCATCTTTATTGTCGCCCTGACGCTGGCGTTCCGTCTGGACGCGGAGATGGGCCTTATCCTTCTGGTGGTGGTCGCCGTCGTATTCTTTCTGGCTTTGGCAATCATGAAAAGCGCAGCTCCCCTGTTTCAGCGTCTGCAAAAACTTCTGGACCGGATGAGCACAACTCTGTTGGAGAACATTACCGGTGTCCGTGTTGTCCGGGCATTCAACAACGAGGTCAGAGAGGAAAACCGTATGGGCGAGGCTTTCGGCAATTATGCAGAAACATCCATCAAGGCCAACCGCCGTTTTGCCAACCTGGACGGCCTGTCCTTCACCTTCATCAACCTGTTTGTTGTCATCGTCTACTGGCTGAGCGGCGGACGGATCTATTCCGGCCATCTGCAGATCGGTGATATTACTGCCATTATCGGATACGCCCTGATGGTGCTCTTTTTCCTGATGATGGCTCAAATGGTGATTCTGACCATGCCCCGTGCGCTGGAGTGCTGCGAACGGGTCCGGCTGGTACTGGAACACACGCCCGAGATCCAGGATATGGTGTCCGAGGATCCAGACATTCCAAAGGAAACGGCCGATGAAGTTCTGGCCTTCCGGAACGTGTCCTTCCGCTTTGCGGATGCAGAAGAAGACACTCTCAGCCGCCTGAATTTCGTCTGCCGCCGCGGCGAGACCACCGCGATCATCGGCGGCACCGGCAGCGGCAAATCCACCGTTGCATCGCTGATCCTCCGGTTCCACGACGTGACGGAGGGGGCAGTCTGTCTGAATGGGGTCGATATTCGCAGGATGACCCAACATTACCTGCGGGACCATCTTGCCTATGTCCAGCAGAAAGCCTGGCTGTTTTCCGGCACCATTGCCAGCAATCTGCGCTACAGCAACCAAGATGCCAGTGAGCAGGACCTGATGCATGCGGCAGAGGTGGCTCAGGCCGACGCGTTTATCCGCTCTCTGCCGGATGGACTGAACTCCTTTGTGGCGCAGGGCGGAACCAACTTCTCCGGCGGGCAGAAGCAGCGTCTGTCTATCGCACGGGCGCTGGTAAAGAAGCCGGAACTGTATATTTTTGACGACAGCTTTTCCGCACTGGACTTCAAAACGGACGCAGCACTCCGCAAAGCCCTGGCCAAAGAGACGCAGGATGCCGCCGTGTTGATTATCGCCCAGCGGGTCAGCACGATCCAGCATGCAAATCAGATCGTGGTGCTTCATGAGGGACAGATGGCCGGGATCGGAACCCACGAGGAATTGTTGAGAAATTGCGCGGTTTACCGCGAAATCTATGACTCGCAGACAAAGGAGGCGCAGGAAGCATGACCCAGTCTTTGAATCAGAAGAAACAAAGCACGGTTGTCCGGCTGTTTTCCCAGTTGAAAGGGCAGCGCATCCGGCTTGCCGTGGTTGCCGTTTCCATTGTGCTCTATGTGGGACTCAGTATTTATACGCCCATGTACAGCGCATTGGTTATCGACCGCCTCTGGCAGAGCATTCAGGCGGCGTGGAAACACGGAACCCCCTTCTCCATCACATGGACAAATATGGGGCAAGCACTCACGCGGCTCAGCATCCAGTACTTTTTTACCTGGATCTTCTACTATCTGCAGTCCTGGTTAATGGCCAATGTGGCCGAAAGTCTGAACCTGGAGTTACGCCGGCAGATCGCCCACAAACTGAACCGTCTCCCCCTGCGCTTTTTTGACCAGAACAAGGCCGGTGAGATCCTGAGCCGTGTAACCAGTGACCTTGATAAAATCGCCGATGTGCTCCAGACCGGTCTGCTGAAAATGATCGTCGCTATTGGAACCATTATCGGCTCTCTGGTCATGATGCTCTATTACAGCGCATCGCTGACGATCATCTTTCTGATTTTTATCCATGCCCATCTGTTCGGCCATGTCAAAGACCGGAAGATAGTTGTCCGCCATCAGGATCGAAGCGATGTAGTCCACCCGGACCCCCGCCTCCGCCGCCAGCCGGGCCGTGAACTCCGGCGCGTCGGCCGCATCAAAGCCATAGGTCAGGATGAAGTAGACATAGTCCGCCTGAAAGCTGGACTCCCGCAGGAACTGTTTCACCATCCTGGGCGGTTCCCCGGCATAGACCGGGCAGACGATGCCGATGGCGTCATCGGAAAACTGGCGCTGGGTCCCCGCATCACCCGGGGGATGCTGACGGGCTTGTCTGAGAAATGTTTCGCTACATACAGGCTGTTGCCTGTGGCGGTGAAATAAAATACCATGGTCGTTCGCTCCATTCTCAAATCAAAAGATTGACCGCCAGCCCCGTGAGGAAGGAAAAAACCATCACAAAGGCCAGATAGAGGAGAAAATGCTTCAGACCCAGCACGATCTTCAGCGCCCCCAGATTGGTGATCTTGGTGGACGGCCCGGTGACCATAAAGGCCGCTGCGCTGCCCATGCTCATGCCGTCCATGAGCCAGGCCTGGAGCAGGGGGATGGTCCCGCCGCCGCAGGCGTAAAGGGGCACGCCGATGGTGGCCGCCATCAGCACGCCGAAGGCCTCGTTCCCGCCGAAGGCCGCCGTCATCAGGTCCTGCGGCACATACCGCTGGAATAGGGCGGACAGCGCTACGCCCAGCAGGAAATAGGGACCGGTGGCCTTGATATTGCGCCCGATATTCTTGAGCAGACAGAGGGCAGGATTGGGGTCCGTGTCGCGGCTCACGGGCTCGTCAAAGCCGTCAAAGCGGAAGAACGGTTTTCCGCTCCGGAACGCCCAGATCAGCAGTCCGGCGGCGATCCCGCACAGAAAGCAGGACACGATCCGGACCACCAGCGCCGTCGTCCCGAGGGCGGTGCTGTAAATGATCAGCTGGGGGTTGAGGAGGATGGAACACATCATAAAGGATGCCAGCCACTCGTCCCGCATCCCGCTTCGGGAGAAGGAGGCCGCCAGGGGAATGGTCCCATACATACACAGCGGTGACGCGATCCCCAGCAGGCTGGCGGGGACGATGCCCCACAGTTCCATCCGGCTCTCACTCATAGAACGGAGCAGGCCGTGAATCCTGTCCTTCAGAAAGACTGACACGCAGGAGCCCAGCAAGATGCCAAGCACCCAGTAGCCGAAGATCTGACGCAGCTGCACATCGAAATAATACCAGAGGTAGACGAACTCCCGGTGCAGGACGTCCAGCACCTCACGCATCGATGCTCACCAGCTGGTAGGTGCGGCTGCCCAGGCCGATGTCCTCACCGTGCTCCAGCACGTGGATGGCATTGCGGGACTCCATGCGGTTGATGAGAGACTCCGTGTCGTCCTGGGAGGCGTACACCAGATCCACGCAGGCCTGATCCAGGGCCACCGGGTCCGTGGAGGCCAGGATGCCCATGTCGTGCATATCCGGCTGGGCCGGGTTGCCGTCGCAGTCACAGTCGATGGACAGGTGGTTCATCACGCTGACATACAGGATGTTCCCATCCAGCGCATCCACCACCGACTTGCCCGCCTCGG
>CALXDF010000040.1 GCA_944386995.1 uncultured Oscillospiraceae bacterium
TCCATGGTGCGGGCGCCCATGATGGCGGGCACCGTGCAGCCAAAGCCCATGAGCATGGGGATGAAGGCCTTGCCCGAGAGGCCGAAGTGGCGCAACGTCCGGTCCATGACAAAGGCGGCCCGGGCCATGTAGCCCGTGTCCTCCAGCATGGACAGGAACAGGAAAAGCATGGCGATCTGGGGCAGGAATACCAGCACGCCCCCAACACCGGCGATAATACCGTCCACAATGAGGCCCTGCACCCAGGCCGGGGCGGCGATGTGGGCGAGCCAGCCGGCCACGCCGGGACTCAGTACGTTGTCAATAAACAGGGCCAGCAGATCGCCCAGCCATTTGCCCGGGCCGGAGAAGGTCAGCAGGAACATCAGAAGCATCATGCCCAGAAACACGGGGATGGCCCAGATTTTATGGGTGGCAATGGCGTCAATGCGCTCGGTGACGGTCTTTTTCCCCCTGCTCTCCGGCTTGTGGACCGCGTAGCGCACCGCCCGCTCGATGAACTTGTACCGGCTGTCGGCGATCATGGTTTCCCGGTCTCCCAGAGGATTGGCTGCCTCATACTCCTGCGCGATCTGCTCGATGCGCGCCCGGGTCGTCTCGCCAAGCCCCAGCGCCTTGGCGACCTCCTCATCCCCCTCCAGCAGCTTGATGCTGGCCCAGTGAGCGGGAATCCCCACCCCGTAGCACCGGTCATGGATCAATTCTGTGATGCGGTGATGGATGGCGTGGGTAAAATCGTCATACAGGTCGTCGGGTTCCAGCGTGAGGCCCGTGTGCATCATATGGTGGGCCTCCTGCACCAGTTTATCAATGTTTTTGTTGTCCCGAGCAGAAATGGGTACCACCGGGATCCCCAGTTGGGCGGAGAGACGGTCACAGTCAATGGTGATCCCCTGTTTCTCCACCTCATCCATGAAGTTCAGGGCCATGACCGTGGGCCGCTCCAGCTCCAGCAGCTGCATGGTGAGGTACAGGTTCCGCTCCAGGTTGGTGGCGTCCACGATATTGATGATAGCATCAGGCTTTTCGTCGATGATAAACTTCCGGGCCACGATCTCCTCCATGGAATAGGGGGAGAGGCTGTAAATTCCCGGCAGGTCCACCAGGGTAAAGCTCAGCTCCCCCACGCGGGCGATGCCCTCCTTCTTTTCCACTGTGACGCCGGGCCAGTTGCCCACATACTGGTTGGAGCCGGTAAGGGCGTTGAACAGGGTCGTCTTGCCGGCATTGGGATTGCCGACCAAAGCCACCTTCCACTGGCGCTTGTCGTGCTCGGTAGCATCGTACTGCCGCGGGTGCTGCTCCTGCTCGTGAATGTGGGCCCGGCGCATAGCCTCCATAGCCGCCTGATCCCCGCAGCTTTTGCCGCAGGCAGCACAGTTGCCATAACAGTTGTTGTGGAGCTGGTAGGACTCCTCCGGCACCTGGGCCCTGGCGGCCTGGGCCTGGGTCAGCGCTTCTATCCGGATCTGGGCTGCGTCCTCCCGCCGCAGAGACAGTTCATATCCCCGCAGGGACACCTCCAGCGGGTCCCCCATGGGAGCGATTTTCACCAGCTTCACCACAGTACCCGGGGTGATGCCCATATCCACCAGGCGGCGCTTGACAGCGCCCCGCTGATTGCCCACCTGGCGGATTAGGCAGCTGTCCCCCACCGCCAGACAGTCAAGTGTCATCGCATTGGTTTTTTCATCCTTCATATGGCATAGATACCCTCCCTAAATTACCATTTTATCATAGGTCACCGGACATGCCTTGTCAAGAGAAGGTTCTGTTAAAGAAAGCCGCGTTTTTCCACGGCGCGCCGCCCCATGGGAACAGCGGCTCGTCCAGACGCATAGGCTGGAACAGCACAAAGGGAAAGGGGGCAAAAGTTTTGGTCTCCACCTTGGACCAACTGCCCGTGGGCAGCAGCGCCACCGTGTCCAGCCTGACCTTCACCGGCGGCAAGCGGCGGCGGATGCTGGATCTTGGATTCGTCCCCGGCGCGGCAGTCTCCGCTCTCCAGGCCAGCCCCTGGGGCGACCCGGTAGCGTACGGCGTCAGCGGGGCAGTTATCGCCCTGCGCCGGGAGGATGCGGCGCGGATTGCTATTTCAGGAAAGTGAGGTCCTATCCATTGACTGACCGCACCTATACCATTGCCCTGGCGGGCAACCCAAATGTGGGCAAATCCACTCTCTTCAACGCGCTGACCCACCTTCACCAGCACACGGGCAACTGGCCGGGCAAGACTGTGGCCACGGCCCGTGGCTGCTTTACATACCGAGGAGAGCAGTATACCCTGGTAGACCTGCCGGGGACCTACTCCCTTCGGGCCGACAGTCCGGAGGAGGAGATTGCCCGGGACTTTATCCAGTCCGGCGCGGCCGATGTCACGCTGGTGGTAGCCGACGCCACCTGTCTGGAGCGGAACCTCAACCTGGTCTTGCAGATCATGGATTCCACCCACCCTGTGGTGCTGTGTGTCAATCTTCTGGACGAGGCCCGGAAAAAGGGGATGATTGTGGATCTAACCGCCTTACAGGACGCTCTGGGCGTTCCTGTGGTGGGTGCCGCGGTCCGAGGCGGCGAAGGTCTGGACAATCTCCGGGAGACCCTCCGCCAGGCGGTTCTTCATCCGCTGCCTCCGCCGCAGCGCCCCATACCGGAGCCGGATGGGACCTGTCAATTGCCGGAGCAGCGAGAGGACGCCCGAACAGCGGCGCTCACAGCCCATGCCAGATCCCTGGCGGCCCTGGCAATACGCGTGCCAGAGCAGGCGGACCGCCGGGACCGGCGGCTGGATCGGCTGCTGACGTCCCGGGCCACAGGCATTCCTGCGATGCTGCTTTTGCTGGGGCTGGTGTTCTGGCTTACCATTGCCGGAGCCAACGTGCCCTCGGAATTGCTGTCCGACCTCCTGCTGGGGTTCCAGGAGCCTCTGCGCGCTCTGCTGGACTTTCTGCCCCTGAGCGTCCAAAGCGCCCTGGTAGACGGCGTGTACCGCACAGCGGCCTGGGTCGTCTCTGTGATGCTGCCCCCCATGGCCATCTTTTTCCCGCTTTTTACCCTGCTGGAGGATGCCGGGTATCTGCCCCGGGTGGCCTTCAACCTGGACCACGCCTTCCGGAGAGCCGGTGCTCACGGCCGGCAGAGCTTGACCATGTGTATGGGATTGGGGTGCAATGCCTGCGGTGTGATGGGCTGCCGCATCATCGACAGTCCCCGGGAACGGCTGATTGCCATTCTTACCAACAGCTTTGTTCCCTGCAATGGCCGCTTTCCCACCCTCATTGCCCTGCTCACCATGTTTTTTGTCACCGGCAGCGGCCTTGCCGCCTCCCTGACCTCGGCGGCGCTGCTGCTGGGAACAATCGTGCTGGCAGTTGGCATGACGCTGGCCGTCTCCAAGCTGCTTTCCCACACCGTGCTCAAGGGAGCACCCTCCGCTTTCTCCCTGGAGCTGCCGCCTTACCGGATGCCCCAGGTGGGAAAAGTTCTGCTCCGCTCCCTCCTGGACCGGACAGTGTTTGTCCTTGGCCGTGCGGTATCCGTGGCGGCGCCGGCAGGACTTCTTATCTGGCTGCTGGGCAATATCACTGTGAACGGCGCGCCGCTGCTGACCGCCTGCGCTGCGTTTCTGGATCCTCTTGGCAGCCTGATGGGGCTGGACGGCATGATCCTTCTGGCTTTTCTGTTGGGATTTCCTGCCAACGAAATTGTGGTCCCCGTCCTTTTGATGGGCTATCTCGCCACCGGCACGCTCACAGGCTATACGGGTCTGACAGAACTGAAAATTCTGTTGATTCAGAACGGCTGGACCATGGAGACCGCCCTGTGTGCCACCATCTTCATGCTGTTTCACTTCCCCTGCGGCACTACGACCGTCACGATCTATCGGGAGACCGGCAGCCTGAAGTGGACCCTTCTGGCGGTTCTGCTGCCCACGCTGGCCGGTATGGCATTGTGCATCGGAATCCATCTGGCGGTCATCTGCTTTTTTTGATATGTTATTATTATAATGTAGCGGCGGGAATGCAGAGCAGGCCGAAAGGCTGGGGGCGGTCCGTTCCGCACCCGGAGATACAGGAATACAAAAAAAGGATGAATAGACTGTAAACTTTTACAAACTCCCTTTGTTTTCCACCAGCTGCATAGTATAATATCTCACAAGGCATTTTAACAGCAGATCCAAGCCGCAGCCTCTGCCGGGGGCTGCGGCAAATACAACGAGAAAGGAAATCGTTATCATGAACTACCATCAGCAGAGCCCTGAGCAGGTTCTCGACCACCTGCAAAGTTCTGCCAGAGGCCTCACCGGTCAGGAATCCGGGCAGCGTCTTGCCCAGTACGGTCCCAACAAACTGGCCGAGGGGAAGAGAACCACTCTGCTCCAACGCTTCCTCCAGCAGCTCAGCGACCCCATGATCATCATTCTCCTGGTGGCGGCCCTGGTGTCGGGTGTCACCGCCGCCTATGCCAACGAAAGCTTTGCCGACGTGGTCATCATCCTCATCGTGGTGGTCATCAACGCAGTGCTCGGCGTATACCAGGAGAGCAAAGCAGAGAAGGCCATCGAGGCCCTCCAGGAAATGACCGCCGCCACCAGCAAGGTGCTGCGGGACGGGAAAATGGTCCTCCTGAAAAGCGAGGAACTGGTGCCTGGTGATGTGATAATCCTGGAGGCCGGTGATGCGGTGCCCGCTGACTGCCGCATTCTGGAGAGCGCCAGCTTGAAGGCGGAGGAGGCTGCCCTCACGGGCGAGAGTGTGCCGGTGGAGAAGGAAGTGGATGCCATCCTCTCCGATGGCGAGGTTCCGCTGGGCGACCGGAAATGCATGGTCTACATGGGCTCCACCGTGGTCTACGGCCGGGGCCGGGCGGTGGTCTGCGCCACCGGTATGGACACGGAGATGGGCAAAATAGCCGATGCCTTGGCCCAAGCCGGCGACAATCAGACGCCATTGCAGCGCAAACTGGCCCAGCTGAGCAAAATTCTCAGCGTGCTTGTGCTGGGGATCTGTGTGTTTATCTTTGCTTTCAGCCTGCTGAAAGCCGGAGACTTCCATCTGGATACCATTATCAGCACCTTTATGGTGGCTGTCTCCCTGGCTGTGGCGGCCATTCCGGAGGGCTTGGCCACCGTGGTGACCATCGTCCTCTCCATCGGCGTCACCAACATGTCCAAGCGCAACGCTGTCATCCGCCGCCTCACGGCCGTGGAAACCCTGGGCTGTGCCCAGGTGATCTGCTCAGACAAGACCGGGACGCTCACCCAGAACAAAATGACCGTGGTGGATTCCTTTGGCGATGCCAAACACACCGCCCGGGCCATGTCCCTCTGTTCCGACGCCGCCCCCGATGAGACGGGGAATGCCGTAGGTGAGCCCACCGAGTGCGCTCTGGTCAACTGGGCCGCCAAGGAGGGGATGCCCAAAGGCGCGCTGGAAGCGGAGACTCCCCGAGTCGGAGAGGCCCCCTTTGATTCCGGCCGCAAGATGATGTCCACGATCCACAAAGTCGGGGACAAGTTCGTCCAGTATACCAAGGGTGCTCCCGATGTGCTGCTGAGCCTGTGCACCCACTACGAGAAGGGCGGGCAAGTCCTGCCCCTGGACGAGGCGGCCCGCGCCGAGATCCTTTCCCACAACAAGGGCATGGCGGATCAGGCGCTGCGGGTGCTGGCCGCTGCGGAGCGGATCTATGAGGAGCTGCCCGCCGACCAGTCCCCCGCGGCGCTGGAGCACGACCTCACCTTCCTGGGGCTGGCAGGCATGATCGACCCGATCCGCCCTGAGGTGAAAGATGCTATCGCCCAGTGCAAGACCGCCGGCATCCGGGCGGTGATGATTACCGGCGACCACCGGGACACCGCTGTGGCCATCGCAAAGCAGCTGGGGATCCTGGAACACGATGACCAGGCCATCACCGGCGCCCAGCTCAACCAGATCAGCGACGAGGAACTGGACAAGACCATCACCCACTACAGCGTCTATGCCCGGGTACAGCCGGAGCATAAGGTCCGCATTGTCAACGCCTGGAAGAAAAACGGCTGCATCACCGCCATGACCGGCGACGGCGTCAATGACGCGCCCTCCATCAAGTCTGCGGACATCGGCGTGGGCATGGGGATCACCGGCACCGATGTTACCAAGAACGTGGCGGACATGGTCCTGGCTGACGACAACTTTGCCACCATTGTCGGCGCCGTGCAGGAGGGCCGCCGGATCTACGACAACATCCGCAAGGCCATCCAGTTCCTGCTGGGCTCCAATATGAGCGAAGTGCTCAGCGTCTTCCTGGCCACCCTGATGGGCTTTGTGATCCTGGAGCCGGTACACCTGCTGTGGATCAACCTGATCACCGACTGCTTCCCTGCCCTTGCTCTGGGGGTGGAGAAGGGCGAGCCGGATCTGATGCGCCGCCCGCCCCGCAAGGCAAGCGACGGCATCTTCGCCGGCGGCCTTGGCATTGATGTGTTTTATCAGGGCGCCCTGGTCACTGCGGTTACTCTGGCCGCCTATTTCGTGGGGCACTTTATGGAGAGCGGCGTGTGGGAGATCACGCAGAGCCCCGACGGCGTTACCATGGCATTCCTCACAATGAACATGGCGGAAATTTTCCACAGCTTCAACATGCGCTCCCAGCGCGGCAGCGTCTTCTCCCTCCACAGCCACAACAAGATCCTCTGGGGCGCCATGCTGCTCAGTCTTGTCCTCACCACGGCCGTCATCTACCTTCCCGGCATCTCTACCGCCTTTGGCTTTGAGCATATCAGCCTGCTGGAGTATGCGGTGGCTCTGGGACTGGCGGTGCTGGTCATTCCCGTGGTGGAGGCTGTCAAGGCCTGCCAGCGCGCCTTCGCCCGTCATCGGAAGAGCTGAGTGTCATGCGCTGACTAAAACATCCATGGGGCCGCCCCCGGCACCTGCCGGAGGCGGCCCGTTTCCGCGTCGGCACCCGCACGATTTTTCCGGGGCGTTTTTCAGGCGTGCAAAATCTTTTGATTGCTTTTCCTTCCGTTTCATAGTAAAATCTACCTATAGAGGAAACAGCGGCCTGTGACGCCCCGCGCGCTGCTGTTTTCAAAGTGGTTTCAACTGTGTTATGAGAGGAGAGATACTGCAATGAACCGATTTTTCAGACTCAAGGAAAACGGAACAACCGTAGGCACGGAAATCGTGGCAGGCATTACTACTTTCTTTGCCATGGCCTACATCATCGTGGTCAACCCCAGCATCCTCAGTGAGTCGGGCATGGAGTGGGGCGCCGTGTTCCTGGCCACTATCATCGCTTCCGTCATCGGAACCCTGGTCATGGGCCTGGTGGCCAACGTGCCCTATGCCCAGGCCCCTGGTATGGGTTTGAACGCATTCTTTGTTTACACGGTGTGTTTTACCCTGGGCTTTACCTGGCAGCAAGCCCTGACCATGGTCTTTATCTGCGGCCTGATCAACATCTTCATTACTGTCACCAAGATCCGTAAGCACATCATCAAGGCCATCCCCCGCAGCCTCCAAAACGCCATCGGCGGCGGCATCGGCGTATTTATTGCCTACATCGGTCTGCTGAACGTGGGTATTCTGAACTTCAGCAGCGGTGTTCCTGCCCTGGCAACCCTGAATCAGCCCGCTTTCTGGCTGTTTCTCATCGGTTTGGCGCTGATCATCGTCCTGGAGGTGATGAAGGTCAAGGGCGGGATCCTGATCGGCATCGTGGTCACCACCCTGATCGGCATCCCCATGGGCGTCACCGTCACCGGCGACACCGTCAGCTTCTCTGAGGCCTGCGCCGCCCTGCCCTCCACCTTCGGCGTGATCTTCACCGAGGCGGGCTTCGGCTCCCTGTTCTCTGATCCCACCAAGATCCCCCTGGTGCTGATCACCATTTTCTCTTTCAGCCTGTCTGATACCTTTGACACCATCGGTACTTTCATCGGTACCGGTCGGCGCAGCGGCATCTTCAGCGAGGAGGACGAAAAAGCTCTGGAGACCAATGCCGGCTTCAAGTCCAAGATGGACCGCGCCCTGTTTGCCGACGCTACCGCCACCTCCATCGGTGCCATCTTCGGCACCTCCAACACCACCACCTTCGTGGAGAGTGCCGCGGGCATCGGCGCCGGCGGCCGCACGGGCCTGACCAGCGTTGTGGTGGCCCTGTGCTTTATCGCCAGCGCCTTCCTCTCCACCTTTATCAGCGCCATCCCCTATGCCGCCACGGCACCGGCCCTGGTGGTGGTGGGCATCCTGATGGTGTCCTCCTTCATCGACATCAAGTGGGACGACATGGCCGAGGCGGTCCCCGCCTTCTTTGCCGGCATCTTCATGGCCCTGTGCTACTCCATCTCCTATGGTATCGCATTTGGCTTCATCTCCTACTGCCTGGTGAAGATCTGCACCAAGAAGACCAAGGACATCCACCCCATCCTCTGGTGCGCCACAGCCCTGTTTATCCTGAACTTCATCCTGCTGGCCACGCTGTAAGCGCCGCCGGCACAAGTACAATGATAAAGAGGCCCGGGAGCCGCTCGCTGCGGCTCCCGGGCCTCTTTCCCTATGCAGCCAGCATATTGCGGCAGGTGGGAAAAACCGGTATGATAGGAGCAGAACGCACTATCAAGCGGAGAGGTGAAGACATATGGATTATCCGACCGGGCGGCGGAACCTGTGCTATAACTGCTTCCAGGAAAGGCCGGAGGGGGATGGCCCCTGTCCACACTGCGGTTTTGATCTGGCGGAGAATGAGAAGAAATTTCCCGTTGCCCTGCGGGCCGGAACGGTGCTGGAGGGGCGGTACATCGTCGGCCGTGTACTGGGACAGGGCGGCTTCGGCATCACGTATCTGGCCCTGGACACCCAGCTGAACGCAAAAGTGGCCATCAAGGAATTTATGCCCAGCGATATTGCCACCCGTGTGGAGGGCACCACAGTGTCCGTCCTGGCCGAGAGCAAAACAGAAGCTTTCGGCTACGGCGCCGAGCGGTTCCAGGAGGAGGCCCGGACTCTGGCCAAGTTCATCGGCAACCCCAATATTGCCGGTGTGTCCAGCTATTTTGACGAGAACGGCACATCCTATTTTGTCATGGACTACATCGAGGGCATCTCCTTCAAAACCTACATCGCCAACCACGGCGGAAAGGTGTCGGTGGAGGATGCCCTGAATGTGATGATCCCCGTTCTGCGGGCGCTGACGACGGTGCACCAGGAGGGGTTCATTCACCGTGACGTGACGCCGGACAACATCTACATCACCAAGGATGGCATGGTGAAACTCCTGGACTTCGGCTCGGCGCGGTACTCCATCGGGGACAAGAGCAAGAGCCTGGACGTGATTTTGAAGGTGGGCTACGCCCCCAAGGAGCAGTACATCCGGCGCAGCCGCCAGGGGCCCTATACCGACGTATACTCCTGTGCGGCGTGTTTCTATGCGGCCATCACGGGCTTTCTGCCGCCGGAGAGTCTGGAGCGGCTGGACCAGGATGAGCTGGTGCCCATTTCAAAGCTGGGCATTGAGATCCCGGAGTATCTGGACAAGGCAATTTTGAAAGGCCTGGCGGTCCAGCCGGAGGACCGGTTTCAGAACGCCCAGGAATTTCTGGACGCCATCGAGTCCCGGCAGGTGGTGGCGGTGCCCGGTGCGGAGCCCCCGCCCCCTGTCAATGGAGTGGACCGTCTGGTCCAGCGGATTAAGAAAAAGCCGGCCCTCTACGGCGGCATCGCCGCGGCGGTGCTGGTGGTGCTGATCGTCCTGGGCGTCGTATTCGACGGCGGAGGAAGCGGCGGAGGCGGTCGGGACGACGGCCCGCCCCTGCGTCAGTCGGCGGTGGCCTCCATTACCATCAATGGACAGGAGTACAGTACCAATGAGCGGGAGCTGGAGCTGGAGGGCATGGGGCTCACCGATGCTGACGTGGAAGATCTCAAGTACATGATCAACCTGACCTACCTGAACCTCCGCGGCAACGATATCACGGATCTCTCCTTCCTGACGGATATGACAGGTCTGCGGGAATTGGAACTGGGGGATGGGAACAACGGTATCACAGATCTGTCGCCATTGGCGGGACTGACGGACCTCCGCTGGGTAGGCCTGCCGCCTCAGAGCCAGATTTCGGATCTCACTCCTCTGGCGAATCTGACAAAGCTGGAGGGGATGTACTTCTCCGGGAACTGGGGCAACACACCGGGGATGATCACCGATCTCTCTCCTCTGGCAGGGCTGACGGAGTTGACGGAATTGGGATTGACGGTAGGACATATCACGGATCTGAGCCCGCTGAGCGGTCTAACCAAGCTCCAGGATCTCCAGCTGTACGGCGACCTCTCCGGGCTGGACAGCGAGGCTCTGTCGGCATTGTCAGGGATGACTTCCCTGACGGACCTGAACCTCAATACTTATGACGGTACCGGTTTCCCCGCCAAAGACCTGAGCGCTCTCAGCGGCCTGACCAAACTTCAGGCCCTCCGCATTGACGTCAACGGCTTGGAGAGCCTCAAGGGTTTGGAAAATGCGGTCAATCTCACAGAGCTGCAGATCTACGGTTCTCATAATCTTCAGGATCTCAGTGCCTTGAGCGGCCTGACCAAGCTCCAGAATCTGCAGATCAGCGGCACCGGCACCGGGAATCTGAAAAATTTGAAGGGCCTGGAGGGCCTCACCAGCCTGCGGGAGCTGCGGCTCTATGTGGACGGACTGGAGAGCCTGGACGGCCTCCAGGGGTGCACCAGCCTCACCAGCCTGGATATCAACGGGGAGAACTACACCTTCACCGACCTCTCCCCACTGGCGCCTCTGACCAAGCTCCAGAGCCTGCGCATCCAAAGCTACAGCAATGCATCCGCCGTCTATGTGGAGAACCTGGACGCTCTGGCGGGTATGTCAGAGCTGAAGGAGCTGTCGCTGAATATCGACGGGGTGAAGAGCCTCACCGGGCTGGAGGGGCTTACCGGCCTTACCACCTGCAGTATCTCCGGAGCAAATGGAATCTCCTCTCTGGAGCCTCTGCGGAACTTGACCAAGCTCCAGGAGCTCACCCTCAGCGGCGGCGGTACTGGGCAGCAAACGGTGGATCTCTCCCCGCTGTCGGGCCTCACAGCCCTGCACAGCCTGCAGCTCTATTCGGTGAATGTAAGCCGGCTGAGCGGGTTGGAGAACCTGACCGGCCTCCAGACGCTCTACCTCAGTGCAGACGGCCTGAGCAGCCTGGAGGGCTTGGAGAACCTGACAGGGCTTACTGAACTGTCCCTCAGCGGCAGCAACGCCACCTATACGAATTTAGATCCTCTGGCAGGGCTCACCAATCTTCAAATCCTGAATCTGCCCAACCGGGACTATGACCTGACAACACCCCTGAATATCGATGGCGTTGCCAATCTGACACGGCTCCAGGAGCTAGACATCAACGGAAATGTGGAGAGCCTCGCCCCCCTCAGCGGCCTGACCAACCTGAAAACCTTACACTACTATGGGAGTACGGGCACAGACGCGCCGGCGGTGTCCCTGGCGCCGCTCAGTTCCCTGACGGGGCTGACAGAACTCTATATTAACGGCAATGTACCCGGCAATGACATCTCGCCCTTGAGTTCTCTAACGGGGCTGCGGAGCCTCACGCTGTATATTGGGGACTGGAGGAATCCGGTTCAGAGCCTGGAACCCCTGCGGAACCTGACAAATCTGACAGAACTCAGAGTCAACAACACCGTCGACGGGATTGACACCTCCCCGGTGTCCTTCGTGCCAAGTCTGGATATCTACTGATCGCTGACAAAGGAGGTTTTTCCCATGGCACAGATCGAGTGCGGGCGGGGACATCTCTACGACCCGGAGAAGTACCCCACCTGTCCCTACTGCAACACCAACCAACAGATCACCGTGGCTGCCGCCGGGCGGACGGCCCCCATCCGCACCACCGCCCCCAGCGCCACGGCCCCGGTATCCGTCACCGCTCCCGGCGCCACCGCGCCTCTCCATGGCACGCCGGTGACCGCGGACAACCGGACCGCCCCTCCCCGGGGATACGCTCCTCAGGGGGCCGTCAGCGTCACAGCGGACAACAAGACCATGCCCCCCAGGGGCTATGCGCCCCAAGGCGCCATTCCGGTGACTGCACCCCAGAAAACCATGCCTCCGCGGGGGTACGCTCCCGCTCCGGCGGCGGAGCCCACTCCTACCGCGCCCCCCAGGGGCGTCAGCGTCACAGAGGCGGGGAAAACCGTGGCCCTGATGCAGGAGACCATGGGCTTTGACCCGGTGGGGGGGTGGCTGGCCTGCGTCGAGGGTCCCAGCCGGGGCAAAAGCTACACCATCCGCGGTGGGATCAACGCCATCGGCCGCAGCGACCGCATGGACATCACCATCACCGGTGACCGGACCATCTCTGCGGAGAACCACGCAAAGGTCAGCTACAGCGACCGGAACAACCGGTTCAACCTTCTTCCCGGCGACGGACGGAACATTGTTTACTTGAACGGGGAAGAGGTGTTCGGGCCCATGCCGCTCCAAGCCTATGACCTGATTGATTTTGGAGAGACAAAGCTGCTCTTCATTCCACTGTGTTCAGAGCGATTTACCTGGAAGAAAGAAACGGAGCGGGACAATGGGGATGCTTGATCGCCTGTTCCGGCGGCAGCGCCGGGTGACGGAGGAGAACCCCACTATGGAGCGTCCTCAGGAGCGGCGCGCTCCGGCCCTGCGTCTGGGAAACGTTCAGGGCGTTGGGCAGCGGGATCGGCAGGAGGATTCCTTCGCCGTGCTCAATGCCTCCAACGCGCAAGAGCTGGAGCGCCGGGGCCTCTTTGCCGTGGTGTGCGACGGCATGGGCGGCATGGAGGACGGCAAGGACGCCAGCGAGGCGGCAATCGACGGCTTTCTCCAGCTTTTCCAGTCCCTGCTGGACGAGGGGGACGTACCTCAGCAGCTGCGGGAGGGGACGCTGGCCGTCAGCGACGGGATCTTCCAGCGCTTTGCCGGCCGCAGCGGCACCACCGTGGTGGCGGTTCGGATCTTTCACGAGACGCTCCACTGGCTCAGTGTGGGGGACAGCGCCGTCTTTCTCAAGCGGGGGGAGGGGGTATTCCAGCTCAATGAGGAGCAGACCTGCCTCAACGACCTGTACCGTCAAGAGCTTCAGGAGGACGTGATCCAGAAAAGCCGGGCCGAGGAGAACGAGGACGCCCGCCGCCTCACCGCCTTTGTGGGGATGCAGAATCTGGAAGCTGTGGACCAGAGCCTGCGGCCCTGGCGGCTGAAACGGGGCGATGCGATCCTCCTCTGTTCCGACGGGATCAGCGGCATCCTGTCCCCGGCGGAACTGCGGGAGGCCATGTCCCTGCCCCCCGATGAGGGGTGCCGGCTGCTGGAGACCTTTGTGGAGGAGAAGCGTCTGCCCGGGCAGGATAACTATACGGGCATTTTGATTTTGTATCAATAAAGAATAAGACAGGAGAGATGGGAATGAAACGGTTTCACAGACTTGCGGCGCTGGCGGTGGCAGCGCTGATGGCGCTGACTTTGTCCGTGCCTGCCCTGGCCGCCTTTGACCAGGATGTGCTCAGCGGCATCGTGCTGATCCGCACCGGCGCCCCTGACCAGGATGGGGTCATGAACTACTGGCGGGGTACCGGCTTTTTCGTAGGTGCGGCCGGGGAGGACCCGGAATACATCATCACCAACTGCCATGTGGTGGAGGAGTTCATCCTTACCGGCAAAGCCCAGGGCGGCGGTACTCTTCACGTCCTCTTTGACGAGGATGACGAGGCGGAAGTCTACCTGGTGGAGTACGACGCGGAGAAAGATATTGCCCTTTTGAAGCTGGAGGAACCCACGGACAAGCGGATCTCCCTGCCCCTGCGCGCTCCGGCAGACGAGATGCTGGGGGATGAGGTTTATGCTGTGGGCTATCCTCTGGCGGCAGATATGACCGTCCAGGCGGTCAGCTCTTTCAGCCCGAGCGATGCCTCTGTCACCACCGGCAGCATTGGCCGGCTGCTGACGGAGAGCGGCACGGGCCGCCGGCTCATCCAGACCGATACCGCCATAAGCGGCGGCAACTCCGGCGGTCCTCTGACTGACGGCACCGGCGCGGTTCTGGGTATCAATACCGCGGCCTCCAATCTGGATCAGAACCTCTTCTATGCTGTGAGCATTGCCGAAGTGCTGCCTATGCTGGACCGGAATAACATCCCTTACACCCTGGCCGGGACGCAGGATTCGCAGATGCTCTATCTGGCTGCGGCCGGGGCCGCAGTGGTTCTGCTCCTTCTCATCGTTGTTATTGTGGCGGTAAGCCGGAGCAAAAAGAAGAAGCGCCGGCAGCAGGCGGAACAGCAATCCGTCCCCGAAGCACCCAGGCAGAGGACGCCGGTCCTGCGCTCTCTGGCTGCCCAGCACGGCGGCATGACGGTCCCCCTGCATCACCAGCCGATACAGGTAGGCCGCGACAATGCCACCTGCCGTCTGGTGTACCGGGATGACACCCCCGGAGTCAGCTCCCATCACTGCCAGGTGTTTTTCGACGAGCGGGAGCAGGTCTTTGTGGTGACGGACCTCCACTCCTCCTACGGCACCTTCCTGGTCGGCGGCCAACGCCTGGCTCCGGATGTGCCCACCAAGCTTTCGCCAAAGAGTTCGATCTACCTGGGCGAGGTGGAGAACACCATTTATCTGGATCTGGAGTAAGGCATGAAACTATCCGCATATATGTATACCAACCGCGGCGGTCGGGAAAACAACGAGGACAGTGTCCGCTGCTCTGTTCAGGGGCAGCGCGGGGCTTTCCTGGTGGCCGACGGACTGGGCGGGCACCAGAGCGGTGAGGTAGCCTCCGCTCTGGCTGCCGATGTGATCTTTGCCGGTTGTACAGGGGAAGCATTCCCCGACCAGGAGGCTCTGCTGGAGCTGTTCCAGGCAGCCAACCGCGCCCTGCGGGAACAGCAGGCGGTGCCGGGGCAGGAGAACATGAAAACCACCGCTGTGGCCCTGTGTGTGGAAGAGGATCACGCGGTATGGGCCCACATCGGAGACTCCCGGCTCTACCGTTTCTCCGGCGGAGAACTGGCGGAAGTGACGCGGGATCACTCTGTCACCTATAAGAAGTTCCTGGGCGGAGAGATCTCCTACATGGATGTCTACCATGACGATGACCGCGCCAGTCTCCTGCGGGTGCTGGGCAAGGAATCCTGTCAGCCGGAGGGCGGGAGCGGAACCATCTCCGCCGGGGACGCTTTCCTCCTCTGCTCCGACGGGTTCTGGGAGTATGTCTACAATGAGGAGATGCAGGCGGACCTGTGCAAGGCCGCTTCCCCGGCGGACTGGGCGGAGCGGATGCTTCTGCGGCACATCCGCCGCACCCCTCCCGGAAACGACAACTTCTCTCTGATCACAGTATTTGTGGAGGAATGACCATGAAACGTCTCGGTACGCTGGTCCTCTCCCTGCTGCTGGCCGCCCTGCTGGGCGGAAGCGCCCTGGCGGCGGCTTCGGCGGAGGTGACGCGGGCCTTTGTTCAGGGGGATACCCTATACACCTATGTAAACCTCACTGGGAATACCGCCCCCATTACCAAGGCGGAGGCCGCCGTCGGCACACGGATTTTTGCCGCCTCCGGCACGCTGGAGACCGTGCGGCAGGCCGGTTTTCCGGTAACCTATCTTTTGCTGCTGGATGCTTCCACCTCCATGCCCGGCTACCGGGAGGAGGTTGCCGCTTATACCCAGGCGCTCTCACAGACTGCCGGAGAAAACACCCGATTTCTCCTGGCCACCTTTGGAGCGGCATTCACCCCTGCAGGGGATGAGATCGCAGCAGATGCGCTGGGAGATGCTGTGGCGGCTGTATCCTATACTGAGACCAGTTCCCGCCTGCTGGAAGGCATCAGCGCGGCCCTGGACTACCTGGAGGGACTGCCCCGGACCGGCAATGAGCTGCGGAACATTGTGGTTCTCAGCGACGCGGTGGAATATGACGCGGACGGCAGCGTCTCCTACGACGAGCTGCTGACACGGCTTACCGCCTCGGATGCGATGCTCCACTCTGTGGGCTTTGGCGGCGATGCGACAGCCCAGGGAAGCTTAGCCGCCCTGGCGGAGGCCTCCGGCGGACGGCACTGGGCTGTTGATGGAAATCCAAGCGCAGAGAGTGCCGCTGCGGCTCTGGCCGAAAACAACGGCGGTCTCTATGTAACCAGCTTTAATCTTGGCGGCTACGGCGGCAGCGGGACCGCGGAGCAGGTCTCCGTCACCTTTTCCTCCGGCGCGGAGTTGGTGTGCCGCGCCCAAACAGCGGTGACCTTCCCCACCGGAGACACGCCTGCCGGAGAGGAGTCCCCTGTCCAGGAGGAACCGGACCGGGTCCTTCCTCCCTCCGGCCAAACGGTGCAAGCGCCCTCCTCACCGGCCACGGCTAAGGAGGCGTCCGGGCTGAAAATGGACGCCGCTACCCTGGAAATTCTGGCTGGGGTCGGGTTGATCCTTGTTTTGGCGGTGATTCTGCTGGTTGTGCTGCTGCGCCGCCGGCGGCACAGACAGCATCCGCCGGCTACCCCCGCCTCCCAGTCACAGGCACCGGCAGATGATCCTCCGGCCAGCGCAGGAATTTATGTCCGGCTGGAGGTGCTTCAGGGCACATTCCTGGGGCAGAGCCAGGAATTCACGCTGGCAAGCGAACTGGTGATCGGACGGGAGCACACCTGCGATATTGTCTTTGACGACCCCTCCATCTCCCGGCGGCATGCCCGGGTGTTCCTGGCCGGCGGGGTGGTGTATCTGGAAGACCTAGGTTCTCAGAACGGCACCCAGCTGAACGGCGCCCGGGTGGAGATGCCCAGCGTTCTGCGCAGCGGGGATGCGATCTCTCTGGGCGATACGGCTCTGCGTTTGAAATTCTAAGCACAGCAAAACCGGCGGGACAGGGAGATTTCTCCCTGTCCCGCCGGCTATTTCTGCTTGGAACTTACATAATGCCAAGGCCTTTGGCCACAATGGTAATAAAGTCCTGTACGTTGGTCACAATGGTGGTGGCACTGAGACTGCCGCGGTCCAAAAGCTTGTTGACCACAAATTCATCGGCATCCACGGTATAGAGATAGACCGGGCGGATCGTTCCATCCGGCAGCACCCGGAAGGAGGGGGTCATGTTCCCGGTGGCGATGGTGTGGAGCATGGTAGCCAGACAAACCACTGTGGTAGCTTTCCGCACCAGATTCCGCATGGCGCTCTGACCGGCATAGGCATCCCCAATAACCTCCGGCAGAGGGCCGTCGTCCCGGATGGAGCCGGTGAGAACCATAGGCACATTGTGCTTGACGCAGCTGTAAACAATTCCGTTGTCAATCTGGTGATCGGCAATGAACTGAGGAATGGATCCGCTGCGGCGGACCAGATTGATCACATCCAGGTGGTTATAGTGCCCGTTGGGCTGGGACACCTGGGTATAGATATCCTGACCCAGGGCGGTATGGAGCAGGGCACCTTCCAGATCGTGGGTAGCCAGGGCGTTGCCGGCCATAAGGCCGTGGGCATAGCCGTTTTCCACCATGGCCTGCATAGCGTGGCGGGCATCGGCATCAAAAGAGAACGCAGGTCCCATCACCCAAAGGATGTTCCCGTGCTCCCGTTCATAGCGCAGCAGCTCCATCAGGCGGTCATAGTCCCGGGCATAAGAAGTCTCCCGGCTGCGTCCCTGACGGAACACAAACTGGTCGTCCATCCCCGCCTGCTCATCGAAAAAGCCATTGCAGTGCATATAGATGCCTTCCTCGCACCGCTCACTGCGGCCCAGAATCACCCGGTCCCCTTTTTTCAGGTTCCGGTTCTCCACGACAGAGAGCGTTCCATCCGGTTCCAGCACCACGCTGGAATCCATGCGGCTCTCCTCGGCCAGCCGCCACTTGCCGCCGATCTTGAAATACTCCGGATACATGGAGGTGCTGTGGAAGTTGTCCGGCGCCACGCCGTCTTGCTCAACCACTGCGGTCCTAGCATCGGGCGCCTGGAGAAATTGGGGCTGGGTGAAATCCGGGTGGTGATACTGAGGAAGCTGAAACGCCATCGTTAATCCTCTCCTTTTCTCTTTCTGCTGCAGCCGCTTCTCAGCAAAGCGTTGCGTAAATCACAGCCTTGATGGTATGCATCCGGTTCTCCGCCTCGTCAAACACCACCGACTGCTTTGACTCAAACACCTCGTCGGAGACTTCCATCTCCGTGATCCCGTACTGCTCGGCAATCTGCTTGCCGATGGTGGTCTTGGTGTCGTGGAAGGAGGGCAGGCAGTGCATGAAAATGGCCGTCGGTTTAGCGTTGGCCATGGCCGCCCGGTTGACCTGGTAGGGCGTCAGCAGTTTGATGCGGGAGGACCAGACCTCCTCCGGCTCACCCATGGAGACCCAGATATCCGTGTAAAGCACATCCGCTCCGGTTGTGCCCTCTTTCACATCCTCAGTCAGAGTAACGCTGCCGCCGCTCTCCTTGGCAATTTCCCGGCATGTGGCCACCAGGTCCTCTGCGGGGAAGAGCTCCTTGGGCGCACAGGCGGTAAAATGGAGGCCCATTTTGGCGCAGGCCACCATCAGGGAGTTGCCCATATTGTTGCGGGCATCCCCCATGTAAGTAAAATGCAGGCCCTTCAGTGTGCCAAATTTCTCCTCAATGGTCAGCAGATCTGCCAACATCTGCGTGGGATGGAACTGGTCAGTCAGTCCGTTCCATACCGGCACGCCGGCGTAGTCCGCCAGCTCCTGAACTGTGGACTGCTCGAATCCGCGGTACTCAATGCCGTCATACATCCGGCCCAGCACCCGGGCGGTATCCGCGATGCTCTCCTTTTTGCCCATCTGGGAGCTGCCGGGGTCCAGATAAGTAACACCCAGCCCCAGGTCCCGGCCGGCAACCTCAAAGGAGCAGCGGGTCCGGGTGGATGTCTTTTCAAACAGCAGCACAATGTTCTTGCCCTTCAGCGTATCATGGGCCACACCGGCACGCTTGAGGCGCTTGAACTCCTTGCTCAAATCCAACAGATAGCGGATCTCCGCCGGGGTATAGTCCAGCAGTTTCAGAAAGCTTCTTCCGCGCAAATTAACGCCCATTGTTTCTTATCCTCCTCAAAAGTTTCAGTTGTTCCTATCTTCGCGGACCAGGGGCATGCTCATGCAGCGCGGCCCGCCCCGTCCCCGGGACAGCTCGCTGCTGGGGATTTTCAACGTTTGAATCCCGTAGTCCGCCAAAATCTGGTTTGTCACATAGTTGCGGTCATAAGTGACAACCACGTCCGGCGAGATACACAGGGTGTTGGCTCCATCGTTCCACTGTTCTCGCTGAGATGCAATCTGGTAGCCGCCGCCGCAGTGACAACACGTTGAACGGCAGACCAGCAATG
>CALXDF010000041.1 GCA_944386995.1 uncultured Oscillospiraceae bacterium
GCCGCCACGGTGGAGAGCGTGTTCGAGCGCTATGAGATCCCCGTGTACCGCAGCAGCCGCAGCGACATCCTGGAGCACCCGGTGATGACGCTGATCCTCTCAGCTCTGGACGCGGTGACGGGAGGGTACGAGTACGAGGACATGTTCCGCTACCTGAAGACCGGCCTGGCCGGCATCTCCCATGCCCAGTGCGACCTGCTGGAGAACTACGCCATCCAGTGGGACCTCCACGGCCGCCAGTGGCTCCAGGAGGAGGACTGGGACGGCAATCCCGACGGCTATAGCCAGGACTGGACCGCCGCCCAGCGGGCGCGGCTGGAGGAGCTGAATGCCATCCGCTCCCAGGTGCGCGGCCCCCTCTCCCATCTGGCGGAGGGGCTGCGCGACGCGGAAACCGCCGGAGGCAAAATGGCGGCCCTCTATGCCTTCCTGGAGGAGATCGGACTTCCCCAGCAGCTGCAGGACAAAACGAACTGGCTCCGGGAGCGGGGAGAGCTGCAGCTGGCAGACGAATACCGGCAGATTTGGGAGCTGCTGTGCCGCATCATGGATCAGTTTGTGGAGATCCTGGGGGATTGCCCTATGGGCCGGGAGGAATTTGTGCGGCTCATCAAATTGGTGGTGAGCCAGTACAGCGTAGGGACGATCCCAGCGGCCTTGGATCAGGTGGCTTTCTCAGAATTGTCGATGAACGACCGGCACCAGGTGAAGGTGCTGTTCCTCCTGGGGGCCAACGACCACGTCCTGCCGGCTGCCGGCGGGGAGACGGGGATCCTCACCGAGGAGGACCGGGAGGCGTTGCTGGAGGGCGGCATCCGCCTGGCCCCCCACGGCATGGAGAAAATGGCGCTGGAGCTCCAGAACATCTATGCCGCCCTGGTGAAGCCCACGGAGGCTCTTTGGGTGACCTATCCCGCCGCCGACCGGAATGGCACGGCCCTTCGCCCCGCCTTTGTGGTGGGGCGGCTGCGGCGGCTGTTCCCCGGGTTGAAGATTGAAAAGGAAGAGATTGACAAGGGGTTTCGCTTGACAGCTATTCAGCCGGCACTGGAGGCCGCGGGCGGCGCTGCGAGCCCCCTGCGGGATTTCCTGGCGGAGCGGGAGGACTGCCGGGACGCCCTTGCGGCCATGGACCGGGCCAAGCACATGACCCGAGGCGGCCTCAGCGAAGGGGCGGTGCGCGCGCTGTACGGCCAGTCCTTCCGCATGTCCGCCAGCCGCATCGACAAGGTCAAATCCTGCCACTTTGCCTACTTCATGCAGTACGGCCTCCGGGCCAAGGAGAGGAGACCCGCCGGGCTGGACCCCTCCCAGATCGGCACCTTCCTCCACTATGTCATGGAGCACGTCACCCGGACGGCCACGGAACGGGGCGGGTTTGCCGCCCTGTCGGAACGGGAGCTCCACGCCCTGGTGGACCAGTGTATGGACGACTATATCGCCCAGACCATCGGCCCCCTGGACGGGAAGGAGGCCCGCTTCCGCTATCTGCTCCGGCGGCTGCGGCGGACGATCCACACGGTCATGGACAATGTGGCCGGGGAGCTGATGGACTCGGACTTCGTACCGCTGTCCTTTGAGCTGGAATTTGGAGAGAAGGGGGACCTGCCCGCCATCACCATCCAGGAGGCCGGAAACACCCTGTCGGTGTCCGGCAAGGTGGACCGGGTGGACGGCTGGCTGGACGGGGACAGGCTCTACCTCCGGGTGGTGGACTACAAGACGGGAAAGAAATCCTTTGACCTGGCGGATGTGTGCCACGGCCTCAATGTGCAGATGCTGCTCTATCTCTTCACCCTGGAGCGGGAGGGAAAGGCGCTGTACGGCCGCGATATCATCCCCGCCGGGGTGCTGTATCTGCCGGCCCGGGATGTGATTTTGCGCATGGACCGGGGAACCACGCCGGAGCAGCTCAGAAAGGCGGTGGACCGGGAGCTGCGCCGCAGCGGACTCCTTTTAGGGGACACCAGGGTCCTCGCCGCCATGGAGCACACCGCCTTGGAGGAGCCGCGCTACCTGCCGCTGTCCCTGGACCGCTCCCACAACATCACCCGGGGCATCGCCTCGGCGGAGCAGCTGGGGAAGCTTGGCCGGTATGTGGATAGCCTTCTCCACCAGATCGCCCAGGAGGTGGGGGAGGGCAACATCGACGCCGACCCCTGCTGGCGGGGGGAAGCGGACAACGCCTGCACCTACTGCGAGTTCGCCTCAGCCTGCCACTTTGTGGACGGGCAGGACCGGGATCACCTGGAGTACATCCGCCCCATCAAGCCGGAGACGTTTTGGCAGTTCATTGACGAGCGCACAGAGGAGGAGAGACCATGAGCGATATCCGACTGACCGGACAGCAGCGCGCCGCGGTGGAGGACCGGGGCGGGAACCTGCTGGTGTCCGCCGCCGCCGGCTCCGGCAAGACACGGGTGCTGGTAGAGCGGCTGTTCCGATATGTCACGGAGGAGCACTGCCACCTGGACGACTTCCTCATCATCACCTATACCCGGGCCGCGGCGGCGGAGCTCCGGGGCCGCATTGCCCAGGAGCTGGGGGAGCGGCTGGCCGGAGAGACGGAGGACTACCACCTCCAGCAGCAGCTCTACCGGGTGTACCGGGCGGACATCAAGACCGTGGACGCCTTCTGCACGGCCCTGTTGCGGGAGAACGTCCACCTGCTGGAGAGCGAGGGGCCCCACGGCCTGACGGCAGACTTCCGGGTGCTGGATGAGAACGAGGCGGAACTGCTCCGCCGCCGGGCCTTACGGGAGGCTATGGCGGCCTTTTATGAACATATGGAGCCTGGGGATGGTAATTCCCTCCTGGCGGACGCTTTCGGCTTTGGCCGGGATGACCGGAACCTGGAGGA
>CALXDF010000042.1 GCA_944386995.1 uncultured Oscillospiraceae bacterium
ACGCCGTCGGTGCCGCTGATGACCAGGATGGCGTAGTCCAGCACCTGGAGCGTCCGCTCCATTTCCGCGGAGAAGTCCACGTGGCCCGGGGTGTCCAGCAGTGTCACCGTCCGTTCCCCCAGGGGGAACACCGCCTGCTTGGAGAAGATGGTGATGCCCCGCTCCCGCTCCAGGTGGTTGGTGTCCAGGAAGGCGTCCTGGTGGTCCACCCGTCCCAGCTTCCGCACCGCCCCCGTCCGATATAAAAGGCCCTCGGACAGGGTGGTTTTCCCCGCGTCCACATGGGCCAGAATCCCGATCACCAGTTGTTCCATGCCGTTTTGGTTCCTCTTTCGCTGTTTTTCTTCTATTGTATCCGAATCTGCGCTGGGAGACAAGCCCCAATGGGGCAAAAAGGCGGGGAGGCGTCCGCCTCCCCGCGCTCTATGCCAGCTCCGGGCAGTAGCTGGCTACCACGTCACCGACTTTTCCAGAAAAGAATTTCCACTCCTTCACCTTGTCCTCCAGAAGGCCCCGGCCCTTGCCGGTCAGACGGTAATAGCGCCGCTGCCGCCCGCCGCTCCACCTCTGACTCACCGTGACATATCCGTCCCGCTCCAGGCCGTGGAGGATGGGGTACAGCGTCCCCTCCTTCATCTGGAAGGTGTTGTCGCTCTTGGCCGCCAGCTCCTGGATCATCTGGTAACCGTACTTCTCCCCCTCCGCCAGCAGGGAGAGCACCAGCAGCGTGGTGCTGCCGGTGAGCAGGCTCTTGTCAATCTTCATTTACCACTCCACCTCCCTCATGACGATCTCCACCGTCACCGGCTGGCCCGCCACAGTGACGGGGTAGGTTCCCACATAGGCATCGTCTCCCGTTTCTACCCGGCACCGTCCGTCTGCAATGGGAAATACATCCTTAAAATAAGCATCATGGAAGATCCGCCAATAGTGATCGTAGGCAGACAGATAGCCGTTCCGGTGGGTCAGGATCAATTCGTCAAACGACCGTCCCGTCAGCCAGAACTCAATGGGCGATTCCTCCGGTTCCTCCCCCGCCACCTGCAGCACGATCTCCCCGGGCTCGGTGAAATAGGACTCTGCCTCCCACTTCAGGGCCAGGCCCTCCGTGGGGGGCGGGAACCCGGCATAGGCCCACAGCAGCACCGCCAGCACCGCCGCGGCGACCAGGTTCCGCACAATCCTCCACCGGCGGTTCAGTCTGGGAATCCTCATGGCGCCACCTCCTGGTAGTTCAGGTTCAGCCGGAGGGCGAAGTCCCCGATCTCCTCCGGCAGCCGCAGCTCCACCCACTGGGGGGACCACCTCCGGGTAAGAACCGCTATGTTCATCCTGGCTGTCGTGTTGGGCCTGTCCGTCGCCAGGCTGTAGATAGAGAACCCGCTGTATATTCCGTTCTCCTCAGTCCAGCCCTCTATCGGCACCTCTGTCCCGTCGTCAAACAGCAAGTAAGCCTCCCTTCTGAGCCCCCGAGGGAATTCTCTCCAGAACGGCGCTTCCACCCGCAAATAGCAGGTCAAATCGTACCAATGCGCCCCACTATCCGTGGTCTCTCCTCTGGTGAGCCGTCCCTTCAGAACGGAGATCGTATAGACCCCCACCGAGGTCTCGGCGGGCGTTACCGTGGCCAGGCAGGGCCGGTCGAGATAGAGGCCGCGATCCTCAAAGTCCCGTGAGTTCCGCGCAAAAGTCTCCTCATCGATCCCCAAACAGAGCGGGTCGAACTGGACCGCCACCCAGTTACAGATCTCTGTGTAGAAGTCTCCCTGGTCCAGGGTCATATTGACCATGAGAATAAAGCCCAGGGGTATAGCCAGCCAGATCACCAGCCACCGGGACAGCCGCCACGTCCACCCAAGAAGAGGGCCGTGGACCTTGTCCAGCTCCTTCCCCAGCGACACCGGGTCCCCCATGGCGGCCACGGCCTCCGCCTCCGCCGCCTCTTGGGAGAGGCCCTCCGCCTCCATCCGGTCGTCCCGGCTCTCCTCCAGATGGAGGTACAGCTCCTCCTCCACCGCCTCCCGGTCATAGCGAAAGCGGATGTGCTTTGCCACGCTCCGGCACCAGGCGCGCATGGCCTCGTCCATGGAACTCCCTCCCCCTTCAATACATCGGT
The DNA here is from genome assembly GCA_944386995.1 of uncultured Oscillospiraceae bacterium. Lineage (GTDB taxonomy): Bacteria > Bacillota > Clostridia > Oscillospirales > Oscillospiraceae > CAJFPI01. The sequence goes on from CALXDF010000042.1 coordinate 2,117, forward strand.
TATCTATGTGTTTATTATACATTGGCCGCCGATGTATTGTCAAGAGAAAAGGACAGGCGGTCTCCCGCCTGTCCCTCTATTCCTGTCGGATCACGCCGTACAACACCAGATCCAGCAGCTCGCCCACTGCCTCCATCAGCGTGTGCATGTCCGTCAAATCGCCGCCGGCGCTGTACTGCCGCAGCGCATGGGGCAGCGAATACTCCACGCTGTCCAGATAGCGCATGACTGCCTCCGGCCGCAGCCCCTCCCGCAGAGGCATGCGGCCCACCACCTGCCAGATAAACTGGTGGTTCAGCTCCCGCACAGGCGCCCGCAGTGTCCAGATCTGCTCCCGCAGATGCCGGGGAGGGCGCAGCAGGGCATTTTCAAACACGTGCTTCTCCATGGGATGTCCCTGGAAATACTGCTCCCGGAGAAAGAAATACGCCTTAATGGCCTCAAATCCGCCCCGTTCTTCCAGCCGCTCCACGTTGGAACGAATGTGGTCCCGCAGATCCTGAAAGGTTACCTGGACACACAGCAGGAACAGTGCATCCTTATTGGGATAATAGTGGTACATCATCCCCTTGGAGATCCCGTGGTTGCCGCAGATGCTGTCCATGGTGACAGCGTCATAGTCCTGTGTTCCAAATTCCTCCATGGCAGCCCGCAGGATCTCCCGCCTGCTACGCTCTTGCCTCTCCTTTTGCGTCATGGATTCGATGGTTCCTCTCTTCCTCTTCCGGCAATTCGCCGGCCCATTCAAAGCCCTTCTTTGCGATATACACGGCAATGACCTCATTGATCACCGCAGCGGCGGCAATGGTTCCCTGGATAATGGCGGCACACTCCGGTGCGGACCCCTCCAGCACCGAAACAGCGATCCCAGTGAACACCAGGGAGACACCGGAGTGGGGCAGCAGGGTAAATCCCAGGTATTTTTTCACCGTATCCGGTGCGTGGGTCACCGCCGCGCCGAAATACGCACCAGAGTATTTCCCGATGGCCCGGGCGATGATATAGACCGCAGTATAGATCCCGGCACCGAAGATCAGATGGTAATCCAGCGGTGCGCCCAAATTCAAGATCACAACAATCAGGCAGAATCCGATCACCGGATTCATGACCTTCATGATACCGTCCAGCTGCTCCTCCGGGATCATGTTGGCAAAGACCGTGGAGAAGGACATGCCGATCAGCAGGAAGTTCAGCACCGGCGAGGGCAGCACATAGCTGTTAAGGTAAAAGCCGACCCCCGCAGAAAAGAGCAGCATCGTCAGCATCACTGCCAGAGAAGCCCCCGGCCGATGGACGCGCCGCAGGAGCAGCCCTGTGATCAGGCCTGTCACAATGCCGATGAGCACCGGCAGAAACACCAGGAAGAGCACCATGGAGACCGGAATCCCCGAAGTGGAGAGATGCGCAGAGACGACTGCCACCACAGTGAAAAAGACCAGGGCGCCCACCAGATCGTCCAGCGCAGCCATGGGGATCAGCGTATTGGTAACCGGGCCGGAGGTCTTCATATCATTGACGATGGACAGCGACGGAGCCGGGGCCGTGGCAAGGGCGATGCCGCCAAACAGAAGCGCCAGATAGACCGGTACATCACTCAGCCAGAAAATCACGCCAAAGACCACGCTCACCACCAAAAACGTCCCCAGCGACTCGGTGATCGTCGTCACAATGATCTGTTTGCCGGCCTTCTTCATCTTTTTCCAAATCAATTCCGTGCCGATCATCAGCCCTGCCGTGCACTCCAGCAGGCTTTCCAGCACATTATACCACCCGGCGTCCAGCAGTTCAATCCCCATAAGGTTCAGCGCATGGGGGCCGAGTACCATTCCGGTAATCAGCCAGCCCAGAATCGCAGGCAATTTCAGCTTCGATATCAGCTTTCCAGCCAGGTAGGCGATGGCAATCGTTAACAGCAATCTCAGGATATCCAGGATGATCATAGCGGTGGTCCTTTCACAAAAATATAGACGGCATCGTCTATTTCTGTAGTATAGCATATATAGACGATATCGTCTGTAAATTTTCTGTGAACGCGGCCACAAAAAGCGGACCCGGCGGGAAGTCCCCGCCGGGTCCATGGATCCTGTAATTTTATAAACGATCTTTGCGGTCAGAAGCAGCCCTGCTCCATCATCGCTGTAGCCACCTTCTTGAACCCCGCGATATTGGCGCCAGCCACCAGGTTATAGCCCAGGCCGTACTCCTCCGCCGCAGCCACGCTCATAGCATGGATGTTTTTCATGATCCCCTGGAGTTTCTCATCCACTTCCTCGGCACTCCATACCAGGCGCTCGCTGTTTTGGCTCATTTCCAGTCCGGATACCGCCACGCCGCCGGCATTCACTGCCTTGGAAGGGGCCACGATCATGCCCTTCTGCCCCATCAGATACTGGAGCGCATCGTTGGTGGTGGGCATATTGGCCACCTCGATATAATACTTGACCCCGTTGGCGACGATCTTCTTTGCGTCCTCCATATGCACGTCGTTCTGCATGGCGGAGGGCATCACCACATCCACCTTCACGCCCCAGGGCTTCTCCCCGGCATGGAACTCCACGCCGAACTTGTCGGCATAGTCCTTGACGCGGTCATGGCCATTGTTCCGCATTTCCACCAGGTAATCGATCTTCTCCTGGGATTCGGAGACCCCATCGGGATCATAGATATAGCCGTCCGGCCCGGAGAGGGTCACCACCTTGGCGCCCAGATCCCGCGCCTTTTTGCAGATGCCCCAGGTCACGTTGCCAAAGCCCGCGCAGGCAATAGTCTTGCCCTTGATATCCTCACCCTCGTGCTTGAGAACCTCCTGGAGATAGTAAATGGAGCCGTATCCAGTGGCCTCAGGCCGGGTCAGGCTGCCGCCGAAGGTGAATCCCTTACCGGTGAGGACGCCGTTCTCCCAAGCGCCTTTCAGGCGGCGGTACTGACCGAACAGATAGCCGATCTCACGGGCGCCCACGCCCATATCGCCGGCGGGCACATCCACATCCGGGCCGATATAGCGGTAGAGCGCCGTCATAAAGCTCTGGCAGAACCGCATGATCTCCGCATCGCTCTTGCCGGCGGGATCAAAATCCGCGCCGCCCTTGCCGCCGCCCATGGGAAGGCCGGTAAGGCTGTTCTTGAAAGTCTGCTCAAATCCCAGGAACTTGATGATGCTGGGCGTCACATTGGCCTGGAACCGAAGTCCCCCCTTGTAAGGGCCGATGGCGCCGTTGAACTGGCAGCGGTAGCCGGTATTGGTGTGCCACTGGCCTGCATCATCACACCAGACCACACGGAACGTAAACATCCGCTCCGGCTCCACCATCCGGGTCAGCAAGTCCACCTTCTGATATTCCGGGTGGGCATCCACCACCGGAGCAATGGAGGTCAAAACCTCCTCCACGGTCTGGCAGAATTCCGGCTCATTGGCGTATTTTTTCTTCACATACTCGATGACGCTGGAAACATACGCATTCATTGCTTGGCTTCCTCCTCAAATCATCCATCTGATTGGTTGCGGGGATGCGCTCCCCTCTGGTTTTATTGTAACACCACTCACTGCGCGGCACAACTACTTTTTTGTAAAATTCTGCACCGCACATCCGCCCCGCCTCCGCCATCTTTCCGGGGGCTCCCTTGACTTTTCCTTTCCGAACGGTATAATAAATGACAGGAGAACAGAAACTCTTGTTCAAAATTGAAGGAGGCTTTCCTATGACATATGAGATGACCATTGCCGGTCTCAAGCGCCAGCTGCCCCTGTGCAAGGTGACCGACGATCTGTACATCGGTGCGTTTGTGATCTTTGGCGACGCGGAGTTGACGGTGGCCTGCGCGGCAGAGCTGCTGAAAAAAATCCCGGCCGACAGCTACGATTATATGATCACTGCTGAGGCCAAGAGCATCCCTCTGATCCATGAGATGGCCCGGCAGTCCGGCGCCAAGAAATATTTCATCGCCCGAAAGGGATCCAAGGTCTATATGCCCCATCCCATCCACGTCTCTGTCCGCTCCATCACCACCCTGCGCCAGCAGGACCTGTTTCTTGGGGCCGACGACTGCGAGGCTATCAAGGGCAAACGGATCCTTATTGTGGACGATGTGATCTCCACTGGCGAGAGCCTCCACGCCCTGGAGGAACTGGTCCACACTGCCGGCGGCACCGTCACCGGCAAGGCCGCCATCCTGGCTGAGGGCGATGCACTGAAGCGGGACGATATCGTGTACTTGAACCCTCTGCCGGTATTCAACGCCGACGGCACAGTAAAGGAATAAAGGAAACACCCCGGGTGCTGCCGCATCCGGGGTGTTCTTTTATGACTTTTCTTGTTTGTCCAGCACCGCCCTCCGGGTGGTATTGAGCATCCAGCGCAGCTGTACCATGCCGACGAAAAACACCGCCAGGAACAGCAGATGCGGCAGATAGAAGCTGAATTTCGACGGCCATCCAGAGATGGCACCCGCCAGCAGCATGGTACAGAACCCCAGAAGCCCCGTCAGGGCAAGCAGGCTGTAAAACACCAGCCAGGTGACAAAATATTTCGTGGAATTCATATGCCGTGTCCTCCTTCCCATGTGATATCTATTCAAGCAAATCCCGATGTGTTTGTCAACCCCTTTGCCCGGCAGTATATTGTACAAGCTGCACATGATTGCAGATTTTTTCCTTTACTTTTTGTGCAGACCGTGGTATCCTGACAGGTAACAACTACCAGCGCTGCGGCGGTGGATCCCCGCGGCAGACAACCGGAAAGGACGGTGTACCATGAACTATCATCAGGAGAGCTACACCGGGAAAATCACCCGGAAAGTCAACAAAAAGCTGCGGATCGTTGACGTGGCCGCCGGACGGCAGAAGGCGGACCTGGTGCTCAAAAACGCTTCGTATGTCAATGTGTTTACCAACGAAATCTGCCAGGGGGATATCGCCGTGGCAGAGGGGCTGATTGTTGGCATGGGTGCTTACAGCGGCGAGACGGAGTTCGACATGTCCGGGAAAATTGTCCTGCCCGGATTTATCGATGCACACATCCACCTGGAGAGCTCTCTGGTCTCCCCCAAGGAATTTGCCAAGGCGGTGCTTCCCCACGGCACCACCACCGTGATTACCGATCCCCATGAGATCGCCAATGTCATGGGCACCGACGGTATCGAGTACATGCTCCAGGCCACAGCGGACCTGCCGGTGGACGTGCGGTTTATGCTGCCCTCCTGCGTCCCGGCCACACCGCTGGACGAGAGCGGCGCCATCCTGGACTACCGCAGTATCGACTCCTTCTATGACCACCCCAGGGTCCAGGGTCTGGCGGAGATGATGAACTATGTGGGGGCCATCAATGCCGACCCCAATGTCATTGAGAAAATTGTGGCCGCCCAGGCCCACCACAAGAAGATCGACGGACACGCCCCGGGCATCACCGGCAATGACCTCAACGCCTACATCGCTGCCGGGGTCTACTCCGACCACGAATGCTCCACTTTGGAGGACGCCATCGCCAAGATCGAGCGGGGCCAGTTCATCATGATCCGGGAGGGCACCGCCGCCCGGAACCTGGAGGCCCTTCTGCCCCTCTTGACCCCCCAGTACGCCGACCGGTGCATGTTCTGCTGCGACGACAAGCACCCCAGCGACCTGCTGGAAAAGGGCCACATCGACTACCAGGTGAAGGAGGCCATCGCCCGCGGGGTGGACCCCATCCTGGCCATCAAGGTGGCCTGCCACCACGCGGCCCGGTACTATCTGCTCAAC
>CALXDF010000043.1 GCA_944386995.1 uncultured Oscillospiraceae bacterium
CGGTGCGTCCTTTTGCTATTGGAAGAAAAAACTGGCTGTTCTGCAACACACCTCATGGCGCCAATGCCAGTGCAGCGATATATTCCATTGTTGAGACGGCCAAAGCGAATGGCCTGCGGCCTTTCCAATATTTAAACTTCCTGCTGGAACGACTTCCTCACGGCTATTCCCCGGAAGCTTGCCTCCCATGGGAGGAAACGGCCCAGTCTATATGCAGATAAAGGCTGCCATTTCGCAAATGGCAGCCTTGCTCTATCTTTCTATGTCCTCCGCTATTTTACGCTTACTTGCATCTCTCCGAGCCGTTATTCTCGGGAAATGCGCCTTACTATTTTGATTTTTAACTTTTTCGCCTTCTTTTTTCTGATTTTTCATCAATAACGCAGAAACGCCACACTTTCGTGTGGTGTTTCTGCTGTGCATCTTTTTTATCAACACATTTTGGAAAGACACAACAATTTGGATATTTTCTCTTGCCTTGAATTGTTCGCCTTTGATGTTCATTTGTGTGAAATATTATGGAGGAGTTTATGTGGAGTGGCACATCTGTATCTACTCATTGCTATGAATATCGCAGAAAGTGATTCCATATTTTCGAAGCAGTTCCTGCGCTCGTTCGTTCCCTGCTTTTGTGATTTGGATCGGAGCTTTCCCACGGTCATTCAGGATCATGCCCTCACCATTCAGGTGATCCAGGACAGCGTAGTCATATCCTTTCCAGGTGAGCCGTATCTTCTCTGCCGTTTGTATGGGCTTATGTCGAAGACCTTCTGTGGGATATTCCTGCCATGAGGTCAAATACAAAAGCATCATGGTCAATTCCTTAATGACTTCGTTTTTATCTGTCATCAATCTACTTCTCCAGCAGTTTGATCCGATGATCCTCTGTCAACACCTGCATCTGACTGACCCCAATCGCATTCAGCTCCGCCTGGGGCAACTCCTATTCAATGAACACGGTGTTTAACTTCTCCAAATTAGCCAGACAAACCAAAAGGGGTACATTCGCATGGTCCCGGATGTTACCGCTCAAATTAGGGTGACTGTCCCGCCACTCTTTCGCAGTCATGCCGAACAGCGCCATATTTAGGACATCGGCCTCGCCTGTATAGACAATAGATATCTGCGTGTTGGTGAGTTCCGGCGGGATGAGGTTTTCTTTGATCGCGTCCGTGTGGATGCGGTAATTGATCTTCGCCAGGTCCCACCGTATCGCCCAGACTCGGAGCAGCCCCAATGGCGGCCGTGGCTTCTATCCACTTTTGAGGCGTCATCACAAAACTGTTCAAGCCGGCTTGACTTCTAAACGCATCGAATTCGACACGTTTAAAATCTGCCTTACTTGGACGTTGTTCCAGTGATTCGTTTCTGAATATCCTCCACAGAAGGTAGCTGCTTCCCCAGTTCCTCCGGCAGATTGCTGGTGATTTGGTAGGCGCTGACACCGATGGGTTTGCTCATATCTTTCAGTGAGTATTCTGCCACCAAATCATTTTTGCTCTTGCAGAGCAGTAGGCCAATGGAAGGATTGTCCTGCTCTTTCTTCATGATTCCATCCACTGCGGAGAGATAGAAATTGAGCTGGCCGGCGTATTCCGGTTTGAACTCGCCGGTCTTCAGTTCAATCACCACATAGCAGCGCAGGTTCAGATTATAGAACAGCAGATCGACATAGAAATCCTCTCCCCCCACATTGAGGTGGTACTGATTCCCAAGGAAAGCAAAGCCGGTCCCAAGCTCCAGCAGGAGTTTTGTCACATCCCTGACCAGTGCCTGCTCTATATCCCGTTCCACCATGTCCTCTTTGAAAGGGATAAAATCGAAGATATAGGGGTCCTTCATCGTTTGCACAGCCAGTTCACTCTGGGGAGAAGGAAGCCGCCTTCCGAAGTTTGACACCTTGTCCGCCAGCACCTGCCGCTGATACAATCCGCTTTCGATTTGATGGATCAGCACATTGTGGGACCAGCCGTTTTCTATTGTCTTCTGAGTGTACCAGAGCCGTGCCTCCGGGTCTCTTACCTTGTCCAGAATTGCTATATTGTGCGACCACGGAATTTGTGCAGACACCGTCTGCACAAATTCCCGGTCCGGATAGGTCTGGGCGAATTTGGCCATATACTTTAGGTTGCGTACGGAATAGCCTTTGCTGCCTGGAAACTCTCGCCGAATATCTGTAGCCAGGTTTTCAATAAATTTATTGCCCCAGGCTTTGTGTTCGTTGATGACCACGCCAATGCTGTGGTAGAGCATCACCAATTCCGTATTCACCTGGACGGAGGCGTGGTACTGTGCTGCCTTGATCTCCTGCTTGATTTGTTCGACAGTGGCAAGATACTCGCCAGAATTGATCAATACACTCATTTTGTGCTTTCCTCCGTCACTGATTTAAGCAGTCCTTGGCATCCCGCCAGCACATCGTCCCAGGTGGCATCGAAATCACCGGTGTACCAGGGATCTGCTACCTCGTCGGAGCAAAGTCCGCTCTTTTCCGTTTCCGCCTGCGGCGAAAACTTCAAACGCTCCCTTGCTCCTCCTCCCCCCGGAAAAGCCTGTGGCTTTCCCGGAGCCCCCGAATCAGGGTGGCCGGCGTATTCCAGCAGGAGGTGCATTTTGTCGGCAAAGTCCCCGCCGCAGATGCGGTGCATGTTCCGCAGGTTGGCGTAGTCCATGCCGATGAGCAGGTCGTACTCGTCGTAGTCCCGGTTTTGGAGCTACCTGGCCATATGGCCGGCACAGGAGATGCCGTGCTCGGCCAGCTTCTTTCTGGCCGGCGGGTAGACTGGGCTCCCCAGCTCCTCCCGGCTGGTGGCCGCCGAGGCGATCCGGAACTGGTCCTCCAGACCCGCCTCCTTCACCAGATGCTTCATCACATACTCGGCCATGGGGCTCCGACAAATATTGCCGTGGCACACGAAAAGGATCCTGGTCACCTTCCACACGCTCCGATCTCTGTTTTGCCTCATTATAGCAGATTTCTTCCGGCGCGTCGAGGGTGGGGGCGGGCTCCAGGCCGCTTTGGAGCCGCTCCAGCAGCTCCGCCTTGGACCAGCCAAACCGCAGGGCGGCATCCAGGTACCTGACCCGGTCCTGGACCGCTTCGCAGTGCTCCAGCAGGACCACGTTCTGGGTCCAGCCCAGCCGGAGGACCTTCTCCAGGAGTTCTGGCTGGTCCCTATAGGCCCGTGCGAAGGCCCGCATCCGTCGGAGGTTCCGGGGGGAGAAGCCCTTCCGTTTCGGGTAAGCAGCATGGAAATACTCTGCCGCCATCACCGCCGCGCCTTTCTCCGGCCGGGCACAGACCGCCTGTCCAATAGCAAAGTAGAGGGCCGTCTCCGGCAGCTTTTTCCCCATGAGCCGGTCCAGCTCCTGATAGAGCGGGGTAAAATCTGCGGGTTTTCGCACATTCACAGGGCTTCCTCCTCTCCATATGGTTCTTGGACCGGAGGGCCAGATGGAAAAAGGCGGCAGTAACGCCGCCCTTTTCCATCCGGCCCTCCGTTATTCCGGGATTGTCCGCTCCACCTCCGTGCCGCCCCGGAAGGTCACCCGGAGACGGTCCTTGGCCAGGACGGTCACCTTCTCCAGGAGCTGGTAGATGACCCCCTCGTCCCAGGCGGTCAGCTCCGCGGGAAGCTTGTCCACCGCGGTGGTGATCGCCTGGAGCCGCCGCTGGGCCTCCCAGCTCTCCTGACGGAGGGCCTCGGCGCGTTCCTTTCGGCTCCGCAGCTCCCCCATAGCGTTCGAGATGGCCTGGAACCGCTGGGCGTAATCCTCGCCGCCGCCATTCCCCGCGGCCTCCTGGAGCAGGGCGTCAAACTCCCGCCCCAGCTCCTCCAGGGCCCGGTCCAGCTCCCCCAGGCTCATGGACTCTCCGGGGATGGGTGAGAGCTCCTGGGACATGGCCTCCTCCAGACGCCGGGCCAGGTCGTCCCGGCCGGCCATGGCCCCGTTGACCGCCGCCAGCACGGCTCGCTGGAGCGCTTCCTCATCCAGGGTGGGGGAGTGCTTGCAGTATTTCTTCCCGTAGTCCAGGCGGCTGACGCACCGCCAAACGGGCCGCTTTTCCCCCTTCTGGGTCCAGATGCACCGACGGTAGGCCGTCCCGCACTCCCCGCAGAACAGCAGGCCGCTGAGGGCGTACTTGCCGCTGTAGCGGCCTAGCCCTGTGGGGGCGCTCTTCCGGGTGGCCCCACGCAGGGCCCGCCGCCGGGCCGCCTCCAGCTGCACTGCGTCGAACTCCGACCGGCTGACGATGGCCTCATGGTGGTCCGGGAGCAGGTACTTGTCAAGCTGGCCGGTATTGGTCACCACCTTCTTGCTGATGCAATCCGCCACGAAGGTCTTCTGCATCAGCACGTCCCCGCAGTACTTTTCATTCGTCAGGATGCTCCGCAGATTGGTGATGGTCCACTCCGGGCTTCCCGTGGCCGTGAGGGCCCCCTGGGCCTCCAGACGCT
>CALXDF010000044.1 GCA_944386995.1 uncultured Oscillospiraceae bacterium
GCATGACGAAAAGAAAATGGGGGGTGGAATCCGTCCCCCGTGCCCGGGGGCAAAAGTAGGTCGCGTCCGGGCACGCGAAATCTCCCCGCCCATGGCAGGGAAAGCCTTGTGAAAAAAGGAGAAACGCACATGAAGTGGCTGGAACTGCACATTGACACCACCCCCGCCGGCCTGGAGCCGGTGAGCGACCTGCTCCGGGACCAGGGCATCGAGGGCCTGGTCATCGAGGACGAGGGGGATTTCCACAGCTTCCTGGAGCAGAACCGCCAGTACTGGGACTATGTGGACGAGGGCCTGGAGCAGTCCATGGCCGGGAAGTGCCGCATCACCTTCTACCTGGAGGACAGCGAGGCGGGGTACCGGACCCTGGCCATGACCCGCATCGCCCTCCAGCCCTTCAAGGAGGCCCACCCAGAGTTCGGCTCCCTGCTCCTCACCATGGAGAACGTGGAGGACGCGGACTGGGAAAACAACTGGAAGGCCTTCTACAAGCCCATGGAGATCGGGGAGCGGCTGATCGTCATCCCCGACTGGGAGGAGGCCGACCCCCACGGCCGGGTGGCCCTGCGGCTGAATCCAGGCCTCATCTTCGGCACCGGCAGCCACGCCACCACCCGCCTGTGCCTCCAGGCCCTGGAGCGGCTGGTGCAGCCGGGGATGCGGGTGCTGGACCTGGGCTGCGGCAGCGGGATTCTCTCCATTGCCGCCCTGCTGCTGGGGGCGGACAGCGCCTTCGGCTGCGACATCGACGACAAGGCCGTGGACGTGGCTTATGAGAACGCCGCCCTCAACGGCATCGGGAAGGACCGGTACACTGTCCGGGCCGGGGATGTCCTCTCGGACAAGGGGCTCCGGGCCGACATGGGCGCGGGGTACGATGTCGTGGTGGCCAACATCGTGGCGGACGTGATTATCGCCCTGGCCGCCACCGCCCGGAGCCTGATGGCGCCGGGCGGGTACTTCCTCTGCTCGGGGATCATCGACGACCGGGCCGGGGAGGTCAGAGAGAAGCTGGAGGAGAACGGCTTTGCTGTCCTGGAGGAACATTCCTCCGAGGGCTGGGTCAGCTATCTCTGCCAGTAAGTCCTGCAAATAAGATACAGGCCCCGCCGGGACGAATCCCGGCGGGGCCTGCTGCGGATCAGGAGACCGTTTCCCACGGCGTTCCGCAGCCTGTGGACGGTGGGACGCCGCGGAGCCCTTGGGAGGAAAGTACCTGTTACGGCTCCGGCGGATCTGTTTCAGCGGCGCTCTGGAGCGTCTCCGCCAGGCCCCCGGCCAGCAGCCGGGCGGAGAGCAGGGCCGCGGCCAGGCTGTGGCCCGCCGCCCCCACCGCCACCAGCAGGCTCCCGGTGGTGCAGTGCTGGTTGTAGCGGGAGTTGCGCACGGTGATGGGCCGCATGAGGGTGGGGTAATCCTCCAGCAGGGTGTTCTGCACCGCCGCCGCCAGCTTCAGGTTCTCCTGCCAGTTGTCGTTGGGGAGGCCCGAGCCGTCGGTGCCGATGACAAAGGTCATCTGGGCCGCCCGGCCCTCGGCCACCGGGGAGACTACCTTGTAGGGGTTGCCCTCGCCGTCGTAGATGGCGTCCCGGTGGATGTCCAGCACAATGGAGATGGAGGGGTATTTCTCCAGGTAACTTTCAATGGACCCCAGGGAGCGGTCATAGGCCCCGTTGTACTCCGGGTAGTCGTGGAGAGTCCGGTCGTGGACCACGGAGATGCCGCGCTCCCCCAGGACACGGGCGATCTCGTCCCCCACCCGCACCACGTTGTAGGCGGTGTCCGTGGTGCGGCTCTCGCCGCTCGCCTCATATTCCTCCCCCGGCGGCATGGTGTAGGCCTCGCTGCCGTGGGTGTGGACGATGAGGACCTGGGGCTCGGCCTCGCTGAGCCGGGCGGCAAAGGTGCCGTCAAAGAGGGAGGCGTCGAAGTCGTTGTCCGAGTAGTTGTTGATGTAGGCAAGGCCGGTGACGATATACCCGCTGGTGCCCGTGGGCACCAGGGTCTGGGGGGTGACGCCGTTGTCGGCAAAGGTCAGGTCCGTCCCGGTCTCCGCCCCCTCCGGCGCCTCCTCCGGCTCCACCGGCGTCTCCCGGATGGGCTGGTTGGTGTCCGGCGGCTCCTGGGCCTGGTCGCCGCCGTCGTCCCGGGAGTGCAGCTCCAGGATCGCGTCCCGGCTGCTGAGGAGCAGGGGGGACTGGCTGATGACCATGGCGGTGGCGGTGGTGAGCCAGTCTCCGGCGGGACGGCTGTCCCCCAGCCGGGAGCGGAGCAGGGCCACGGACAGGGCGCTGCGCTGGCTCAGGGCATCCAGAGCGCTGCGGAGGGTGTCGCTGCCGGCGGTGGCGAACACCACCCACAGCACGGTCACCGCCAGGGAGATGGCGGCCAGACGCCGGGGGATGCTGTTGTGCTTGGTGTGCTTGGGTGGTCTCCTCATTGGTGGGGCCTCCTTGGAAAGAATGGACGGGACAGCCGGCCGGCACGCCCCGCTTCTGCTGCTATCCTATGGCCTGTCCGGGGGAAAAAGAACATTGCGCGGTGGGAATTTTCATGGTAAGATAGCCACAGAAACGCTACTGCACCCCCCGGCCTCCTGCCGGAGGGGCTCTGAAAAAAGGAGGACCACCGATCATGGGAAAGTTCGACGGTGTACTGCTCATCAGCGACTTTGACGACACGCTTCTGCGCACCAGCGCCGCTGTCCGCTCCGGCGGGGAGCTGCCGGAGATCCCGGCATACAACCTGGAGCGCATCCGCTATTTTATGGACAACGGCGGCCGCTTTGCCCTGGCCTCGGGCCGGGTGTGGGTCTCCTTTGTCCACTTCCTGCCCATGGTGCCCACCAACGCCCCCTGCGGCACCGCCAATGGGGCGGCCATCGTGGACCCCGCCACCGGAAAGAACCTGTTTCTCCACCCCCTTCCCGACTCCATCGGCGGCGTGATCGAGGAGCTGGAGGCCCGCGGCCCCCGGTACGCCTGCGAGCTTTATCCCGCGGACAACACCGCCGACGTTCTCCGCCCCAACGATTTTACCCGCAACCACGCCCACATCAGCCGCTACGAGTTTCGGGAGATCACCAGCTTCTCCCAGACCCATCCTCCCTTCCTCAAGGCCCTCTTCGAGGGGGAGTACGGGGAGCTGGAGGCGCTGCGGCAGTATATCGTCTCTCGGCCCTGGTACAGCGAGTACGAGGTGTTCTTCTCCTCGGACACCCTGCTGGAGCTGATCGCCCGCGGGTCCAACAAGGGGACCATGGTGGGCAAGCTGGCGGAGCTGTGCGGCGTGAGCCTGGACCACACCTACTGCATCGGCGACAACGCCAACGACCTGCCCATGCTGCAGCGGGCCAGGATCGCCTTTGCCCCGTCCAACGCCGTCCCCGCCATTCTGGAGAGCGGCGCCACCATCCTGTGCGACTGCATGGAGGGGGCTGTGGGACAGGCCATCGACCACCTGGACCGGATCTATTGACCTCCGGCAGCCGGAAAAAGACAGCAGCCCCGTCCCCCAAGCGGGGGCGGGGCTCTTTCTGCCCCGGCGGACCCGCCAAACGGGAAACTCCGCCGGGATTTTTTCCTTGACAAACAGGCTCCGCGCCTATATACTTAGCATTACTAATTAGTAATACAGCAGATGGGGGGAATGCCTGTGGACAGCCGCTACGGGCAGCAGTTCAAAAAGGGGGCGCTGGAGCTGGTGCTCCTGTGTCTCATTGCCCGGGGAGAGACCTATGGCTACGAGATCCTGACAGCGCTGGACCGGCAGGGCGGAAGGATCTTCGGCGGCGCCAGGGAGGGGTCGGTCTATCCGGTCCTCTACCGGCTGGAGGAGACAGGCCTGATCTCCAGCCGCATTCGGGCAGAGGGAGGGCGGAGCCGGAAATATTACGCCATCACCCCGGCGGGGCAGGCAGCATTGACGGAACGCACCGCCTTCTGGCGGTCCTTCTCCCAGTGCGTGGATGGATTTTTGCAGGATGAGGAGGATGCCCGATGAGAGAACAGTATCTGAGAGCTGTCCGGCGGCTGCTGCCCCGGAAGGTCCGGCAGGCCGTGGTGCGGGATTTGGAGGAGCGCTTTGATGCGGCAGCGGATCACGGGGAGAGCGAGGCGGACGTGATCGCCCGGCTGGGCACCCCGGAGGAATTTGCCGCCCCCTTCCGGGAGGGCTGGACTCCCGCCCTGTGGCCGCCGCTGCTGCTGGCGGGCCTGGGGCTGCTGGTGTCGGCGGCCTGCGGCCTGGGGCTGTGGCTCCAGGCGCAGCTGGGCGGAGAGGACGTGGGCGTCATCGGCGGGGCCGACGGCCCCACCAGGATCTATGTCACCTCCGGCGGTGTCAGTCCCCTGTGGCTGCTGCTGGCTCTGGGACTGGCGCTGCTGGCGGCCGGAGTGCTGTGGCTGCGGCGCAGGGGGCTTCAGAGATGAGGCGGGGCATCCTCGCCATGAGTGCGGCGCTGCTCCTGCTGCTGACCGCCTGCGGCGGCCGGACCGTCAGCCAGGTGGGCGCCTGGACCTTGGAGAGCGCCGCGGACGGGAGGGGCACTCCCCTGCTGTCCGTCACAGATGTGACATGCACCGTGGAGGCAGACGGCACCCTCACCCTGACCGGGGACCTGGAGGGGAGCGGGACCTATACGGCTCAAATCGTGGACGACCGGGCGGTCCGGCTGGAGGTGGCCCTGGAGGACGGTACCGCCTTCACCGGGACCTGCGGCCTGCGCACCTACAGCGACGGCACCAGCACCCCCACGTTGCTCCTGGGCAGCGCGGACTATATCCTGTCGTTCCTGCCCGCCTGACGGGCACAGTCCCCCCTGCCGGACCGGGCCCTGCGGCCCCGTCCGGCAGAGCCGCTTTCCGCCCCTAGTCCTCCGCCTGGAGGGTGAATTCCCAGGCGCAGGAGCAGCTGCTGTCGGTGACCTCCGGATAGCAGGAGAGACAGCGGCAGGTGATGCGGTCGTCGATGGTCCGGGCAAAGCCGCCGTATTCGATGATCCCCACGCTTTTGCAGGGGTGGAGGGGCATGCCCTTGCGGGTGCGGGCGGACTGGACCCGGCAGTCCACCACCCGGTAGACGAGGGTATTGCCCCGGAGCTCCGGCTCCGCCTGGTTCAGATTGCCGTAAAACCGGAGGGAGAGGGCCTGGGCCAGGCCCTCCAGCCCCGGATGCTCCGGGAGGCCCAGGAATGCCTTGATGCGCCGGGCCTCGATGACCGTGAACCGCTCCCAGGCGGCCGCGTCGTGGGCCATGGCCTCGTCCATGCCGTATTTCTGCTCCACGGACTGGAACCAGACCCCATCCATGGCCAGCCAGTTCTTGGCATAGAGTTCCATGAGTTCTATGAGCTGCTCCCTGGAGAAACGCTCCAGCACTTCGTGATTGTTCATATCTGTCTCCTTTTTCCTGTGAAAAAGCCCCCGTGATTGCTCACGGGGGCTTTTTGCGCTGGTGGTAAGAGCCTCTTACTTGTACAGCTCGGTCTCGTCGGCACAAGCTGCAGATCCCTCGGGTCCGCACATCCTGCGGACCCTCGATCCTTCCGCTGTGCCTCCTCTCCCATACCCACCCGCTTCGCTGGGCTGGGTATGGGTATAGGGCAGACCCTGCCTTACTTGTACAGCTCGGTGAGGCGGGTCAGGTGCTCGTAGCGCTCCTTGGCGGCAACCCCAAACGGACTGCGTCCGTTTGGGGACCCCTTGCATTTCACCTGCTTTGGCGGAAGTGAATCCCGCCAAAGCCAAGGTTTTGCCCTTCGGGCAAAACGCTTGTACGGCGCAGCGCGCCGAAAACGCGGAGGCCGCCAAAAACGGCTCTTACTTGTACAGCTCGGTGAGGCGGGTCAGGTGCTCGTAGCGCTCCTTGGCGGCCTCCTCGTTGCGCTCGAAGAGGAC
>CALXDF010000045.1 GCA_944386995.1 uncultured Oscillospiraceae bacterium
TCCGCCTCCGCCAAGGTTCTGCCTGCGGCAAAGCACCCGCACGGCGCATTGGTACCGCCGGCCAGAAGGCCGGTCGGGTGGTTCTCCTGCAACAGTTCTGTCAGTCCCAAATATCGATTTTACCCCCCCTTCCAGCTCGTCGCAAGCGATATATCGCTTGCGACGAGCTTTTTCATTTCATTCCAAAACGCATCGCGCGCTCATTTTGCTGCTCCTCGCTTCCAAACCGGACCCGCTGTCGCTTGGCTCCGGTTTGGGGCTGACGGTCAATTATTCTCCTTATTCCTGACGAGACAGCTTCCACCGGGCGCTCTCGCTCTGGAGCTCCACCATACGGCGGTAGAGGCCGCCCTGCTCCATCAGCTCTGCCGGGGTGCCCTGCTGGAGCACATGGCCGTCTTCCAGCACTACAATACGGTCCGCTCCGGCCACAGTGCGCATTCGGTGGGCGATCACCAGCACCGTCTTGCCCCGGAGCAGGCGGGAGAGGGCGGTCTGGACGGCGCTCTCATTCTCCACATCCAAACTGGCAGTGGCCTCGTCCAGCAGCACCACCGGAGCGTCCTTCAGCAGGGCCCGGGCGATGGAGATCCGCTGCCGCTCGCCGCCGGAGAGGGTGGATCCGTTTTCTCCAATCACCGTTTGATAGCCCTGGGGCAATTTCCGGATGAATTCGTCGCATTGGGCAGCCTTCGCTGCCGCCAGCACCTCCTCGTCGGTTGCTCCCCGGCGGCCCAGACGGATGTTCTCCATTACAGTATCCCGGAACAGCACCACATCCTGAAACACCATGGAATAGGAGCTCAGCAGGGTCTCCGGATCCACCGTGGACACATCTGTGCCGCCCAGCAGGACCCGCCCGCCGGTGACATCCCAGAACCGGGCAGCCAGCTTGCAGGCGGTGGACTTCCCGCCGCCGGAAGGGCCGATCAGGGCGGTAACCTCCCCCTGGCGCGCGGTGAAGCTCACATCCTCCAGCACCCCCGCTCCCTCCCGGTAGGCAAAGGAGACGTGGTCAAAGGTGATATCATAGCCGGTGGGGCAAAAGTCCTCCGTCCCCGTCTGCACCGGCTGCTCCAAAACAGAGCGCATGCGCTGGATCTGCAGTTTGGTGTTGAAGGTGGCGGCGATGTTCTGGAGCACCAGCCCCAGGGGGTCGTACAGCCGGGCGGCGGCGAAGAGGAAACCCAAAAAATAGAGGAAGGAGAGCTCCCCGGCCAGCAGCAGCGCCCCGCCGGTAAGCACCGTAGTAGCAAGCCCCAGGCGCAGGAAAGCCTGAGCGGAGCAAACGAACACGCCGGTGGCCAGCTCGGAGCGGATGGAACTGCCCTCCATGGCGGCCAGTTTTTCCTCCAGGTCCCTCAGATACTGCTCCTGCCGGTGGCAGGCCTTAATATCCCGGATCGTCTCCAGCCCCTCCTGGATGCAGTCGGCCACCGTCCGTTTGTTCAGAATGTTTTTCGTTCCGAAGGCGTCCTGAATCTTTTTGTCCCCCACCGTCAGCGCCACCGCAACGGGTACCACCCACAGTACCGCCAGGGCCATGCGCCAGTCGCAGAGGAACATGCACACCCCGATCACCAGTGTGGAGCCAATGGAAGCGAACAGCTGGGGCACATAGTGAGAGAACATCTGATCCAGACTGGAGCAGTCGGCAATCATGGTGGAGGTCAGGTCGCTGAGATCCCGGTTCCCGAAAAAGGACAGTGGGAGCCTGCGCAGTGTTTCTGCCAGGCTCACCCGGCGGTTGGCGCTCTCCTTGTAGGTAGCCAGGTACAGGGAGGCGTACTGGAACCAGTGGAGGATGAACAGCAGGATCAGCACCGCCAGGGCAAAGCCTGCATCGACCCAGAACCCGTCCATGGGGCTGCCGCCGCTCTCCAGGCAGCCAAGCAGATGCCGGACGGTAAACAGAACTGCCCCGACGGGAAACATGAGGGCCAGATTGCACACAAAGCACCAAAACACAGCCTTGACCAGATCCTCCGCCCCTTTCTCACTGAGGGCAAACCAGTGCTGCAGCTTCCTTGTCATACCGCGGCCTCCTTTCCCACTTTCCACTGGGCGCTGCGCTGATAGTCAGCCCACATGGCGGCATAGACACCGTTTTTCTGCAGCAGGGCGCTGTGGCTGCCCTGCTCCGCGATTTCCCCCTCGCTGAGGACGATGATGTTGTCTGCATTCTGCACTGTGGACAGCCGGTGGGCGATCATCAGCACCGTTTTGTTCCGGGTCAGTGTCTCAAAGGCCTTTTGGATCTGATGCTCGTTCTCCGGGTCGGCAAAAGCGGTGGCCTCGTCCAGCACCACAATGGGGGCGTCCTTCAGAATGGCTCGGGCCAGGGCGATCCGCTGCTGCTCCCCGCCGGAGAGGTAGACACCCTTTGCGCCCACAACCGTATCCAGCCCCCGGGGCATCTTTTCCAGAATATCATCGCACTGTGCGGCGCGGGCGGCAGAGAGCACCTCCTCCCGGGAGGCATCCGGCCGGGCCGCCCGGATGTTTTCCAGCAAGCTCTCTTTAAACAGCCGGGTATCCTGAAACACAAAGGCCACCTGCCCCATGAGGAGGGCGCTGTCCAGCTCCCGCACGTCTGCGCCGCCCACGGTGACGCTGCCGCTGTCCACATCCCAGAACCGGGGGATCAGGCTGGCTGCGGTGGTCTTGCCCCCGCCGGAGGGTCCCACCAGAGCCACCACCTGACCGGGCCGGACAGAGAAGCTAACGTCCTTCAGGGCGGGCCGGCCGGAGCCGGGGTATGTGAAGGTCACATGATCAAAGGACACCGCGTCATTGGCCGGTCTCTTGGGAGCCTCCGGCTCCCGCATAGGCTGCTGGCCCAGAATCTCGTCCAGCCGGCCGATGGCCTCGTCGGCCTCCATCACCGCCTCGCTCATGTACATGATGCGGTTGATCATCTGGCCGCAGGCGGGGGCGAACAGGGCATAGAAGATAAAATTCACCAGTGCCGTGCGTACATCCCCGCCGGAGGCGATCAGCAGCGCTGCCGGAATCAGCAGGGCGAAAGCTCCGTTGATAAACGTGAGAAAGCAGGTTTGGCCTGTCCGGCAGCTCATGGCGTACTGGCTGGCCAGATCGCTGTAATCCTGGATGGCGGCATAGAAAGCTTTAAAGGAGTACACCGTCTGCTGGAACATCTTCACCACCGGGATGCCCCGGACATACTCCACCGCTTCACCGCTCATGCGCTCGATCTCCTGCTGGTAGCGGTGGAAAAATCCCGCGTTCTTTCCGCCCATCATCAGGCACATGGAGAACAGGGCCAGCACCATGGTCAGCAAACACAACAGACCCATCCGCCAGTCAAAGAGAAACAGCATCACAATAGCGGCGATGGGGGTCACTGCCGTGGCGGCCAGGTCGGGGAGCTTGTGGGCCAGCAGATCCTCGGTGAGTCCGGCGTTGTCGTCGATAAGCTTGCGCAGGCGGCCAGACTGATTTCCGGTAAAGAAGCCCAGCGGGAGCTTCAGCACATGGGTCATGGCAGTACGCCGGATATTCCGGGCGGTGCGGAAGGCCGCGATGTGGGTGGACATGAGGGCGGCAAAGTACAATAAAATGCTGCCAATGGCAAACCACACCGCCATCCAGCCCCAGCGTCCCAGATCCCCGATTTTCTCCAGGCTGGGCCAGGTGTCCAGCACGCTTCTGGCCACCAGCCAGACGCAAAGATACGGCACCAGTCCCAGCACCGCCGACAGGGCGGACAGGATACATCCCAATATGGTCAGGTTTTTGTGCCCGCCCGCAAAGAATAAGATGCGGGCGAGGCTGCTCGGTTTCTTTTGTTCCAAGGTGATCCCTCCTTGCAAATTAGTTAGTTTAAGCTAACTCATATCCAAAAAAGACGGGGGTCAGGCCCCCATCAATTTCAGCCATCCGGCCGTGTAGAAGTCCCGGAGCTGATCCACATCCCGCAGGGCCTGATCCCGCGGCATATCGTGGACCACGATCTCAAAGATACCATTAAACATCCCGCTGGCGATGATGTGGCACAGGGATTTATCCAGCACAGGAATGTCTTTCCCCAGGCGGCGGAGCACCTCCATGTACCGGAGCGTGTACTCCACCTCGACCTCTACCATATTGTGGACAAAGTGCTCATAGCTGGTGCCCTCCGCCCGGCACAGCAGCAGCTTTACCGGCTCCCGGTGGGCGCAGATATAGTCCACCATCCAGTGGACACAGCTGCTGGACTCCACCCCCATGTGGTCAGGCTGCTGCTCCTCGGGCAGCTCGGCAAAGGAGGTCTGCGCCTCCATAAACCTGCCCATCAGGGCAGCAGCGTGGGGCTCTACGATAGAGGCGAACAGAGCCTCCTTGCTGGAGAAATAGCCGTAGAAGGCCCCGGTGGTCACACCGGCGTTTTTCACAATCTGCCGCAGGGAGGCTCCCAGAAATCCCTTGTTCAGGAATTCGTCCATTGCGGCCTCCTGAATCTTTTCCAGGGTGGCAGTAAGCTTTTCTTCCATAGGTGTCCCCTCTTATAACAGTGTGATATAACACCGTTATAATACAGCTGCATGATGCATTTGTCAAGAGGGAAAGGAAATTTCCCGGGGCACATGCTGAAAGTGCTCCGACACACGATCGTGTATCGGAGCACTTGGACAGGCGATTGCCGCTTACGATTTGCGTCGGAAGGGATACGACGCGCAAACAGGACCAGATACACACCGCCCAGAATCTGAAAGCCGGCTGCCGCGCTCTGCGCAAGCAGCCCGCATCTCCCGATGCCTATCCGCCATCGGCCGATAGTTCATTCCCCATACAGGTGTATTCCGGGGCATGGGCCGCGGCACCTGTCAGATCCGCTGCCGCTTGTTTCGGCAAGCTCATGCGGAATTATCTATCCTTCAGGTACTTTGGGTGCCTCCGCCTGCCTGGAACCCGGCAGGGCACACATACTGTGGAGGCTCACCCCCAAAGTGGACAGATTGTGGAGCATGGCGGAGACTGCGGGAGGCAGGACACCCGCAGCACCCAGGCCAATCAGCGCCCCGTTGAAGCCAATGACAAAGCGGTAGTTATTCTGGATGCGGTGCATCAGGGCCATGGCCAGCTGCCGCAGCCGCACCAGCTCCCACAGGCTGTCAGCAGCGATGGTGATGTCGGCGATCTCCCGTGCGATGGCCGCGCCGTTGCTGATGGCGATGCCGGCATCCGCCTCGGATAGGGCCGGGGAGTCGTTGATGCCGTCCCCCACCATAAGGACAGTGCGGCCCTCCCGCCGCAGGGCGGCCACATACTCCGCCTTGTCCGCCGGAAGTACCCCTGCCCGAACATCATCCACCCCCAGCTGCCCGGCGATGGCCGAGGCGGTGCGAAGACTGTCCCCGGTGAGCATGACGGCGTTTTTTATCCCCAGGCCCCGAAGGGCGGCCAGCATGTCCTTAGCCTCCTCCCGCAGCAGATCGGAGATGCAGATCACGGCAGAAAGCACTCCGTCGATGGCCAGGTACAGCTGGGAGAACTCTGCCGGCAGGGCGTCGAACTTCTTCTGCTCCTTCTCCGGGATGGACACGTTCTCGTCCTCGAAGACAAAGTGGGCGCTTCCGATGCGCACCTGTTTGTCCCCCACGGCGCTGGCGATGCCGTGGGCCACCAGGTATTCCACCTTGGCGTGGCGCTCTTCGTGGCGCAGCCCCCGGCGCTTGGCCTCCTCCACTACGGCGTTGGCCATGGAGTGAGGGAAATGCTCCTCCAGGCAGGCGGCCAGGCGCAGCATCTCCGTCTCCTCCTCGCCGTTGAAGGGGACGACCTGAGCCACCCGGGGACAGGCGTGGGTGAGCGTGCCGGTCTTGTCAAAGACGATGGTGTCCGCTTTCGCCACGGCCTCCAGGAATTTGCCTCCTTTGACGGTGATGTGCTCGCGCCCCGCCTCCCGCATGGCGGAGAGAACCGCCAGCGGTATGGCCAGCTTCAAAGCGCAGGAAAAATCCACCATCAGTACCGACAGGGCCCGGGTCACGTTCCGGGTGAGGGCC
This sequence comes from uncultured Oscillospiraceae bacterium, assembly GCA_944386995.1. GTDB lineage: Bacteria > Bacillota > Clostridia > Oscillospirales > Oscillospiraceae > CAJFPI01. The sequence goes on from CALXDF010000045.1 coordinate 6,009, forward strand.
AGGCTCAGCAGGCTCCCGGCAAAGGTATAGGGCACCAGCTTGTCTGCCAGACTGGACGCCTTGGCCTCGGCGGCGGACTTCATCTGTTCCGACCGCTGGATCATCTCCACAATCTGGTCGTACCGGCCCTGGCCGGAGGCCTGGCGCACCGCAAGGACGCACTCCCCCTCCTCCACCACGGTGCCGGCGTAGACCGCTCCGCCAGTCCTCTTAGCCACGGGGACGGACTCGCCGGTGAGGGAGGACTGGTTAACAGTGACTTCTCCGTCCGCCACCACACCGTCCAGGGGGATGATGCTCCCCGCCCGGACCACCACCCAGTCGCCGGGCCTGATCTGGCCGATGGGGGTGAGTACCTCTCCGGCCTCTGTCTTCAGCCACACCCGGTCCACATGGAGAGACAAGCTCTCTGCCAGGTCGGCCACAGACTTTTTTCTCGTCCAGTCCTCCAGCAGCTCGCCAATCTCCAGAAGGAACATCACCATGCCGGCGGTGCCGAAATCCCGGCGGCATGCGGAAATCCCGATGGACAGGGCATCCAGCAGCTCCACCTTGATCTGCCGCCGGCACAGGCACCGCAGCCCCTTGCGCAGGAAGGGAATCATGTGCCAGACTATCCGGGCCGCCCGCAGCGGGGCAGGCAGAAACAGGGCGGCGGCCGCTTTCACCGCCACCTTGCCGGCCAGCCGCTCTTGAAATTCCCGGTTCATGGCCCGTGTGCTGTGGCCGGGCAGTGCGGCCGCCTCCTCCGCTCCGGCCCAGGTGAAGCTGCCGAGGGCGGCGAGCACAGCCTCCCGCTCCCCTGCGTAGGTCACAATGGCACAGCAGGTACGCTCATGGACCACTGCTTCCCGGACCCAGGACTGTCCCTTCAGCCAGTTTTCCAGCAGATCCGCTTGGCGCAAGGTCATGCTTTTCTGCTGGAGCCGCAGGCGCATCCGGTTCCGGCTCTCATGTACGATAGTCGCTTTCACAGAAATCTCTCCTCATGGAAAAAGGGAGCCGTTCTCCGGCTCCCTTCCGCGGTTTTAGGCCTCCCGGCCTTCCACTTGGGCTCCGGCCTCCTGGGCGGCCCGAGCCTCGTTGATGTCCCTGGCGGAGGCCAAAATATCAGCGGCATTCTCCTGAACAGATGTAACGGTCTCCATTATGCTGTCCTTCATCCGCAGCCCGGCGGCAGTGATGTGGGTATAGGCCTTCTTGGCATCTTTGCTGGTAAGCAGCTTTACGCCGGCAGAGCCAAACAGGGCGCCGCCTGCAAAACAGGCCAGTCTGACATAGTGCTTCATCATGTGGGACTCTTCCTTTCTGCCTTATTTGCGTTTGTAGCCTGTGATCATCACCATGATCATACAGATCACAGCGCCCCAGGCCCAGAAGCGATGTTGTTTCATTCCGATTTCCTCCTGTCCGGAAGCGAACTCGTCTCTTCGCATGCTGAAATATTATAGCAGGCGGATCACCCTGTGTATCGCCAAACCGGACGATATTATGCCGATTCAGACATTTTTTCGGTACATGGCCGGTGTCGTGCCGTACTGCCGGCGGAAGGCAGCGGAGAATTGACTGGCACTTCCGTATCCCACTGTCTGGGCCACCCCCAGCACACTGAGGGAAGGGTCCCGCAGCAGCTCTGCCGCCCGCTCCATCCGCCGCTTCTGCAGCCAGGTGTGGACCGGCAGACCATACAGTCGGCGGAATTCCGCTTTGAATACAGTGGCAGAGAGACAGGCCCGGCGGCTCAAAATCGGGATGGTAAGCGGCTCGGCCAAGTGTTCCTCCATGTAACGTCGGATTTCCGTCAGTCTCCGCACCATTTCCCGATCCAACGCTTTGTCCGGAGCTGTGTCTGCCGCCTCTCCCTCCGGGTTTGAGAGCAGGTAGAGAAGCTCCACCGACTTCCACACACACCACCGCGCCCGCTCACCTCGGGGCAGGCGGTTCAGGTTAGCAAAGGCCGCCCGGCTCCAGTCGGTGGGACCCTCCGCGGCACAGCCGCCCTGGCTGGCCATCCACCGTCGAACCTGCCCCGTGTCCAAGGTCAGTCCGCCCAGCAGGCTGCAGATGGTTTTCAGGCTCTCCCGGGCACCCCGGGCGTCTACCGCCACGAGAACGCCCGCCAAGGGGGCGTCCGCCCTGACACTGGCCAGGCCGGAGAGATCGGTGAGGAGCAGCACCTGCCGGGCCCCCGCTTTCAAAACCGTTCCGTCCCGCCGCACCAGAGTCACCATCCCGGTTTGGCAGAACAGGACCTCGAAATGCAGGGGCTCCAGCCGGGGAGACAAAAAGCAAGGGAAGGCCCCCTCGTTCAGGGAGAACAGGCAGGCCTGCACACCGGGCATCACCTGTACCCATTCTCCCCGGTCTGCCAAAAATTTTGCCAGCATCCGTCCGCCTCCTCTCCATTCGTCTGCTTCCTGACTGCTTACCGGCTGAACAGGCCCTTTTTCTCCCAGGGCTCCTTCCGAATCTCCCCCACCTCATAGCCAGCGGCGGAAACGGCTGCGCGGAGAGTCCCCTCGTCCAGTTCCCTCTCCGCAAGCACCGTAGTTTCGCTTTTGCTTCGGGACGAAGCGACCCTCTTTACCGGGAAAGCTTTGCGCACTGCGTCGTTCACATGGCTCTCACACATACCGCACATCATACCATCCACATGAATCGTGTACCTCCACATTGTCTGTCCCTCCATGATTCTGATAACAGCTTGTTGAAAAAGTCCTTCTGCAGAAAATTCCTGCAGCCGCAGGAATAAAATTGAATCCGTCATTTCCGGCGGCGGGTACGTCGGAAATGACACCTCTCACGAAATGTTTGACCGGCCATGCCCGGGTACCCGGAAAAAGCATTTTCATGGTTTTCCCGGAGCAGAGCCGCAGCGAAGGAACTGGGCATCCGGTTTTACGCGGAGGCGCGCGTTTTGCAGCTTGTGTCGGCGACATCAAGGCGAAAATTCCGTACAGCCCGGCTTGAAAAGGCGGCGTGCCGCTTTTCCGACCGTTACATCGTTCATTTTGCTGAGTTGTTATATACAGCGTTTCATGGAGAAGCACCCCAATGGCCGGAAGGAAAAACAAGTTTTATGTGTCAGCCGCAACACCTGCGCAACCGCAAAAACTATCCCCGCCGGGCGAAAGCAAAAGCAGTGAAGCACGGTGCCGTCAGGCCTGTCATAGGCACCCTCCGCAGTCAAAATCTCGGTTAGCAATAACTAACCTTTGGACAGTATACACCCTTCCAACTTAAAAATCAAGACCACCGCCTTGTTTTTCAGCAGTTTTACAGCGCGCATCACACCTGAATACCCAAGCCCGCCGCGCCCGCGCCATCTCGTCCTTGCGCCGAAGCACGACGCCCCCGCCTGATCCCCGGATAGCGGGCATATCCGCTCCGCAGGAATGGTCAAAGCCAGGCGGTCAGCCTCCCGGCGTATGCATCATAGCCGTCGGCCTTCTGCCCCTGCGGTAGAGTTTTCCCGTACATGCCGGAAGCTTTAACCCCTCTGCATGGAACCGCCCTGTTTCAAAAAAGGAGACTGTGGAAAAAGCGGCTTGTCAACGTCAGCACATTGACAAGCCGCTTTTTCCAGTTAGGCTGCATGAAATTTTCACCTTGATGCTGTCGTCACAAGCTTCGGTTCCCTCGCGTCCGTGTAAATCCGGATGCCCGTTCCCTTCGCTGCGCCTCCTCGTCCGGACAGTCATGGAAATGCTTTTCCGGGTACCCAGCATTGTTGGTAAGCCGGGGATTTTTAAAGGGTTCCGATAAAATCAATTTTCCCCGCCCTGAGGCCTTGTCTGCTGCAACCCCCTGATCGATCTCTTTCCTTCCTTTAGGCGAGCTTTGCGGCAAAGTCCGCCATGGCCTCGGAGATTTTCAGCTGCTGGGGACACACCGCCTCGCAGCTGCGGCAGCCGATACAGGCGCCGGGCTGCTTGTCCGCGGGGATGGCCGACAGGGCCATGGGCGCGAGGAAGCCGCCCCCGGTAAAGCTGTGCTCATTATACAGCGCCAGCAGAGACGGAATATCCAGCCCCTGGGGACAG
>CALXDF010000046.1 GCA_944386995.1 uncultured Oscillospiraceae bacterium
AAGTCACGAAGGCCACCAGGCCGCCGGGACGCACCTGATCCAGTGCCTTGGCAAAGAAGTAGTTGTGGATGGAGAAGCCCAGCTTGTTATATGCCTTGTCGTTGACCTGATACTGGCCGAAGGGGACGTTGCCGATAGCCAGATCGTAGAAGTCCCGCCTGTCAGTGGTCTCAAATCCGGCCACAGTAATGTCTGCCTCGGGGTAGAGCTGCTTGGCAATGCGTCCGCTGATGGAGTCCAGCTCTATGCCATATAGACGGCTGTTTCGCATTTCCTCCGGCAGCATACCGAAGAAGTTGCCCACACCGCAGGCCGGTTCCAGGATGTTGCCGGTCTGGAAACCCAAGCGGCTGACCGCCTCGTAGATGGCACGAATCACCGTGGGACTGGTGTAGTGGGCGTTGAGGGTCGAGCTTCGGGCAGCAGCGTATTCCTCCGGTGTCAGCAGCTCCTTCAGCTGGGAATATTCTTTATTCCAGTTTTCTTTGCCGGGGTCAAAGGCGTTGGCCAAACCACCCCAGCCAACGTAGCGGGAGAGTGTCTCCTGTTCCTCCGGGGTGGCGCTTCGCCCCTCGGCTTCAATGGCCTTGAGGGTCTCGATGGCGTCCAGATTGGCGCGGAACTTGGCTGTGGAGCTGCCTTCGCCCAGATGCTCGTCGGTGATTCGGAAGTTCCGAGACGGCGCTTCTTCCAGTGCATCTTCCAGCACCTCCTCGACAGCAATTCTTCCTGCATCTGCCACAACCTGCTGGACAAAGGGGTCTTGATCCAGTTTCTCCTGGTCTGCCACTTGGCCGTCCACAATGCCCCGCTGCGCCAGCGCCTCCCGGATCAGGGAGGCATCCAGATCCAGCACCGGGTCGGGAAAGGCAACACAGGGATAGGGCATGGGAACGCCGCCCGGCCAGCCGGAGAAGTCCTCCTCCAGCTGGGCATATTTCTGGGCGTCCTTCTCACTGAGATACCGTTCGCTGTGGATGAGATGCCGCAGCAGCTTGTCCGCCTCTTTCCAGGGTAAGAGCACTGTGGCCTGGTCGGCGTATCGCCGGAAGTGAATGCCCTTGCTGTCGTAGTCCACGAAGCCGTTGCCGCCGTCCCAAAAGGTATAGCTGTGGCCGCCGAGACCGTATTCCTCTTTCAGAAAGTCCACGGCCTCTTTGACTGTGGGGTTGTGCTGGTAAAGGGCGTAGATCCGCAGGCTGCCATCTTGGATCAGGGAACCGCGCAGCAGCTCCTGCTCCGCGTCCTGCCGGGAAAGGGAAAAAGAGCCGGGCGCTTGCACGCTCGACTCTTCTTCTATTGCTTTGATTTGGGCTTCCTCAGAGGGGAACAGCGTCAGCTGTGGATCAGCTCTGCCAGCAGAATCTCCTCGGCCTGGGCTTTGCAGCTGTTCATCAAGCCCACCCACTGCATCGGATCGCGGGCTTTCAACTGCTCCGTCGCGCCCGCCGTCTCCGCTAGCTGGGGCATCATCTGCTCCAGGCGGCGCTGCGCCGTCTCCTCGATCTCGATGAGGTGCGGATACAGCTTCTCCTGCATCAGTAGCTGGTTGTAGAGAATTGGGCGATGGGTCTTGAGGTACGCTTTCCGCATCCGCCCGTACTTGCCCAGGGGCTTCGACGGCTGCTCGCTCAGCCGCAGGTTGGGAATCAGGTAGTCCCCGTTCTGTGTGTAAGTCAGGTTGTTCTCCATGGGAAACGCTCCTTTCCGCGATTTGTTCGCGCTCGTAGTGTTTAATAGTTCGCTCGATCTGCCGCAGTACCTGTTCGCTCAGCTGGCTCACTGCTGTCCCCAGGGCTCCGATGGTCTGGGCGGTATTAAAGTCAAAAACGGGCATGAAGTCCTCATGGTGCAGAACTTCCTCCGGGGCAAGGCCGCAGCGGGATAACAGGGTGTAGGCCACGCTGATGGTGGCGGCAGTGCGAAATTGGACGCCGATGGTATCGTCATCATACGCCGCCAGGAGCGAACCGTCAACGATGTCGAGAACGTCTTCCCGGTAGTCGCTCCAATACTGGGCGGACAAGGTTGCGGCGATGATCTCCAGCTGCTCCACAAGGCCGCCGTCGCCGGGAATCTCATAGGTCTGTTCCAGCGCTGCGGCCACTGCCGGCAGGTGCGGTTCTTCCAGCGTCCACAGCCAGGGCGCACGGCTCTCCCGCCGGGTGCCGGTGTCGGAGACATCAAAGACATACCGCAGCGCCGGGCGGTCTCCGCTGTCGTCCATAAGGGCAATACCTCGCGCACCGCGTTTGATGTACCGCCCCATGCGGCCGTTCCAGAGATCATATGCTGCGCAGGCCGTGGCGTCTGGTCGCTGGGCGTAGATCATGAGCTGATCCAGATACGGATACTTATAAAGCCGGGCAGCAGTCTGCAAAAAAGCTGACCACGCACCGGGCTGCCTCAGCTGCACCGCCGCATGGTCGGCCATTTGCGCGTAAAATTCGTATTTTGTGGGTATGGTGGTTCCTCCCTTCGGTGACGACTGTCATTCAAAATCCGGGTACAGCTCCAGCTGAGCAAATTCCTCATCCGTCATAGCCTGGAGCTTAGAGAGTGCGCTGTCTGTCAGCTCTCGCAGCTCGGTTTCCTCCGGCGAGAGTTCTCCGCGCATTTCGGTCAGAGATTCCATCAGTCCAGCACGGCTGCCGGTGTTGTAGATGCACAGAAGGTTTGTTTCCTCAAATGTAAAGGTTCTCATAGCATATCGCATGGCAGTTGAGGGCTTTTCCGTGATAATTAGTCTCGTATAGATACCTCCAATATGTATGAATTTATATTTTTTAGGAATTTTACACACATTCAACAGCAGTGCAGGTGGGGAATTTACAATCGATTGGTATAATCATGACCAAATCAATCTATTTCTCGCAGATCGGAGTTTCTTATGCGTGTGAAAATTCCTTCCATCGCATTTCGACGCGTTTTTGCTGCATGTATTCTGCTGCTAACCGTTATTATGCTTATCTGGCCTCAAAGTTCGCCTTTATTTTCCTCGCTCAACCGTGATTCCATTTCTTATATCTCGGGCAGCATTTTATCCGTGGAAAACGAGCATCTTACTCCCAGCAGTCTCCCAGGTGGACAGATGCTGGGCGAGCAGACACTGCGTGTCGCACTGGACAACGGGCAGACTGTAACCCTCACCAACTATCTCACCGATACGCACAACATTTTGGCTACGGTAGGAATGCGGGTGGTGGTTTGTGTGGACGCGCCTGAAGGCGTGGAACCCTACTACACGCTCTACCAGTACGACCGTACCGCCGGTGTTGTCGTGATCCTTGCCATTTTCCTGGTATTGATGCTGCTGGTAGGCGGCGAAAAGGGCGCCCATGCAGCCTTGGCGCTGACCTTTTCCATGGTATTCTTCCTGCGCATTACCATTCCGGCCATCTACCAGGGCGGTTCCCCAATCGGTGCAGGACTTGCCGCTGTTCTGATTTCTACGGCAGCCACCATCTTTTCTCTCTACGGCGTTTCAGTGCGAGGAGGGTTGGCAGTTTGCGTCACACTGGCCGGAGAATGTCTCGCCTGTCTTCTCTTTTGGCTTTTCTCTTCACTGCTGCATCTCACCGGATTTCAAAGTGCCGACGCTGAGAACCTTCTGGTGGCGGCGCAACAAACCGGTTTGGATCTCTCTACCGTGCTCTTTGCCGCCACGATGATCGCCTCTCTCGGTGCGGTGATGGATGTGGCTGTATCGCTCCTGTCAGCGCTGTGGGAGCTTCATGTCACCCAGCCCACGCTGTCCGGCACCGCCCTCTTTACCTCCGGCATGCACATCGGCCGAGATATGATTGGCACCATGAGCAACACCCTGGTCTTTGCCTTTGCCGGCGGCTCTCTCACCACGCTTTTGGTACTCATCGCCTACGGGACACAGCCAAATCAATTGCTCCACTCTGACTACGTTGCCCTGGAGCTTTCCCATGGCCTGTGCGGTACATGTGCCGTGATTCTCACTGTGCCTCTGGCCTCCATGGCTGCGGCTATGGTATTCCCAAAATTGAAAAACACCCGAGCAACATCGGTTGACTATAGAGGTAAATGAAACAAAGGAGCAAGCGTATGAGAAAAACAATCAAGCGTCTTGCGTCAGGGCTTCTGTCCCTGGCAGTGGTGGCGCAACTCTTCAGCACAGTTCCCTTCCATGCACTGGCTGTGGAAGGAAGCTCACAGATCAGCAGCAGTACAGTTTGGTCGTATCTGGATGACGGCACAGACCCGGCTTCTGGCCTTTCTGACCGCACCGATTGGGCAGATCCCACGTTTAACGATTCTGCCTGGAAAACCGCCACAGGCAGCTTTGGTGCAAAGGATGGGCAAATTGCAGACCTGGGCGGCGGATATACGCCCCACACGCTGCTGGATCAGTACAAGGAAGGTCAAGAGGAGCAAAAGATCGATAAAGAGGCCTTTTTCTTCCGCACGACCGTAAACGTGGCGGACGCCTCTCAAGTCAAGCAGATCACCGGCAGCGTCATTTATGATGATTCTGCCACGGTCTATCTCAACGGCACAAAGATCGCCGGATTTGACGACGAAGAGATCACCTCCAACCTCCAGTACGGCGGCTCCAACGCCGGAACACCCAAGACCGGCGAGATCTCTGTGACCGATCCCCTGCTGCTTACATGCCTGGTAAATGGGGAAAACACCGTCGCCGTGGAGATCCACAATGGCCGTGAAAGCAGCTCTGACGTCTACTTTGACTTCCCTTCCCTGGTATTCTCCACCGAGGCTCCGGCCAAGACTAGCGTTCTGCTGGACGAAACCGCCACGTGGAAGTACCTGGATAACAATACCGACCCTGCCGGTGATCCGAATGCGGCAGGCTATGACCGCGCCAGCTGGGCAGCCGAAGACTTTAACGACACTGCCTGGAAGTCTGCTGTAGGCTCCTTCGGCTCCAAGCGCGGCAGCACGGATTTAGGCGGCGGCTTTGTAGCCAACACCATTCTTGCAGGCTGCGACGGTAAGAACGACCACTTCGCCTACTTTTTCCGCACCACCTTCACCGTGACGGAAGACCAGCTTGCAACCATGAAGCAGCTCCAGGGCGCTGTGGAGATCGATGACGGCGCCACCGTCTACATCAATGGTACCCGTGTGGCCGGTTGGGATGACGCAGGCGTCACCCAGAACCTCCAGTACGCCGGACATTCCGGCGGCGACCCCGTGACCGAGTCCTTTGCCACCGACATGGAGCTGCTGCACAAGGGAGAAAACACCATCGCCGTGATCGTGTACCAGGATCGCCAGACCAGCTCCGACGCCTGGTTCCTGCTCACCGATCTCTCCTTGACCGAAGAGGAATATGTCGCCCCTGAGGTGGAGCAGTTCAGCGACGTCAGCCTGTCCATTGGCGCAGACGAGACAAAGCGCAACCTCACCTGGTACGCCGCCAACGCTGTGGCCGGCCAGGTACTGGTGGCAGAAGCCAGCGACGTGACCGGCGGAGAGATGCCCGCCGATGCCACGGCGTTTACGGCCACCTCCGCCCCAGCCAATGAAGAAGGCAAGTACTCCAACCAGGCCACCATCACCGGCCTCAATGCGGACACCGAATACGCCTATCAGTTGGTAAACGGCGAGGACAAGAGTGAAATCTACACCTTTACCACCGGCGACACCGGCGCATTCTCCTTCGCCCTGGCCGGCGACCCCCAGATCGGCGCTGGCAGCACCACCAGCGATATCGAGGGCTGGGACAAGACCCTGGGCATTGTCACGACCAATGAGCACTTTTCCGACGTAGACTTCCTGCTCTCCGCTGGCGATCAAGTCAACTCCGCCAGCGATGAGGAAGAGTACGACGGCTACCTCGACCATCAAGAACTTCTGAATCTCCCTGTGGCCACGGTGATTGGCAACCACGACTCCTCCAGCAATGCCTATGGCCAGCACTTTAACGTCCCCAATGAAACCGAAACAGGCACAACCGCTGCTGGCGGCAATTACTGGTTTACCTACAACAACGTGCTCTTTCTGGTGCTCAACAGCAACAACCGCTCCACAGCTGAGCACAAGGCCTTTATGGAGGAGGCCATTGCAGCCAATCCCGATGTCTCCTGGAAAATCGTCACCTTCCACCACTCCATCTACTCTGTGGCCAGCCACGCCACCGAAGGTGATATCTTAGATCGCCGCAACGAGCTGGTTCCCGTCTTTAAGGAGCTGGACATTGACGTGGTCCTGATGGGTCACGACCACGTGTACGTCCGCACCTATATGATGAACGGTCTTACGCCCATTACCGAGTCCGACAAGTACACCGACAGCAACGACGACGGTATCCCTGAGTCCGTGACCAACCCCGACGGCATCCTCTATGTCACGGCTAACTCCGCCTCCGGCTCCAAGTTCTACACCATTCAAAATCAGCAATTCCCCTATGCCGCTGTGCAAAACCAGGAGCGCGTCCCCAACATCTCCCGCGTGGATGTGTCTGACACAGCGTTCACCATCACCACCTATCGCACCAGCGACATGAGTGTGGTGGATACCTTCGCCATCTACCGCACCCCGGAAGCAACACCTGATATAGAAGGCGTCATCATCAGCCAGGTCTACGGCGGCGGCGACAAGGGCGAAGGCCCCATCAGCCACAGCTTTATTGAACTCTATAATACCACCGAGCAGGCCATCGACCTCGCCGGTGCGAAGCTTACCTACAGCAACGGCGAAGAAGAAACTGCTTTGAACCTGACCGGCACGATCCCCGCCCACGGCTCCTATCTGGTGCGGTGCAACGCGGAAGCGGACACCACCGGCGTTCTGGAGCTGGATTCTTCCGATCAGGACTGGGAGCAGGTCATCAACAACAAAGCGTACCGTATTGCCCTGGTCAGCGGCGATCAGGCCGTGGATTCTGTGGCAGTCGATGAAGAGGGCGGCGAAGGCACCGCCTTGGCAGAAGGCACGATCTCCAAGCAAAAGTCCATTCGTCGCAAGGTAGAAAACGGCGCCTTCGTGGATACCGACAACAACGCCAACGATTTTGAAGTGATCGTCTATGAGGATCAAAGCGAGTCCTTTGCCGCGTTCTATGCACCCAAAACTGCCGCGGACGGTGCCTGGACGCCCACAGACTATGTGGAGCCCGCACCGGAGCCGGTAGCTGTGATCGAGGGCTTTGAGAACGATGATACCGATCTGGAGATCAGCGCCATTGGCCGCTACGACTCCGGCATGGAGAATGCCGACGGCGCAGTCATGGAAATTGTAGACTACAACAAGGCGACCGGCTATGCTTACGCCGTGAACGGTATGTCCGGCAAGTTGTCTGTCTTCTCTCTGGAGGCGCTGGAAGCCGGCAAGACCATTCAGATGCTGGATGGCAGTACCATTGATGTCAAATCCCTGGTTCAGGTGAACGGCTTTACTTACGGCGATATGACCTCCGTGGCCATTTCTCCCGACGGGAAAACCCTGGCCGCTGCCATTCAGGCAGACGGATACGCGGAAAATGGCCGCGTGGCGCTCTTTACCTGTCAGAACGACGGCACCTTGAAATTTGTAAAGGCCATCGAAGTGGGTGTCCAGCCCGACATGGTGACCTTTACCCCAGACGGCTCGAAACTTCTCACAGCCAATGAGGGAGAACCCCGCAATGGCTACGGCGTCGGTACCATCGATCCGGCCGGCTCCGTAAGCGTCATTGACGTGAAAACCGGCAGCGTCAGCACCGTGGGCTTTACCGCGTATGACAGCCAGGCTGTCCGCCAGGCTCTGGTGAAAGATGGTATCATTCTGATGAAGGACACCGATCCTTCGGTGGATTTCGAGCCGGAGTACATCGCATGCACCGACGACACCGCCTATGTGACCCTCCAGGAGGCCAACGCCATTGCGGTGCTGGATCTCACCGAGGGTAGCTTTACCGGCATCTACTCCGCCGGCTTTGAGGACTACAACAAAACGCCGGTGGACATCGACAAAAAGGATGAGGCATACAGCCCTGCGACATATGAAAGCCTGCGCGGCATTCGCATGCCCGACGCCATTGCCTTGTATACCGGCGGCGGCGTTGAGTATCTGCTCACCGCCAACGAGGGCGACGCCCGCGAGTGGGGCAATTATCTCAACGAGGATGAGAAAGACTTCGGAGACGGCGACACCTCTCCCACCGGCGCCATCACCGCCGGCAATTCCGGTTTGACCGGCAAGGTTGTGTTCTTCCAAACTGAAGACTTTGACGGTCTGGATGAAACCAAGGACTATCTCTTCGGCGGCCGCTCCTTCACGCTGTTCCGGGTGGAACGCAATGGTCTCACCGAGGTCTTCTCCAGTGGGGATGACTTTGAGGCCAAAACGGCTGCATATCTCCCAGACTACTTCAACTGCTCCAATGACGACCGTTCCATCGACGATCGCTCCGGCAAGAAGGGTCCCGAGCCGGAAACCGTCACCGTGGGCAAGGTCAACGGCAGAACCTACGCCTTTGTGACCTTGGAGCGCATCGGCGGCGTGATGGTCTATGACATTACCAATCCCCGCAATGTAACTTATGTAAACTATATCAACAGTCGCGATTTCAGCCAGGATGTAGCTGCGGACGACTCTCCCGAGGGTCTCAAGTTCATTCCCGCATCACAAAGTCCCACCGGAGACGCCCTGCTGCTCGCTGCCTGCGAGGTAGGCGGCACGGTAGCGGTCTACGAGCTTAACTCCAATGTCGCAGCACCCAACCCCGGCCACGGGAATCATCCAAGCACTTCTGTTCCCGATGAACCGGATACACTTCCCTTTGTGGACGTGTCTGAGAATGCCTATTACTATGATGCCGTGAAATGGGCGGTGGAGAACGGTGTCACCGAGGGCATCTCTGCCTCGGCCTTTGGTCCCGACCGTGCCTGCACGCGGGCACAGATGGTGACCTTCCTGTGGCGTGCAGCCGGCTGCCCGGTGCCAGAGTCCACCAGCCTTCCCTTCTCGGATGTATCTGCCGACGACTACTACTATGATGCTGTAGCTTGGGCTGTAGAAATGGGCATCACCGCCGGTACCTCCGCCGACCGCTTTAGTCCCGATGCCACGGTCACACGTGGTCAGACCGTGACCTTCCTCTATCGCTATGCCGGTGAACCGGAAGCTCCCGAGGCCGGATTCACCGACGTACCCGCAAATGCCTACTATGCCGATGCTGTGGCATGGGCTTCTGCGGCGGGTGTTACCGAAGGCGTTTCTGCTACAGCCTTTGCGCCCGATCGCGCCTGTACCCGGGCTCAGATCGTGACCTTCCTCTATCGGAGCATGGCGTAACATCAACAATATTGGGAGCGCTGCGAAATGCAGCGCTCCTTCTCTATTGCACCTCCTCCACGTTCTCTACCAAATAGTCCTCGTCATCGTCCTCCGGCGGACGGGAAGGGGCTTTGCCCTTGCGGCGCAGCAGCTTTACCACGAAGAGCGCGCCACCGGTCAGAACGACCAGCAGCAGGATCACAGCGGCAACGGCACTGGAGGAATCGTCTTCCGGCTTTTCCACAGGCTGCTGAACCTCCAGCTCGGGTTCCGGTTCCGGTTCCGGCTCCGGCTCCGGCTCCGGCTCCGGTTCTTCCCCCAGACAAGCGGTGAGATCTGCGGTACAGACCGGACAGGTGGTGTCAATCTTGCCCACCTGGCATCGCTCCCGGCAGCTGCACAGG
>CALXDF010000047.1 GCA_944386995.1 uncultured Oscillospiraceae bacterium
TTCACAAAGTACTCCACACCGGAGTAGAGGGTGGTGAGGACGATGACCCACACGCAGATGGTGTTGACCACCGGCGGGATGGGCAGGAACATCAGCACCACGCAGACCATGGTGGAGGCGGTCTTTACCTTGCCGGACCAGCCGGCGGCAATGACCCGGCCCTTGTCGCTGGCCACCATCCGCAGGCCGCTGACGGCAAACTCCCGCAGCAGCACCACCAGCAGGGCCCAGCCGGCCATCTGCCCGATCTCCACGAACCAGACCATGGCCGCCGTTACCAGCATTTTGTCCGCCAGAGGGTCCATGAATTTGCCGAAGTCCGTGATGAGGTGATACTTCCGGGCAATTTTCCCGTCCAGCATATCCGTGAGGCTGGCCGCAATGAAGATGCCCAGGGCCCAGTAGGTGGCATAGGGCACGTCCAAATACAGCACCAGCAGGAAGGGGATGATCAGGATCATCCGCAGGATGGTCAGTTTATTGGGTAGATTCATTGTGGTTCCTCCGTGTTCTCTGGCGGATAGGGATGGTCCTTCCAATACCACCATTTGAGTTTTTTGTCCTCCCGGACCGGGTTTTCCGCGTAGTATACCGCCAGGCGCCAGACGTACAGCGCGCAGCGATCCTCCTGGAAGCCCTTGTACAGGCACTCCTGCCGGTAGAGTTCCTCCGGGTCCCGGCCCCGCAGGTCGGACACCTGATGGATGCCCAGGGCCTCCATCACCGCGGCGATGCGCTCCCCCACGCCGGGGATCTCCTGCAGGGGGCTCCTCATGGCGCCACAGCCTCCCCGGTCATCTCCCCATCCATGGTGCCGGTGAGGCGCACCGGCACAAAGGTCCCGGCGGGCACCTCCCCCTCTGCGGAGAAGTAGATGCGCCCGTCGATGTCCGGGCTCTCGGCAAAGCTGCGGCCCACATAACACATAGCCTGACCGTCGAACCCCTCGCACAGCACTTCGACTGTGTCGCCCAGGCGGGACTCGTTGAACTCGTCCATGATCCGGGACTGCACGTCCACCACCAGTTCCGCCCGGCGGTTGGCCTCCTCGGCGCTGACACGCTCCATCTTCTCCGCGGCGGTGCCCTCCTCCGGGGAGTAGGGGAACACGCCGGCCCGCTCGATGCGGACTGTCCTGAGGAAGTCGCACAGTTCCTCGAAGACGGTTTCATCCTCCCCGGGCAGGCCCGTAATCAGGCTGGTGCGCAGCACTAGGCCGGGGATGCGCGCCCGCAGTTTAGCAAACAGGTCCAGGAGATACTGCTTGTCGCCGCGGCGGTTCATCAACTGGAGCACCCGGTCGTTGCAGTGCTGGATGGGAATGTCCAGATATTTGAGCACCTTTGGCTCTGAAGCGATCACGTCGATGAGCGCATCGGTGATTTCATCGGGATAGAGGTAGTGGAGCCGGATCCAGTGGAAATCCATCCTGCACAGCTCCCGCACCAGCTCCGCCAGATGGCGCTGGCCGTCCCAGTCGGTGCCGTAGCGGGTGATGTCCTGGGCGATAACAAGAAGCTCCTTCACGCCCTGCTCCGCCAGCCACCGTGCCTCCCCCAGCACGCTCTCCATGGGGCGGCTGCGGTAGCGGCCCCGGAGCTTGGGGATGATGCAGTAGGCACAGCAGTTGTCGCACCCCTCGGCAATGCGGAGGTAGGCGTAATAGGACGGTGTGGTCAGTACCCGCCCAATCTCCTCCACCGGGGCATGGATATCCCCGAAGAAACGGGGATGCGCCCCCGCCATGACCTGCTCCACCGCAGGGACGATCTCGGCGTAGCTGCCGGTGCCAAGCACCCCGTCCACCTCCGGCAGCTCCTCCATCAGCTCTTTCTGGTAGCGCTGGGAGAGGCAGCCGGTGACCAGGATCTTCTTGACCTCCCCGGTCTCCTTGTACTTTGCCACAGAGAGGATGGTGTCAATGGCCTCCTCCTTGGCGCTGTCGATAAACCCGCAGGTGTTGACGACGCACACATCGCTGCCCGGGACCGCCTCCCGGACGGCGTGGCCGGCATCCCGGCACAAGGCCATCATCTGCTCGCAGTTGACCAGATTTTTGGCGCACCCCAGGGAAATAAATGAGATCTGATAGGGCATGTCGATGCCCCTCCTTTTCATAAAATCACGGCCGCTGCCGCTCCAGCCGTTCCATGCAGGCCTGCAGCACGGAGAACGCGGAGCTGGGCGGCGGATAGACCATTTCCAGCGCCTGCCGGACCGGCACCCACTGGGCCGCCTCCACCTCGCTTGACAGGCGGAAGCCAGCCCCATCCGTCTCAGCAATGAGACCGACCATCAGGAGGTCCCGCTGGGCAAAGGGATAGGTCCCCACCAGCACGGGGTTCCGGGCAGTGAGCCCCAACTCCTCCTGTATCTCCCGCAGCGCGGCGTCCTCCGCCCGCTCCCCGGGCTTCACATAGCCGGAAACCAGGCCCCAGTGCGCCTCCCCCTGCCGCAGCAGGGCCACCTGCCGGTCCCGGACGACCGCCGCCAGAATACAGGTGGAAAAGGCATCAAACCAGGGACGGTGGCAGTTTGCACAATAGGGGACGTCTCCCTCATCCCCCAGCAGGCGCTGCGTCAGTTTTCCCCCGCAGCGGGGGCAATAGAAATAGCGCATAGGCAAGCCTCCCGCTTACATAGATCCATCCTCAGGATCCGGGAATCCGTCCCCCATGGCCTGCCGCACCTGGTCCCAGGAAAATCCCCGGCGGAGCAGTGCGTCGCACAGGCGCTTGCGCTCCCGCTCATCGGGCGCCGCACTCCGGCATTTTTTTCGCAGATAGGCGTCAATGGATTCCCTGGCCTCCGGCAGCTGCTCCAGCGCATCCTCCCAGAACTCCTTTGGCACGCCCCGGCGGAGCAGCTCCTGGCGCACACGGCCGGGGCCATAGCCCCGGTCACCGTAGTGCCGGGCCACCAGGCGGGCGTAATCGCCGTCGTCAATGGCGCCCAGGTCCTCCAGCCAGTCCGCCGCGTCCTGAACATCCTCCTTGGTCAGCCCCTTGCGCGTCAGCTTCTGCTCCAGCTCCCGGCGGGAGAGGGCCCGGCTCCCGGCCAGTTCAGCCGCCTTCCTTCGGGCGGCGGAACGGCGGACAGCGGCCTGGATCGCCTCCAGCTGCCCGCTGTCCAGCTCCATCCCCTCCCGCAGGCCGAAGGACGCCGCCTCCGCCTCGCTGAAACGGAGAATGGTGCCGTCCTCCAGCTTCACCAGAAGACGGCCCTGCTTGCGCTGGGAGGGCTTGATCTCCTCAATCCGCATCGTCCTCGTCGTCAAAGTCGTCCGCGCTGACGTCCACCGCCCGGCCGGCGGCCTTGGCAGCGATCTTGGACTGGTTGCTCATGAGCTTGTAGAAATCCCGGCGGATCGCGGCCTCCAGCTTCTCGGCCACCTCCGGGTTATCCCGCAGGTACTGCTTGGCGGCGTCCCTGCCCTGGCCGATCCGGGTCTCCCCCATGGAGAACCAGGAGCCGGCCTTCTGCACCAGGTCCAGCTTCACGCCCAGATCCAGCAGCTCGCCCAGCTTGCTGATACCCTCGCCGTACATGATATCAAACTCCGCCTCACGGAACGGTGGCGCCAGCTTGTTCTTCACCACCTTGGCACGGGTGCGGTTTCCGATCATCTCGCTGCCGTTTTTCAGCGTTTCAATGCGCCGCACATCAATGCGGACGCTGGCATAGAACTTCAGCGCCCGGCCGCCGGTGGTGACCTCTGGGTTTCCGTACATGACACCCACCTTTTCCCGCAGCTGGTTGATGAAGATCACCACACAGTTGGTCTTGCTGATGGCGCCGGCCAGCTTGCGCAGCGCCTGACTCATCAGGCGGGCATGGAGTCCCACATAGCTGTCGCCCATCTCCCCCTCGATCTCCGCCCGGGGCACCAGCGCCGCCACACTGTCCACCACAATGGCGTCAATGGCGCCGGACCGGACCAGGGCCTCGGTAATCTCCAGGGCCTGCTCGCCGGTATCCGGCTGGGAGATCAGCATCTCCTCAATGTTGACCCCCAGGGCTCTGGCATAGGTCGGATCCAGGGCATGCTCGGCATCCACAAAGGCTACCTCGCCTCCCCGTTTCTGGGCCTCGGCCACAATGTGGAGGGCCAGGGTTGTCTTACCGGAGGACTCCGGCCCGTAGATCTCAATAATGCGTCCCCGAGGAACGCCGCCGATCCCCAAGGCAAGGTCCAGCGCCAGGGAACCGGTGGGGATTACGTCCACCTGAATATCCTGGCTGTCCCCCAGGCGCATAATGGCCCCCTTGCCGTACATTTTTTCAATTTGTGCCATGGCGGACTCGATAGCCCGCTTCTTCTCACTGCCCGGCGCCGCCGCCGGCGCGGGCGCTGCCGCCGTCGTCTTTTTTACAGCCATTGCTTTTCTCCCTTTCCAAACGTCCGCTGCGCCAGGGATCAGCCGTGCGCAGGGGCTGTTCCATAAATTTTCCAGGCCGGGCGCAAACCTATGCGCCGGTCAGATCGTTTCCAGACAAGTACCGTAGACCACCCGGGGAATCCCCCTGGTATCCTGAACCACATTGATATCCCCAAAGCCGTTGGCCCGCATGATCCGAAGGACCGTGTCCGCCTGTCCGATTCCCACCTCGTAGTACAGCCGTCCGCCGGGACGCAGCGCCTTGCGCCAGTGTTGGGAGATATAACTGTAAAAGTCATAGCCGTCCTCACCGCCGCACAGGGCCCGATAAGGCTCAAAATTCTTCACGGAAATATCCAGTTTCTCAATTTCTGCGCGGGGGATATAGGGCGGGTTACAGACAATGCAGTCGAACTCTCCGATGGCCGCAGGCGGCTTTTCCATGGCATCCATCACCATCACGGACACCTGGCCGCTGAGCTGGTTGCGGCGGATGTTCTGCCGGCAGATCCGCACTGCCGCCTCGGAAATTTCCCCCAGCAGCACCCGGCACTGGGGGGCGTTGGCCGCCACAGCCAGTCCCACGCAGCCGCTGCCTGCGCACAGATCCAGCACCCGGCAGGGGCCAAGGGCCTTGACATAGCCAATGGCCTGGGATGCCAGTACTTCGGTGTCCACCCGGGGGATGAGCACGGCCTCGGAAATATCCAAAGGCATCCCGTAAAACTCCCACTCGCCGATGAGATAGGCCACCGGTTCGCCGTTGAGATGACGTTCCACCAGTTGACGGATGGCTTTCTCCATCTCCGGTGCCACATACAGCTGCCCGTCCCGGATCAGTTCCTGCCGGGTCTTGCCGCTGCCGTAGCACACCAGTTCCCTGGCCTCCAGGGTGGCACCCTCAATCCCGGCCCTGCGCAGCTCCTGGCGGATATCCAGATACAGATTGTTATATGTAATTGGCATAAAACCCTCCGTTATCGAAATTTGGAGGATTCGGAGGAAACCACGCGCCTTCTGCCGGCCCGCTGTTTCCTTCTCGCTCCAGACAACACAGCACGAAATTTCCGCCGCTCCGGCGGCCATTGCTTTCCACTCAATCTTATTTTTCCAATGGCACGCGCTCTGGGAAAATACGTTGACTCAGCCGCCTTGGGCGGCGTCACCCGTGCGCACACTGGTGAGAGGAGAGGTCAAGGGGGACATGTCCCCCTGCGATTGCCTCACCAGGCGTCTTTTCCTTTCTCCTCCGGGATGACCCGCTTCATGGCCTCAATGGCCACCTCCAGCATGGAGTCGTCGGGTTCATTGGTGGTGAAATTCTGCATCCACATGCCAGGCCGCGCCAAAAAGTTGGTCACAGGATTGTCATGGCCGCCGACATAGCGGTTAAACTCATAGGTAATTCCCACCACAAAAGGCAGGGCCAGCAGCTGCACGCCGATGCGGGCAAATACATTGGACATGGGCCAGAGGGCAAACAGCACACTGTGCACCAAAATCGCCACAATAATTACAACAAACAAGAAGCTGGTACCGCAGCGTGGGTGGTGCTTGGGCTGGATCCTGGCATTTTCCACCGTGAGCGGCAAGCCGGCCTCGTAACAGAAGATGGTCTTGTGCTCCGCCCCGTGGTAGGCAAAAAGGCGGCGGATATCCTTCATACGGGAGATGGCAACGAGGTAGCAGAGGAAAATGGCCACCCGCAGAATGCCGTCTGCCAAATTCCGGGCCAGGACGCTCTGGGTGAAGTGTTCCACCAACCCGGAGACCAGAGTCGGGATGAACATGAACAGCAGCAGGGAAAAGCACACGGCAATCACCACAGAAAAACCGATAATCAGCTTTTCCATTTTCTCATTTCCCAGCTTTTTGTCCAGCCACTGCTCAAATTTGGAGGGTTCCTCCGCCCCGGCCTCCTCAGGATAAAAGTCAGCGGAGTACATCAGGGCCTTTACGCCTCGGACCATGCTGTCCAGGAAAGTGACGCTGCCGCGGATCAGGGGCCAGCCCAGGATCGGATACCGGTCCCGAATCAGCTTCAGTTCCTCTTCCTTGACCACCAGCCCCTCCGGACTGCGGATCACAATGGCCTGTTTCTCCGGCCCCCGCATCAGGATCCCCTCGATCAGGGCTTGCCCTCCAATGGTGGTGCGGAAACCGGATGTTTTCTGCTTTTCCATACAGTAAAGTTCCTTTCTAGGGCAGTATATCACACATGCAATATTTTTGCAACATTTGTTCTAATAAGAGCCGTCAGCAACTCAGCCCATCGGCAGGGCGATGGTGACAACCGTGCCGCCGCCCGGGGCATTGGCAATCTCAAACTCCCCATTGTGCAGGTGGATAATCTCATCGCACACTGCAAGGCCGATCCCGGATCCCCGCGCCTTGGACGAGCCCTTGTAAAACTTCTGCTTGACAAAAGGCAGCTCCTCCTCTGGGATCCCGGGGCCGTAGTCCCGGACAGTGATGACCACCATGTTGTCCGCCTGACGGATGGCCGCATCAATCCGCTTGCCGGCGCCGCCGTGCTTTGCGGCATTGTCCAGCACATTGCAGAACACCTGCTTGAGCCGCTCTGCGTCGCCGGGAATGGGAGGGAGCAGTTCATCCAGCGGCTCATAGGAAAGCTGGATCCCCTCCTGGCGCAGCAGTGCCTGATAGGTGTAGATCGTATCCTCGAACTCCGCCTGGATGTCCACCTGGGCCAGACGCAGCGTAAACCGGCCGTCCTCCATGCGGCTGAAGTCCAGCAGCTCTTCCACCATACCCGTCAGGCGCCTGGACTCTTTCAGAATAATCGAGATTCCCCGCCGCAGCTCTTCGGGCGTCTCACCCCCATCCAACAGCGTCTCACCCCAGCCATTGATCGCGGTGAGGGGGGTGCGCAGCTCATGGGAAACAGAGGAGATAAACTCAGACTTCACCTTTTCCGACTGGGCAATCTTCATGGACATGTCGTTGATGGAGTCGATGAGCTCGCCAATTTCGTCCTGGTAAGGGTTCTCCAGTTGGGCGCCATAGCTGCCCCCGGAGATGCGCTTGGCAGTAGCGGTTACCTCGGCCACCGGCTCCACCACGTTGCTGATAAAGACCATGTTGGAGAGATATACCATCACAATCGCCACAACGGCAACCAACAGCGCCAGCAGGATGTTAAGCAGGATCGTCCGGTTCACCCGGTCCAAAGAGGTGACATAGCGCATGGCACCCACCACGCGGCCATTGAATTCCAGAGGAGCCGAGACAGCCAGGATGCTCTGCCCCGTGGTTGGATCTGCCCCAAAATAGGGCTCTACCAGCCCCTCGCTCAGCGCCGCGGCAATGTCGGATGTGCCGGGGGAGAGGCCTGCGGTCACGCCGAAGGAAGATACCAGGATTCGCCCGCTGCTGTTGATGAACTGCAGCTCCATCTTATCCCGGTCCTCAAAATTTTCAGCGGAGCTATACGCCTGCTGATAAAACTCATTGTAGCTGTTCATTCCATAGGTGTTGAAGGCGTCCGTCTCCGCCCGGGCTCTGGCCTCCATGTCTGAGCGCATGCCAGTGTAGTAATAATTGGCAATGGCAACAGAAAAGACCACCACGCCCAGTACCGCCACCAGAACAATAGGACCAAGGGAGTTGATGAGCCAGCGCTGGCGGAGGCCCTTGATCCGTATGGTATTTTTCATATAAAGGCCCCCCTTCTCTTCAGCGTCCGGCTTTTTTTCCGCAGGGGGCAAAGATTCCTGCCCACATGCAGATGGACTGTGACGGCGCAGGCGTCCATCGCAGCCCTGATCCCGCCAGCTCCCGGCGGCAAAGGCAATCCCTCTGCCGCTCAGAAGCCCCACTTATAGCCAAACCCCCACACGGTCGTAATGTAGGTCGGGTTCTGGGGATTGTCCTCGATTTTCAGGCGCAGACGGCGGATATTCACATCCACGATCTTCAGCTCTCCGAAGTAGTCCCTGCCCCAGACGGTATCCAGAATTTCCTCCCGACTCAGCGCTTTCCCCGGGTTTTCCATAAACATTTTGATAATGGCGTATTCCACCTGCGTCAGTTTAACCCGTTCCCCGTTTTTTTCCAGGGAGCGGTTGCGGGTATTCAGGCGGAAGGGGGGCTGGACAATTTCACCAGGGGTTTTCTCCGGCGCAGGGATCGTGCCGCCTGCCCGGCGAAACAGCGCGTCCACCCGGGCGGTAAGCTCGGCGGGAGAAAAGGGCTTGGTCACATAGTCGTCCGCCCCGGTCATCAGGCCGGTCACCTTATCCATCTCCTGGCTGCGGGCGGTGAGCATGATGATGCCAATAGAGGTATTGGTCGCCCGGATCCGGCGGCAGACCTCAAAGCCGTCTATTCCCGGCAGCATGATATCCAACAGCGCCACACGGATGTCGCCGTTCTTCTGCAACAGCTCCAGGGCATCCTCACCGGCCTCCGCCTCGATCACCTCATAGCCGGCCCGGGTCAGGTTGATTACAATAAAACCGCGGATGCTGGCCTCATCCTCCAGCACCAGGACCTTTCTTGTCATAAGTGCGCCGCCTCCTGTCTCTTTTGTCAGTTTTCCCCCGGGTCCCATTCCCGGATAATCAGGTGGAACCGCTCGTTGAGATTCTCCTGACTGATGGCGTACTGCCATCCATCGTTCCCGTCCAAAAATGCGGCAGCGTAAATGGTATCCACCTGCCGTTTGAGCACAAATCGGTTGTTTCGGGCAGCCTTATATTCCCGGTTGCTGCCGGAGATGGTATAAATCCCCAGGAAGTCCTGAAAAGATTCCCCGTCCAAGCTGATCACAGAGAACACGATGCCCCGCTCGTCGGTGCTGTAAACCTGACGCACGGCGATCTGCCCGTCCCACTCCTCCGGCAGCACCAGATACCAGCCATCCGTGGTGTTGTGATAGGTGGTTGCAGCCACGCCGCCCTGCCCTCTGGTATTGTAGTTGCGCCAGACCACCTGCCAGTAGGTATCGCCCGGTACGCCGGAGGAGGAGGGCAGGCGCACCGGCATGGGGACCTCTGTAACCCCATCACCGTCAATGTCCTGGGGCCACAGGTCCGTATAGCGGAAAATCTCGCTGGAGACACCGGTGACGTCGTTGCGCACAATATTGGTGATGGTGTCCTGGTGATAGGTCAGAATGTCTGTAATCGCCTGCGTATCCTCAGCCACGCCGGTGACAAACAGCGCTGTCTCTCCGCCCCGCAGGGCGCCTACGTCTACCCGTTCCAATTCAGCCATAGTCATGGACAGGCGGGCAAAGGAGTGTACCTGAAGGCTCTGGGCCTCCCAGTCGTAGTACTCGGCAACCGGGTCTCCCTCGGTATCGCTGCGCAGAAGGATCATCTCCTGCATCCCGTCGCCGTCGAAGTCCAGGACCTCGTACTGCGTGTACAGCCCCTCCATCAGCAGCTTCGGCTCAAAGTTTCGGATGGAGTAGACGCCGACCGCCTGGGACTCTGCGTTGACCCGCCAGCCCACAATAATTTCCCGGATTCCATCGCCGTCCATATCCACATAGGACACGCTGTGGATGGCGGTTCCGCTGCCCTCAATCAGGGCCGCCTGTTCATAAGAATCCTCTGCCGCCCGGAAAATATAAATTTTCAGAGGTTTCTCCTCGTTGCTGTTGCGGAAAAAGGCCAACGCCTCCTCCACGCCATCCCCATCCAGATCCACCAACTGGACCGACTGGATATTGGACCCGGAGGTCGGGGTAGCGTATTCCGCCCCATCACTGAGAATACTCTCAATCTGTCCGCGCAGTTCCGTATATTCGTTTGGCAACTGGGGCACCTCATAGAGATCCTCAAAAGAAGCTGTAAACATGCACCCGGTTAACACCAACGGCAGCAGCAGGCAGACTGCTCCCGCCAAGACTCGGCTCCAATTGCGCATCCCGCTGCCCCCTTCCTATAAAAATTCATAATACAACAAATACATCATAGCATAAGCCCAGGCAAAAAGGTAGTCCTTCTTTCACAAATGTTTGCCGCAGAATTGTAAACTTTTTGCGATACAGGTTGCCGGAAGAGCACAAATGGCATGGGCAAACAGTCTGTGCAGACCAGGATTACGGGAAAAATCCAAAAAGTGCTTGCATTTTACCGTCACAGCCTATATAATAACGGTTGTTCAGCACCTGCCGGTGTGATGGAATTGGTAGACGTAGTGGACTCAAAATCCACCGCTGGCGACAGCGTGCCGGTTCGAGTCCGGCCACCGGCACCACGTCGGAGCAAAGTCCGCTTTGCTCCGACGTCTTTTTATGCCTGTGGCCAAAAAGATGTCATCCGCTCGCCCCCTTGCTCCTCCTTTCCAACTGCGACCCGCTGCGCTGGGCTCGCAGTTGGTGTACTGCCCTGCGGGCGGCTTTTATTCGGGAAAATATCGATTTTAACCCTCCCTTCCAAACCGGAGCAAAGTTCTCTTTGTTCCGGTCTTCTTTTTGGTTTCTCCAGAAAGGAGCACCATCCATCCGCCTCCTCGCCTCCTCTTTCCGGTTAGACCCAACTTTGTCAGGAGCACAGCCGAAGTGCTGCCCTCACGTTTCGGTCCAGCTACATCTGGCGTTCCCGCCTGCGGGAAAGGCCGATTCTCTTGTCTACCCAATGTCTACCCGCCCGGAGCCCTTGCGCTGCAAGGGCTCCGGGTTTTTTTCTCCTCCCCGTTCGGGCCCGCCTGTCTACCGGGATGTCTACCCGGCGTGATTTCTTCGCTTGATTTCTCCCCTGTTTACAACATCTCGCGTTATCTCCTTTTCAAAACCCAAGGGGCGGTAATACACCTCTTGGAGCAAACTTTTCCGGATATATTTTCCTGAATTATTGCCGAAAGTCGTCGTATTTCCAAACTTTATCGAAAATTTAAAAAGGAGGAAAATCCACCATGAGGAATCTCAAAAAGATCCTCGCGCTGGTCCTGGCCCTGGTGATGAGCCTGAGCCTTGTGACCATCGCAAACGCGGCTGATTTCACCGATAACGATGACATCAGC
>CALXDF010000048.1 GCA_944386995.1 uncultured Oscillospiraceae bacterium
TCCGGCGGCGTTATTGTATCAAAAAAGCGGAGAAAAGGCAAATACTCCCGTCCCGCACTTCTGAGCGGCTTCACTCCGCCGTCCGCAGAACGCCTGCCAAAACCAAGAGCAAGGGAGAGCCGGCGCCTCAGCAGGCCCCCCTCTCCCTTGCTCTGAATACTTTTTTAACTGTCCTGGCAAGCTTTCAGCCGTGCCATCGCTCGCGCCAAAGCAGCCCTGGACCGGTAATAATCCCGGATGCTCTGCTGATCCTGCAGGCGCTTTTCCGCCCGCTCCAGAGCGGCCTGTGCCCGGGCCTTGTCGATCTCGTCGGGATGCTCCGCCGAGGACACCAGCAAAATTGTCTCCTCCGGCTTGATCTCTGCAAAGCCGGCGCCCACCGCCGCCTGATTCCAGACGCCGTCTACCTGGTAGCGCAGTACGCCGGGCTCCACCGCAGTAACCGCGGGCTCATGGCCATACTCCACACCCATCTGGCCGTCCACCGCGGGAAGCACCAAACTCTGTGCCTCACCCACAAAGAACTGCCGGTCAGGCGTTATGACCTCCAGATGGAAGGTATGCTCCCCGGCCAATCACACCGCCCCCATCTGTTTCGCCTTCTCGACGACCTCATCCACATTGCCCACATTGGTAAATGCGGCTTCCGGATACTTGTCCAATTCGCCGCCCAGGATAACCTCGAAGGAACGCAGCGTCTCCTCCAGCTTTACATAGCGCCCCTGCAGGCCTGTAAACTGCTCTGCCACAGAGAAGGGCTGGGAGAAAAACTGCTGGATGCGCCGGGCCCGGTCCACTGTACGCCGGTCGTCCTCGCTGAGTTCCTCCATACCCAGAATGGCAATAATATCCTGGAGCTCCCGGTAACGCTGGAGCAGTTCCTGGATGCCCCGTGCAATTTTGTAATGCCGCTCCCCCACCACATCGGGTTCCAGGATCCGGGAGGTAGATTCCAAGGGATCCACCGCAGGGTAAATGCCCTGCTCCACGATCTTACGGGAGAGCACCGTGGTGGCGTCCAAATGGGCCAAGGTGGTGGCGGGAGCGGGGTCGGTCAGGTCATCTGCCGGGACATACACCGCCTGCACCGAGGTGATGGCCCCGTCCTTGGTGGAGGTAATGCGCTCCTGCAGGGCACCCACCTCATTGGCCAGAGTGGGCTGATAGCCCACGGCGGAGGGCATCCGCCCCATCAGGGCGGAGACCTCGGAGCCGGCCTGGATATACCGGAAGATGTTGTCAATGAACAGCAGCACATCCTGCTGCTCTTTATCCCGAAAGTACTCCGCCATAGTCAGTCCTGTGAGGGCTACCCGCATACGGGCTCCCGGGGGCTCGTTCATCTGGCCGAAGACCAGCGCGGTCTTCTCAATGACCCCGGACTCGGTCATCTCCCGCCACAGGTCGTTGCCCTCGCGGGTACGCTCTCCCACGCCGGTGAAGATGGAATAACCGCCGTGCTCCGTGGCGATGTTATGGATCAACTCCTGGATCAGCACGGTCTTCCCCACGCCGGCGCCGCCGAACAGGCCGATCTTTCCGCCCTTGGCATAGGGTGCCAGCAAATCGATGACCTTGATGCCTGTCTCAAAGATCTCCACCACGGGACGCTGATTCTCAAACGCCGGGGGCTGCCGGTGGATGGACCACCGCTCCTTCCCCTGCACCGGCCCCTTTTCATCAATGGTATCTCCCAGCACATTGAAGATCCGGCCCAGCACCTCCGTCCCCACGGGGACAGTAATGGGCGCGCCGGACGCGGTAACCTCCATGCCGCGGCCCAGCCCCTCGCTGGGAGAGAGCATAATGCAGCGCACCGTGCCGCCGCCCACATACTGGGCGACCTCCATCACCTGCCGCTGCCCGTTCAGCTCCACCTCCAGGGCTTCATTGATCTGAGGAAGGCTCCCCTCCTCAAATTCCACATCTACCACAGGTCCCATGACCTGCACAATCTGTCCTCTATGCTGCTCGCTCATTGCGTAACCCCTTCCTGCGCGCTCAGGGCGCGTGAACTGTCGGGAATACGGCGGCCCGGAGCTCCCTCAGCGGGAAGCTGCGGCGCCGCCGACAATCTCGGTAATCTCCTGGGTAATAGCGCCCTGCCGGGCCCGGTTGAACGCCAAATTCAGATCCTTCAGCATTTCCCGGGCGTTGTCCGTGGAGGTCTTCATCGCCGTCATTCTGGCATTCTGCTCCGAGCAGAAGGAATCCACCATCGCGCCGAAAATCACTCCGCCCAGATAATGCGGCACCAGACGGTCCACCACTGTTTTCATGTTGGGGAGATAGGTCACCTTTCGATGGTCTTCCGCTCTTTCCGTCTTCGCCTCAAACGCACTGGGATCCAGCGGCAGCAGCTTGTACACCGTGGGGTCCATCCGAAAGGAGTTGACCAAATTGGTGTACATCACATATACCTCATCCACATCACCGTTCAGGAACAGCTGGGAGATAAGCTCCGCTATATTTCTGGCGCGGTAAATGGTTGGGTTCTGCGCGGCATAATGGAACTCCTCCTCAATGGGGATTCCCCTCTCATTGAAATAGGAGCGGCCCACCTGACCGATGATATACAGGCTGAAATGGGGTGTCTGCCTGATTCGCTCTTCTGCAAGTTTCAGGATATTGTGATTGTAGGCGCCCGCCAATCCTTTGTCACCCGTAATGACCAAATAGCCTACCTTTCGCTCCTCCGGGGGGATCCGGTCCCGATGATCGAAGAAGCGGTGCTCCTCCTTTTCAGAGTGGCGGAGAATATCGGCAATGGTGGAGACGGTTTTGTCAAAAAAGGGCCGTACCTGTTCCAGCTGTTTGCGGGCCTTGCGCAGATTGGAGGAGGAGATCAGATACATCGCGTTGGTGATCTTCAGCGTCTGCTCCACACTTTTGATGTGTGTCCGGATCTCCTTTATGCTTGCCATGTGGCTTTCACCCGCTCTTTCAGCTGTGACGCTTCGGCGCGGATCGCCTCCTCGTCAGCCTTTTCCATGGCACCGGCGGCGTTCAGCCGTTCCATCATGGCACCCTGCGTGCGCTCCAGCTCGTCCGCCAGCAGTTGGCCGAACTCCCGCACCTTTTCCACCGGCACATCATCCAGCAGCCCGTTGGTGCCGGCATAGAGCAGCACCGCCTGACGGCTCACCGACATGGGGTGATACAGCGGCTGCTTCAGCAGTTCCATCAGATGCTTGCCATGATCCAGCGTCTGCTGAGTCGCCTTGTCCAGATCGGAGGAGAACTGAGTGAACACCTCCAGCTCCCGGAATCGGGCCAGGTCAATCCGCAGTGTGCCCGCCGACTTTTTCACCGCCTTGGTCTGGGCCGCACCGCCCACACGGGAGACAGACAGTCCCACATTCACTGCGGGGCGCTGGCCGGCATTGAACAGGCTGGTCTCCAGATAGATCTGGCCGTCCGTGATGGAAATGACATTGGTCGGAATATAGGCGGAGACATCCCCCGCCTGGGTTTCAATGATGGGCAAGGCCGTCATCGAGCCGCCGCCGTACTCTTCCGTGAGGCGGCAGGCCCGTTCCAACAGACGGGAGTGAAGGTAAAACACATCACCGGGATACGCCTCGCGTCCGGGCGAACGCTTGAGCAGCAGAGACAGCGTACGATAAGCCACCGCGTGCTTGCTCAGATCGTCATAGATAATCAGCACATCCCGGCCCTTCTCAATGAAATATTCCCCCATGGCCGCCCCGGCATAGGGGGCGATATACTGCAGGGGGGCCGGTTCGCTGGCCGTGGCGGAGACGATGATGGAATACTCCATGGCCCCATACTTCCGCAGGGTGGCCTGGGTATGGGCCACCGAACTGGCCTTCTGGCCGATAGCCACATAGATACAGATGACATTCTGCCCCTTCTGGTTCAGGATAGTGTCCACAGCGATGGAGGTTTTTCCCGTCTGACGGTCGCCGATGATCAGCTCCCGCTGTCCTCGGCCGATGGGCACCATGGCATCCACCGCCAAAATCCCGGTCTGAAGAGGCACCGTCACCGGTTCCCGTGAGACTACGCCGCTGGCCTCCCGCTCCACCGGCCTGGTCTCATGGGTCTCCACCGGTCCCAAGCCGTCGATGGGCTGCCCCAGGGCATTCACCACACGGCCCACCAGCGCATCCCCTACGGGGACATCCACTGCGCGCCCGGTGCGCTTTACCACGCCGCCTTCCCGAATGCCTTCGGCGCCGCCCAGCAGCACCACGCCCACGCTGTCACGGTTCAGATTCATCACCATACCGCGCACGCCGGTATCAAATTCCACCAGTTCGCCATAGACCGCCCGGTCCAGGCCATATACCACGGCGATGCCGTCGCCTACCTCCAGGACCGTGCCGGTCTCCGCCCGGCGGACCCGGGTGTCATAGCCCTGGATCTCCTCCCGCAGGATGGAAACGATCTCCTCCGGCTTGGCATTCATACTGCTCGCCTCTCTTCCAATCTCCGGGTCAGGTCCAGCAGCGCGCCCCGGACGCTCTTATCGTAGGTGACCCCTTCCAGCTCCAGCGTGAAGCCGCCCAGCAGCGAGGAGTCTTTTCGAATGTCAAAGATGACATCCTTTTTGTGGTGCAGCCTGCAAAGCGCACGGCGCAGGTTCTCGATTTCCCGGGCATCCGGCATATGGGCGCAGGTCAGCACGCACCGGGCGCTCTCCTTCTCTGCCAGCACACAGTCGTCAAAGGCCGACACAATCTCCGGCAGCAGCGCCATCCGGCCCTTGCTGGCCAGAAGGCGGTAGAACCGCAGCAGGCAGTCGTGCCCCTGCAGCTCCGGGAGGCGGTCAAGCACCCGGCACTTCTCTTCCCACCGGATTGTAGGCGCACACAACGCCTCCCACAGCGGCGGGCAGTCCATCAGAGTATGCGCGCTATCGTGCAGCGCCGCCTCGTCCGGCGACACCTCATACAGCGCTTTGGCGTAACGACGGGCCAGTTCGCTCATTTCATCTCACCCACTTCTGCCAGGAAGGAGTCCACCAGCGCCCGGTCATCATCGTCGTCCATGGAGCGCTGGGCCACCTTGGATGCCGCCAGCAGAGCCAGTGCGGCCACCTCCTGCTTGGCGCTGCGGAGCATAGCCTCCCGTTCGGAGCGGATTTTGGCGCGCGCCTCGGCGGTGAGCATGTCCGCATCCTGCTCCGCCTGGGCGATACGGCCCTCATAGGCCCGGTCCGCGCGCTCCTTGGCATCTGCCAGGATCTGCGCCGCGGTCTGGTCAACACTGGACAGCTTCTCCTCATACTCGGACTGGAGCTGACGGGCACGGCTGTTCTCCGCCTCCGCCTCGTCCAGATCCTTCTGGATGATGGCCTTGCGTTCCTCCATCACAGCGTTGATCCGTCCGAAGAGGAACTTGCGGAAAAACGCATAGAGAATCAGCAGATTGACGATGGTAATCACGATGGTGAACGGATTGAATTCCAGCATGGTGGAACCCCCCTTTTATCATTGTTCCAAAGAAGCTCTCGGAACAATCATCCCATGAAGATGATAATCAGAGCAGTGACAAAGCCAAAGATAGCAGTTCCTTCTGCCAGGGCGGCGCCGATCAGCAGCGTGCTGTTGATTTTGCCGGACGCCTCCGGCTGACGGGCAATGGCGGTAGTGGCCAGGCCGGTAGCAATGCCGATGCCAATACCGGCACCGATACCTGTGCAGACTGCAAGTCCGGCCGCGATGATTCCCAGTGACATAATGTACTCCTCCTAATTGAATCTATGTTCTTGATGATTTCTCTGTGCGAGACTAATCCTCTTCCTTAATTCCCTCTCCAGTGAACAGTGTGGTCAGAAATACGAATACCGCCATCTGAATCAGGCCGTCGAACAGGTCGAAATAAATGCTTACTACCGCCGGAACGCCCACCGGAGCCAGATACTTGATCAGCTCCATAATAATGAACGCGCCCAGGATATTGCCGAACAGACGCATACACAAGGCCAGGGGCCGTACCGCCACCTCCATCAGATTGATAGGTGCCAGCAGCCAAACTGGTTCTGCAAACTCCTTCATACCGCCCAAAAGCCCACGGTACCGAAACTGTGCGCCGTAGATCAGACACATACTCATAATGGCCAATGCTGTGGTCACGCTGACATCCTTGGTGGGAGGCGTCAGGCCAAATATCCCAATGATGTTGGAAAATCCAATGTACAGTGCCACCGTGCCCAGGTAAGGGGCAAACGGCCTCCAGTGCTTTCCGATGTTCGTTTCGGCGAAATGATTCAGGAAGTTCACCGCGCATTCCAGCAGAACCTGAATCTTCCCGGGGTCACGCACCTTAAGATTTCGGGTCAGCAGCAGCGTGGCCGCCATCAGCACCGCCATGATGATCCAGGTCACCACCACCGACTGAGACACATGGATCCCACCCAGAACGGGAATGGTAAACACCGTTTCATTCGCCAGCGACTCCAGCAGAACCTCTCTCAAGTCGCCCAAAGTGCATCACCTCTTATATCTTATGCCCCGGCACGCTCTCACGGAGCGGCCTCACTCATGCGCTCAAACAACATATAAGCCAGGATCCGGCACGGACCCTGACTTCCTTGTCAGCCCAAAGGAGACGGTCCTTCACCGGCAAAGCCTGTGCGCCGCGGACCACCTGGGCCGTGCGGTCCCTCATTTCTTACGCGCTTTCAGTATAGCCGCTGGCCGTCCCCGTCTCAACTTTCTACATTCAAAGAAAAAAAGAGATTTTCAGAGATTTCTGGAGAGAATTATTTCTATTTTCTTTTTATAAGCTTTCTATATATCAGATTATCCGAAAATCTCCGTTTTTTCCGGATTCCATTATTTATATTTTTGACCGTCTCATTAATCTTTTCGATAAGACAAGCCTACTCTTCCCCGTAATCTTCCGCTGAACTCTTCAAAATCCTGCTGGTTTCTCCAGCCATGGTGGCCTTGCTTGCCTCCGTGGTGAGACCATGTCAGCGCACAGAATCCAAAAAGAAACACCAGCCTATGGCTGGTGTTTCTTTTTGGAGGCGACACCCGGATTTGACCCGGGGAATCAGGGTTTTGCAGACCCTTGCCTTACCACTTGGCTATGTCGCCGGACTGGAGCGAGTGACGAGGCTCGAACTCGCTACCTCCACCTTGGCAAGGTGGCGCTCTACCAGATGAGCTACACTCGCAGATGGTATCCCCTGCAAGGGGAAGCCCTTGCAGGGGATGGTGCCTCCGGTCGGAATCGAACCAACGACACGAGGATTTTCAGTCCTCTGCTCTACCAACTGAGCTACAGAGGCAAATGGCGACTCGGAAGGGACTTGAACCCTCGACCTCCGGCGTGACAGGCCGGCGTTCTAACCAACTGAACTACCGAGCCAGGTAGT
>CALXDF010000049.1 GCA_944386995.1 uncultured Oscillospiraceae bacterium
AAAGCAAAACACCAGTGCTACACGATAGGTGATGGCACTGGTGCTTCTATTATTAGTATTCTGTTACAAGGTTGAAGTCGTGTAAGCGTGGGTTTGTGGTGTGGTATCCTTAACTATGGGAAACTCCGTTTTCCCACTTGGCGACAGCCTGCCGGGAAACGCCGACGCGCTCCGCCAGCTCCTCCTGGGTCAGCTGCCGGGATTTGCGCAGGAACATGATATTCTGATGGATCATGTTTTTCACCTCCATGCTGCCCCTAGTATACCACACCGGAACGTGCCGTCCACCAACAAAAACTGACTTCCCTGTGCGGTTTGGTTGCGGCCTGCCGGCCCGCCGTGAAGCTGTCGGCGAAAAGCCGGAAGTTCACAATTCTTTAGTTGATTTCCGGAGGAAAACCGTGTATAGTAGCATAAGATGGCAAGTATTAACGCTCTAAGGAGGTTTCCCCATATGAAACGGAAAACAAGAGTTGGTCTGGTGACCAGCGGCGGAGACTGCCAGGGTCTCAACGCAGCAATCCGCGGCGTGGGCAAAGCATTGTTCCAGTATGTGGACAACATTGAGATCTTTGGCATGTACGACGGATACCGGGGACTCATTGAGAACGACTACAAATATATGGAACCCAGTGATTTCTCCGGAATTATCGCCCAGGGCGGTACGATCCTGGGCACCTCCCGTCAGCCCTATATCCCCGGCAAAGCAATTGTGGATAAGGACGGCAATGATGTGATGCCCAAGATGCTGGACACCTACAACCGGCTGAACCTGGACTGCCTGGTGGTGCTGGGGGGCAATGGCACCCAAAAGAGCGCCAAGCTGCTCTACGACGCAGGAATGAACGTGATCACCCTGCCCAAAACAATTGACAACGATATCTACGGCACAGATCAAACCTTTGGGTTCCAGTCTGCGGCGGATATTGCCACCAATGTGATTGACTACATCCATACCACCGCGTTGGCCCACAGCCGGATCTTTCTGGTGGAGGTTATGGGCCGGGACGCCGGCTGGCTGACGCTGTGGTCGGGCATCGCCGGCGGCGCAGATGTGATCCTGATCCCGGAGATCCCTTATGACATCAACAAAGTGGTGGAGGCCATCGAGGACCGCAAGAAGAAAGGCCGCACCTTCTCCATTGTGGCGGTGGCGGAAGGTGCCATCTCCAAGGATGACAAGGTCCTCAGTGAAGAGGAACGCCGCCGGAAGAAGGAGGCCAACCCCTATTCCACGATTTCCTATGATATTGCCGCACAGCTGGAGCAGCTCACCGGACAGGAGGCACGGGTCACTGTCCCCGGCCACTACCAGCGGGGTGGCCCGGCCTGCCCCTATGACCGGGTGTTGGCTACCCGCTTCGGCACGGCGGCGGCCCGGCTGATCATGGAACAGAAGTACGGGTATATGGTGGGCATCCAGGGGAATGAAATCGTCCGTGTGCCCCTGGAGGAGGCCGCCAGCAAGACGAAGTTCCTGCCGGTGGACCATCCGCTGATTCAGACGGCCCGGGATGCGGGGAGCACCTTCGGGGACTGAGGGGCGGCCGGTCGGCGCGTGCGCCGTCATTTGTTATCCGTCAATAGAGAAAACAGAGCATGGGCAAGGCCGCCCGGGAATTTCCCGGGCGGCCTTGCCCTGTTTGCAGCAGCCATATAAATGGGAGGAACCCATCTATAAGCGGATCAATAGATATTCCTGTATTCAGAGACCGCCTCTGCCATCCAAATGACATTCTGCGGGTTGCAATATACAGGGATGCTGTTGGAGTCGGAGATGATGTACCGGCCGCCGGGGCCCATCTGCTGAATGCGCTCGCGGACGGTCTGGAAGACCTCCTCCCGGGTGGCGTCGGTCAGGGTGTGGTCGATGTCGATGTTGCCGATCAGGCACACCTTGTCGCCATATTTGGACTTGAGGACATCCAGATCCATGGCGCCGGGTTCCAGGGGATGGATACCGTTCATTCCAAGCTCCAGGAGCTTGTCCAGAATGGGCATCAGGTTGCCGTCGCTGTGGAAGACCCAGGGCACGTGGATGTGGCTGACGGATTCCCTGAGATAGGGGGCAAAGAACTCGTCCCAGGTGGCGGGGGAGAACATCAGGGATTTCTTGTAGGCCATGTCGTCAAAGGTCCACAGGAAATCGAAGCCGCACTCCTGGAGGTTGGTGACCAGCCTGCTGACCCACTTGGTGTACTTCTCCATGACGCCCTTGACAAAGTCGGGCTCATCCACCGTGTTGTAGGCAAACTCCTCCAGCCCCATGCTGTTCATCATGAACGACACGCCCAGACGGATCTGCGCATACAGGGCATACTCCCCTTTGTACCGCTGGCAGAATTCCAGCGCCGGCTGATACATCTTTTCATCGTCCGGGTCAGGGAGGATGATTTTGTCCAGTGTGTCAGGTGTCAGAAGGAGACCGCCCATAACATTGAGCCCGCTGGTTCCCTCACCAACATTGACATAAAAGGGCGGGAGATAGCGCATACCGAGTGCGTCGAGCCCTAATTTCTCCGCTACGCGGACATCAATGTTCTCTGCCGGTTCCATGATGGCCGGTTCACCCAGCACACCGATGGAGCCAAAGTCGGCCCTGGGCAGAGGGTATTTGTACGTGATCTTTTCCCCAATAATTGCCTCGCGGATGTTTTTGTGAATCGTGGAGTACATATAGGGTACCTTGTCCGGGATTTTCCCGGTCAGGGCATCCAATACCCGTTGCCTGCTGCCTTCGCCCATAAGTCATTTGCCTGCCTTTCTGTGTTTGGTTTTAGCTCTTTATAGATAATGGGATTGAGCGCTTAAAGGAAGAGTGTGTCAGCGATAGGTGACCACATCCACAGCCATAACCTTTCCGTCAACATTCTGTGTGACGTTCATCATGTTTGCAAAGCTGTGATCCTCATAGTAGGAGAAGTGGGAAATACAGCCCTCAAAGTCGATCTCCTTCATAGCCTCATTGATGGCCTCCCGGTCGGTGGTGGAGCCGGCAATCTTCATGGCCTCAGCGATTATATAGACACCGTCATAGCAAACAGCGGAAGCCAGGTCTGTAGAGGTACGGTTGGGATAGGCCTCCACATAGGCCGCCTCAAAAGCGGCGCCGGTCTCATTGTTGCCGCCGGGGATCCAGTCGGAAACGGAGTACCAGCCGTCGGCGGCACTGCCGGCATTGGTAATGCAGACGCTGGAGCAGAAGGAGGCCGAGCCGATCAGAGGCATCATGTCGCTGGTGAGGCCGGCAGCCTGGACCTGCTGACAGATAATGGCAGCGGGGGCCTGGTTGGCCAGAGCAATCACACAGTCAAAATCACCGGACATAATCTGAGAGATATAGGGGGAATAGTTGGACTCCTCCTCTGGGAAGCCAAATACATTTTCATCAGTGATCTCCACACCGTTTTCCTCAAAGGCGGCAATCAGATGTTCAGCCTCACTGGCAAAGGTGCTCTGGGTGGAGTGCATGATGGCGGGCTTGGAGCAGCCCAGGGTGTTCACGGCAAAGTCTGCCAGGATCACACCCAGGGCACTGTCCAGAGGACGGACCTGCCAGGTATAGGGGTTCTGCTCCTCGGAGACGCCAACGCTGCCGCCCATGGAGAGGTAGGGCATGCCGACTTCTTCGACAGTAGGCATGGCAGCGATACAATACTGGGAATAAAGACTACCCAGAACAGCAGAGATTTCGTCGTTAGCCAGGAGCTCCTGGGTAGCCAGCACGGACATCTCCAGGTTGTCCACCTCATCGGTGATGACCAGCTCCAGCTGCTGGCCGTTGACACCGCCGGCAGCGTTGATCTGATCCACTGCCAGCTGTGCGCCTTCGGTGGATTCCTCGCCCACCAGGCTGTTGGAGCCGGTCACGGCGGTGACCAGGCCGATCTTCACGGTGCCGCCCTCCGCAGCGCCGTTGCCGCCGCTATTTCCGCTGTTGGCGGCATTGTTGCCGCAGGCCACCAGAGTAAACAGCATAACGATTGCCATTAGAACAGAACAAATCTTCTTCATCTTTTATTTATTCTCCTTTTCTCAAGATAGCCAACTGGTTTGCAAGCGCTGAAGCAGGGAGTGTGGGACATTTACGCTGCACGCAAAGATTGACACCTCCTTTCCAATAAAACTAACACGTGTTAGGAACGCGCGTTAGTAATATGCGCTATTTGCCACCAGAGCAAGACAGCGCATTGCTTAAATAAATCTTTTTCGACTAGATGTACAAAATTCTGATACTAACACGTGTTAGTCAGACTGTATAAAAATCTCTCTGCCTGATGCAGAGATCAAAAGAGGTTTCTTATATTGATTTTATTATAGCCACTGAATTTGAGGCTGTCTAGATATAATTTTGATAAAAATCAGGGGCGCTTTTTGTTGCTTCCAACAAAATATCTGGGGTAAAAAAGATTGGGCCGCATAAAGTCGAGATTGCTTTCCCCTGAAAATTCTAGTATCATAAGCATACCATGATAGAAAACGAGAGAGAGAAGAGAGGGGAGATGGGACTTGAACAGCTCTGATATTGCGAAACTGGCAGGGGTCTCCCGCAGCACGGTGTCCCGGATCTTGAACGGCTACGATGATATTTCCTATGAGACCCGGAAAAAGGTGGAGGCTATCATCAAGGAGTACAACTACATCCCCAATTCCTACGGCCGGGGGCTGGCGGGGAAGGCCAACCGGATCATCGGCCTGTTTATTGTGGACGTGGACAACTGGAGCGAGGACAATATGGTATTGTCCCGCAGTGAGGTGTTCTGCGATTTCCTGGCCTATGCGGCAGATATTGCCCACAATCTTTGCTACAACATTTTGGTCTCCATTATTGACAGGAAAAATTACGGGGACATCCGCCGGCTCTTTGCCGACAAGAGCATCTGCGCCGGGTTGATCATGGGGGACACCTATGACCAGGAGGTGATTGACGAGCTGGGGCGGGAGGGATACAAGATTGCCCTGCACAACCAGCGGGACCGGTCTGAAATGGAGAATGTCATCAATGTGAATGTGGACAATGAGGGATTTGCTTACCTGGCCACCAAGGAACTGCTGAAGAAGGGGCACCGGAAGATCGGCATGATCACGGGCAACTCCTCGAAATATACCGTGCGCAAGCGCTATCACGGGTTGCTGCGGGCCATGGAAGAGGCGGGCCTCTCGTTTGATACGATTTATACCGGCGTCGGCGATTTCCACCGGGCCGACGGCGGCTATGACGCCACCATGCAGCTGCTGGAGAACTGCCGCAATGACCTGCCTACGGCCCTGCTGGTGGCCAACTCCGTGATGCTGCCCGGCGTAATGCGGGCGCTGGCGGAGGCGGGGCTCCGGGTTCCGGACGATCTTTCGGTCATCGGATTGACCGGAACAAAATACGCTCCTTATACCAACCCGCCAGTGACAGAGCTCTGCGTCAGCCATGAGATGATCGCCTCGGCCATGATCTCCAAGATCACCGAGCTGCTGAACATGGGGACCCTGGCGGAGTACAATATTACCTTAAAGCAGTATGAGCTGGTGGAGCGGGAGAGCATCCGCGATCTGCGGCAGGAGGAAAGCGGCAAACCATAAAAATTTTCCGCCCGGCGGCACATCGGTGGATCCCGCTGCGTCTAAGGGGATAGAAAGGCGGTGAAAAGCCATGCTTCCTCCCCCGCTGCTGGGGATCTACAGCCTGGCCCACCTCTGGGTAGATCTGAGCTGTGCGCTGCTGCTGTTCCGGACTTTGTTCGGCGAATCGGACTGGATGCTCTGTGTTCTGCTTTATAACTTCTGTGCCTTTGCCCTCCAGATGCCTCTGGGGGCAGTGGCGGACCGGCTGAACCGCAACGGCCTTCTGGCGGCATCCGGGTGCCTGCTGGTGGCGGCGGCCTACCTCTCCCCCTGGGGGATGCTGACGGCAGTGGCCGCCGGGGTGGGCAATGCCCTGTTCCATCTGGGGGGCGGCGTGGATGTGCTGAACTGCAGTGAGAAACGGTGTGCCGCCCTGGGGGTGTTCGTGTCGCCGGGGGCCCTGGGCCTGTACCTGGGTACGGCTTGGGGCAAAGGGATCTCCACGCCTCTTTTCATCGGACCGGTGGTGCTGCTGGTCCTGGCGGCAGCGATCTTGAGCCTCAGCCGCCGCCGTTTCGGCTCTCTCCGCTCGGAGAATGTGCCCTTCGACACGGCGGCGCCGGGGGGACTCTGGCCCGTGGTGCCCCTGTTTCTGGTGGTGGTATTGCGGTCCTACATGGGGATGAACCAGTCCTTTGCCTGGAGGGACAGCGGCTGCTGGGCCCTGGCCCTGACGGCGGCCCTAGTGCTGGGAAAGTGCGCCGGAGGATTCCTGGCGGACAAGGCCGGAGCGCTAAGAGCCTCCAACCTGTCACTGGGGCTCTCGGCGGCGCTGTACCTGCTGTCCGCCCTGCCGCTGCCGGGGACGCTGGCGGTATTCCTCTTCAACATGACCATGCCCATCACCCTGTGGGCGGTGGCCCGGGTGATGCCCGCGGCCAAGGGGTTTACCTTCGGCCTTCTGACCTTTGCCCTGTTTCTGGGGTTCCTGCCCTCCTGGATGGGCTGGCCCTCCCTGCTGACGGGGCCGCTGGCCTATGCCGCGGTGGCCCTGGTGTCCCTGGGGCTGATGTGGCTCGGGCTGAAGGGGGTGCGGCGGTGCTGACGGTGTGGGGGCTGCTCTCCGCTCTGGTGCTGACCGTCCTCCTGGAGGGGATATTTGCCCTGCTGTGGGGGGTGCGGAGCAAGCGGGACCTGGGGCTGGTGGCCCTGGCCAACTGCATCACCAACCCCCTGGTGAACGTGCTGCACGGCCTGGGCCTGCTGTGGAGCTGGCCGATACGCCCGGTGGTGCTGGCGCTGGAGATCGCGGCGGTGCTGGCGGAGTGGCTGTGCTACCGCAAAACGGAGAACGCCGTCCGGTATCCCATGCTGTTCTCCCTGTGCGCCAACGCGTTCTCCTTCTGCTGCGGCCTGGTGCTGCAAGTTCTGGTGTTTTGAGGAGGATTTTGAGATGAAACGACTGGTTTTGCTGTTTGCGCTGGCGGCGCTGCTGGCGGTGCCCGCCTGGGCGGACGTCATCTCCCCCGGCGAGATGCTGGTGCAGTCCGGCGTTTTGCCGGCGCTGCTGGTGATCGCGGTGGTGGTCGTCACGGCCATCATTGTGCGGAAGAACAAGAAGAAATGAGGCGGGCTATGAAACGCTTATTTGGTATTCTGATTGCCGCGCTGCTGGCGGTATCTTTGGCGGTCCCAGCGGCTGCGGATGTCCTCTGGGAGCCGGAGGACAGCTTTTACCGCTCCCACGCCGACGAGTGCGAGATCCTTCAGCGGAGCTTCTACACCAACGGGGAGGCGGGCTATGTCAATTTCTATGCCGCACCGGAGAGCAGCACGGTCACCGGGCAGCTGGAGAACGGAAATCAGATCTACCTCTACTGGCAGTACCAGGATTGGGGGTATCTAGAGGGGGATGTGACGGGCTGGGTGGCTCTGGGCGACCTGCAGCTCATCTACGACTACCTCTCCTTCCAGGAGGAGTACGGGGAGCAGTTCCTCCCCTATGATGGGGAGACCTATGCCCCGCTCCTGGACGGGTGGACCGGGGACACCCTGGCGCTGTGGCCCTATCCCGGGGCCGCTCAGGCCCAGTATGTCTGGCAGGATGCGGGAGATGCCATGGCGGACCTGAAGGAGTACGGGTTCAGCAGCATCTTCGTGGACGAGGAGGGGCTCACCTGGGGGTTCTGCGCCTACCTGTACGGGGAGCGGAATTTCTGGGTCTGCCTGGACGCCCCCGCCGGCCGGGACGACCCGGCGGTGACCGGCGGCGAGGTGGAGATCCCGGTGCGGCAGGTGGAGCAGCCGGAGCTGACGCCGGCCCAGGAGCCGGAGATGCCTGCCCTGGCCTGGCTGCCGTTCACTCTTGGGGTCGTAATTGCTGTGGGGGCGGTCTGGCTGGTGACCAGGAAATATTGGACCAAGCCCCGGAAGAAGCTGTGAATCTCCGGGGGCCGGCCGAAAGGCTGTGTTTGCCCGCCACATGTGCGTGGGCAAACAAAAAGGATTTGTTGTTTCCGGGGACATGCGCCTCGGGAACAACACTTTGCATGGCGGCGGGGCCGACTTTTTCGCAAGAAATCGAGGCCCCGCCGCCATGGGTTCTATTCCAAAGCGGCTGGCCGCTTTGGAATAAAAAAAGCCCCTCTGTTCTTCGGAACAGAGGGGCTTTAACTTTGTGACGTTGGATTCATGTTGGGAGAGTCCTCCTGCTAACAAAAAATCCACGCCTCCGGCGTGGTCACAACTCTCATGGATGGGATGTTACCGCTCACTGACAACGGTCTTGCTCTCGCCGAAGATCAGATCATCCACATCAATACCGGTGAAATGATATACCATCTACACGCTCACTTCCTTTCTTTTCTATTTTACAAATTCAGTATACCACGATTCTCCTAAAAGGCAAGTGAACAATTTGTTAAATTTCCATAAAAGCGGAAAGGCGAGACGGGAGAAATCCGATGGGACTGTGCAGGGAGACTATTGGTATTTTGACGGGTTTGTGCTATACTAAAAACCGAGTATGACTTTTTGCAGA
Organism: uncultured Oscillospiraceae bacterium; assembly: GCA_944386995.1. Taxonomy (GTDB): domain Bacteria; phylum Bacillota; class Clostridia; order Oscillospirales; family Oscillospiraceae; genus CAJFPI01. The sequence goes on from CALXDF010000049.1 coordinate 8,597, forward strand.
TAAGGAACGCACCTATGGCATCCCACACCCGTTCAAAACGCAGACATCCCTGGAGGCGGCTGGCTGTCCTGCTGGCGATCCTGGCCGCCGGGATCCTGTTTTTCAACTGGAGCAACCACTCCCTTCAGGTAGAGCACTTTACCTTTGTGGACAGCGCTCTGCCGGAGGGGTTCGACGGCGCGGTGGCCGTCCAGCTCTCAGATCTCCACTGCGGGGAGTTTGGCGCGAACAACAGCCGCCTGCTCTCGGCGGTGGCAGCGGCAGAGCCGGACTATATCTTCCTCACAGGGGACCTGCTGGATCAGGCGAAACCAATCCCGGCGGGATATGTAGAGACACTGGCAAAGGGCCTTATGGCCATTGCGCCCACCTACTACGTCACCGGCAATCATGAATGGGCCCGGGGCGGCGTGCCGGAACTGAAAAACACGCTGGCTGACTGCGGTGTCATCGTTTTGTCCAACCAGTTCGTGCCCCTGGAGCGCCACGGAGACGTGATGCTGCTGGCAGGGATCGACGACCCCAACGGCTATGCCGACCCGAAGCCCCCGGAGGAGCTGGCCGCGGAGGTGGCGGCGGCGGGGGACAGCCCCTACTGGCTCCTGCTGGCCCACCGGAACACCCTGTTCGCCGACCACTACAGCCGGCTGGGGGCGAACCTCACCATCTGCGGCCACGGCCATGGGGGGCTGGTTCGCCTGCCCTTTACGGACGGGCTGTTCAGCACCGACCGGACCTTTTTCCCCACCTATACCGCCGGGTTCTATGCGGCCAACGGGGCGCGGGTGTTCGTGTCCCGGGGCCTGGGGAACAGCGGACGGACCTTCCGGCTCTTCAACCGGCCCCAGGTGGTGGTGCTGACCCTGGAAAAGGGGAAGTGATTCAATATCAGAGAGAGCGAGATACTATGCAGACCTTCCTGGCAGGAGAATATGATATCGCCGTCATCGGCGCCGGACACGCCGGCATCGAGGCGGCCCTGGCCGCGGCCCGTTTGGGGCGGCGGACCATCTGCTTTACCATCAACCTGGACGCCGTGGGCAACATGCCCTGCAACCCGGCCATCGGCGGCACGGGCAAGGGCCACCTGGTCCGGGAGCTGGATGCCCTGGGGGGCGAAATGGCCAGGGCGGCGGACGCCGCCTGCATCCAGTACCGGCTCCTCAACCGGGGGAAGGGCCCGGCGGTCCACAGCCTCCGGGCCCAGGCAGACCGGCGGCGGTACCAGGAGATCATGAAGCACACCCTGGAGCGGCAGGAGAACCTGACGCTGCGCCAGGGGGAGGTGGTGGACATCGGCCTCACCGACGGCCGTGTATCCTCCGTCACTCTTCAGACCGGGGCGGTGTTCCGGGTGCGCGCCGCCATCATATGCTCCGGCACCTACTTAAACGGCCGGACCATCGTGGGGGAGTGTGTCCGGGAGGGCGGGCCCGACGGCATGTTTGCCGCCACGGAACTCACGGAGAAACTCTCCGCCATGGGCCTGCGCCTGCGGCGCTTCAAGACCGGCACGCCCCCCCGGGTGAACCGCCGCAGCGTGGACTTCTCCAAGATGGAACTGCAGGAGGGGGACGCTGAGACCCTGCCCTTCTCCTTCGAGACAGCCGAAAAGCCCGTGAACCGGGCGGTGTGCTACCTCACCTATACCAACGAGGAGACCCACCGCATCATCCGGGAAAACCTCCACCGCTCCCCCATGCACACCCACGTCATCGAGGGGGTCGGCCCCCGGTACTGCCCCAGCATCGAGACCAAGGTCACCCGCTTCGCCGACAAGCCCCGCCACCAACTCTTCGTGGAGCCTATGGGCCTCGGCACCGAGGAACTGTACATCCAGGGCTTCTCCTCCGCCCTCCCCGAGGAGGTGCAGGTGGAGATGCTCCACACCATCCCCGGCCTGGAGCAGGCGGAGATCATGCGTCCGGCCTACGCCATCGAGTACGACTGCGTGGACCCGCTGGAACTGCTGCCCACCCTGGAGGCCAAGAAGGTCCCCGGCCTCTACGGGGCCGGCCAGTTCTGCGGCTCCTCGGGGTACGAGGAGGCGGCGGTCCAGGGATTTGTGGCCGGGGTCAACGCGGCCCTGCAGCAGAAGGGGGAGGAGCCATTGGTGCTCCGCCGCAGCGAGAGTTACATCGGCACCCTCATCGACGACCTGGTGACCAAGGGTACCGACGAGCCCTACCGCATGATGACCAGCCGCAGCGAGTACCGCCTGCTGCTGCGCCAGGACAACGCCGATGAGCGCCTGTGCCCCATCGGCTACCGCATCGGCCTTGTGAGCCGGGAGCGCCTGGAGCGGGTGGAGGCGAAATACGCCGCCGTGGAGCGGGAGATCCGCCGCCTGGCGGGAAAGGGCCTCCCGCCCAGCGGGGCATTGAACGCCTTCCTGGCCGCCCGGGGCACCGCGCCGGTGAGCGATGGCGTTTCCCTCCTGGCCCTGCTGCGCCGTCCGGAGATCCGCTACAGGGATCTCCAGCAGTTTGACCCGGACTTCCCCGCCCTTCCGGAGGAGGTGGCGGAGCAGGTGGAGATCCGGGTGAAATATGAGGGATACATCAAGCGCCAGCTCCAGGAGGTGGCGGACTTCCAGAAGATGGAGGACCACGCCCTGCCGCCGGAGTTGGACTACAGCGCCATCCAGGGATTGCGGCTGGAGGCCAGGGAAAAGCTCCAGGCTGTCCGGCCCCTGAACCTGGGCCAGGCCAGCCGCATCTCCGGCGTCAGCCCGGCGGACGTGGCGGCGCTGATGATCTACCTGGAGCGCAGGGAGTGACGGTAGAGGAAACCGGGCTGACGCCGGAGCCGGCGCGGCAGCGCCGTACGAGCGGTTTCGCCTCCGGCGAAACCCTCGGCGCAAGGCGGAATTCACTTCCGCCGCGCAGGTGAAATGAACAGGGGCCCCACGGGACAAAGTCCCGTGGGGCGCCAGCCCGGCGGACGTGGCGGCGCTGATGATCTATCTGGAGCGGGGCTGACGCCGGACCTGGCGTGGTGCAGTTAGCGTCGTCCAAGCGTTTTGCGGGCGCAGGGCGGGCAAGGTGAATTGCCGCAGAGCGGCAAGAGAGGGCGGCCTGGGCCATGGTCCCAGGCCGGAGAAGAAAAAGTGACGGAGCCCCGCGGGGCGATCAGGAGGCTTTATGGACATCCGGCTTCATTACGAAAAACAGGGCAGCGGGCCGCCTCTGGTACTGCTCCACGGCAACGGGGAGGACAGCTCCTACTTTGCCCGCCAGATGGAGGACTTCTCCCGGGATTTCACCGTCTACGCCCTGGACACCCGGGGCCACGGCCAGTCCCCCCGGGGGACGGCCCCTTTCACCATCTCCCAATTTGCTGAGGATCTGCTGGCTTTCCTGGACAGCGGGGGGCTGGAGCGGCCGGACCTCCTGGGGTTCAGCGACGGGGGGAATATCGCCCTGACCTTTGCCCTCCGGCACAGCGAGCGGGTGGGGCGGCTGGTGCTCAACGGCGCCAACCTTTCTCCCAGGGGGGTAAAGCCCTCGGTGCAGATCCCCATTGTGCTGGGGTACCGCATGGCCTCCCTCTTCCCGGGGGAGAAGGCCCGGCACAACGCGGACCTGCTCCGCCTGATGGTCAAAGAGCCCCACATCGATCCGGCGGAGCTGAAACAGCTCGCCATGCCGGTGCTGGTGATCGTGGGGGACCGGGACATGATCCGTCCGGACCACTCCCGGCTGATCGCCGGGAGCATCCCCGGGGCGCAGTTCGTGGAGCTGCCGGGGGATCATTTTATCGCAAGCAAATCCCCGGAGGCCTTCAACCGGGCGGTACGGGAGTTTTTCAAGAAAACAGAGCAGAACAAGGAGTGAGGCACTATGCGCCTGATATTGGCCATCGTCGTGTGTAAGATCCTGCGCCGGATCGGCAAACTGGTGGGGAAGGGCAGCAGCCTTCCGGGCCAGTATGCCCTGAAGATCTGTCCGGACGTGCTGGGCCAGGTCCAGCTGCCCAAGCATATCATCGCCGTCACCGGCTCCAACGGCAAGACCTCCACGGTGGAGATGATCGCCGCCGTCCTCCGCGCCGACGGCCGGGAGGTGGTCTACAACGCCGAGGGCTCCAACCAGATCGAGGGGGTCACCACGCTGATCCTTACCCACTGCACCCTCTCGGGGAAGATGCGGGGGGACGTACTGCTGCTGGAGAGCGACGAACGCTATGCACGCCACTCCTTCCGCTATTTCCACCCCACCCATTTCGTCATCACCAACCTCTACCGGGACCAGCTCACCCGCAACGGCCACAGTGAATGGGTCTATGACGCCATCCTGCCCGCCGTCCACCCGGAGACCACCCTGGTACTCAACGCCGACGACCCTCTGGTCGCCTGCTTTGCCCGGGACCACGGGCCAGAGAAGGTGAAGTGGTTCGGCATGGAAGAATGTTCCATCTCCACCAGGGAGCACCACGGCGTCTATAACGACGGCGCCCGGTGCCCGGTATGCAAGGGAAGGATGGAGTATTCCTGCTATCACTATGCCCACATCGGGCACTACCGCTGCACCCGGTGCGGCCATCAGCGGCCCAAGCCCGACTTTGCCGTGACAGCGGTGGACTTCAACAACGGCACCATGATCATTGATGACCATATCACGATCAACCTGGCCTTCCGCAGCGTTTACAACGTGTACAACATCCTGGCCGCCTGGTCAGTGTGCAGCCTGTGCGGTGTGGGGGAGCGGGTGATGGCAGATGTCATCAGCAGCTATATCCTGAAAAACGGCCGCATGGTCCGCTTTACTCTGGGACAGCACCAGGGCACCCTCCTCACCAGCAAGCACGAGAACTCCGTGGCTTATGACACGAACCTCCGCTACATCCGGGAGAATGAGAAGCCCTGTACGGTGGTGGTGATCGTGGATGCCATCAGCCGCAAATACTTTACCGGGGAGACCAGCTGGCTCTGGGACATTGATTTCGAGCAGCTCAATGTCCCCCATGTCCAGCGGGTGTTCCTGTGCGGGAAGTATGTCAACGACCTGGCAGTGCGTTTTGACTTTACCAGCCTGCCGGCAGAAAAACTGGTGTGTCATGAGAGCATCCGGGAGGCGGCGGAAGAACTGAAGGCCGCCGGGGACGAAAATCTCTACGTGGTGACCTGTTTCTCTGACCGGGACAAGTTCTTGTCCCAGACGCAGCGGCAGCAGTGAGGAGGGATGGACAGTGAACTGGACGATTTTGCACCTCTACCCGGAGCTGATGAGCCTCTACGGGGAGTACGCCAATGTGGCGGTGCTTCGCCGGCTGCTGGAGGACCTGGGGGACACCGTCACGGTGAAAACCGCCACCTTTGAGGATACGCCGGATTTTGCAGGCGTGGACCTCGTCTACATGGGAGCGGGCACCGAGCGCAGCCAGAAGGCGGTGCTGGAGGATCTGCCGCGCTACAGTGCCGCGCTGAAAAAAGCCGCAGCGAAGACTACCCTGCTCCTCTTTACCGGCAATGCCATGGAGACCCTGGGTGCCTCGGTCACCGACGCGGGCGGCAAGGTGTGGCCGGGCCTCCATCTGGCGGAGTTCACCACCGTGGAGACAGACCGGCGCACCCCGCAGGATGTGATCGCCGCCTCTGCCCTTTGGGAGGCGCCTGCCGTGGGATTCATGAATAAATGCTCTGTCACCTCCGGCGTGGAGAAGCCCTTGTTTTCCGCCCTGTCCATGGGCTTTGGCAACGATGCGGCGGGCGGCAGCGAGGGATATGCCGCCGGGAACATCCTGGCGACCCATATTACCGGCCCGTCGCTGGTAAAAAATCCGGAATTCCTCCGCTATGTGGCTATGCGGCTCTATGAGAAGCGGGGCGCGCAGCTCCCCCCTCTGCCGGAGGATCTGCCCTGGCGCATCCATGCCCAGCGGGCTTATGAAGTAACCTATGCCGAGCTTTCCGCCCGGCTTGGGAAATAAAGAAAAGAGAAGAAACCAAGAAAGAGAGGCGATTCCCCATGAAAAATCGCAGCATTCCCCTGTGCATTATCCTGTCCATCGTCACCTGCGGCATCTACATGCTCTACTGGTTCGTCGTCCTGACGGATGACCTGAATTATGCCAGCGGCCGGGATCGAGACACCAGCGGTGCCCTGTCTCTGGTGCTGACCATCGTCACCTGTGGGATCTACGGGATCTACTGGGCCTACAAGATCGGTGAAAAGGTGGACATCATCCGGGGGACCCCGGGCCAGAGCACCAACATTATCTACCTGCTGCTGGATCTGTTCGGTTTTCAGATCATTGTCCTCGCCCTGTGCCAAAGCGAGCTGAATAAGTGCGTGCCCATCGAGTAAAAAAGCTCCTGGCGGTGGGCCTCGGCATCCTGGGCCTGGGCCTGGGGTATGCCGCCTTCATCCACCTGACCGGATGGGCGGTGCCCTGCCTGTTCCGGCAGGTCACAGGCCTCAAGTGCCCCGGCTGCGGCGTCACCAGCATGTGCCTGGCTTTGCTGCGGCTGGACTTCGCCGCCGCCTTCCACTGGAACCCGGGGCTGATGCTGCTCTCCCCCTTCCTGGGGGCGCTGATTGTACTGCTGATCGCGCAGTACATCCGCACCGGCTCCTGGCGGCCCGCCAAATGGCAGACGGCCTGCCTGTGGATCATGCTGGGAGCGCTCCTGGTATGGGGCGTGGTGCGCAATCTCGTTGGAATATGAAGGGGGAGCCTCCGGCACAGCCGGAGGCTCCCCCTTCTTACCAATTTAGGGGCCAATAAAACACAGGGGTTCGCTGAAACCTCAATAGAGACCACGCCCCCTGCCCATCCTGTCCATAAATCCGCCCCACATCGGCGGAGGACGGA
>CALXDF010000050.1 GCA_944386995.1 uncultured Oscillospiraceae bacterium
TCCTGGGCCTCACCATGACCAGCCCCTGGTTCTATTCGTTCCTCTACAATATTCTCTGGGCGGTGCCTAACATTGTCTGTACACTCATTGTCTTTGCTCTGCTCTACCGCTCCAGCGCCATGCGGAAATACCTCACCGGCGCCGATCTTCAGCGGTTTGCTTGACTTCCTCAAGGAGGCATCCCTGCGGGTGCCTCCTTGCAATTTTTTCCAGGATTGGTATAATACAGTCATCAACTGACGGCGAAAGGAGCAGAAAACCATGGAAGAAGTCATTCAATTCCTGAAAGAATGCGGCACCTACTATCTGGCGACGGCGGAGGGCGACCAGCCCCGGGTGCGCCCCTTCGGTACCGCCCATGTCTTTGAGGGAAAGCTCTACATCCAGACAGGGAAGGTGAAGCCGGTCTCCCATCAAATGCTGGCGAATCCCAAAATCGAGATCTGCGCCTTCCAGAAGGGACAGTGGCTGCGGATCCAGGCGGTGGCCGTGGAGGACGACCGGGTGGAGGCCCGCAAGAGCATGCTGGACGCCTACCCCAGCCTCCGCAAAATGTACGATGAAAACGACGGCAACACCCAGGTGTTCTACCTGAAGGACGCGGTGGCCACTTTCTCCTCCTTTACCGCTCCCTCCCGGACAGTGACCTTCTGATCCTCTGCAAGAAAACCCCGCGCCTGCCGACTATGGCAGGCGCGGGGTTTTGTTTCTATTCAATAGGCGATGACGATGCCGCCGTCGTTGGCGTAGACGGTGGAGATCCCACCCGTAGCCGTGATGAGGATCTCCCGGAAGGCGCAAAGCTTTTCTGCCAGGTCCCGGACATAGCGGGCCCGCTCCAGGCAGTTGCAGTGGGAGATCACCAGCCGCTTTCCGATATGTCCGGTGTTCTCCGCTACCCGGCGGATCATCTTCTGCAGGGTCTGCCGCTCTGTAAAGCCCTGGCCCAGCTTGATAATCTCTCCCTCCGGCGTGGCGCCCATCAGCAGCTTGATGCGCAGGCTCCCAGTCACCAGAGCCTGCACCTTGGTCAGGCGCCCGTTTTTCCGCAGGTTCTCCAGGCTCTCCAGGACAAACATCGTATCCATTTCGTCGAGGTATGCCTCCACCTGGTCCACCACCTGCTCAAAGGCCAGTCCGCTCTCCGCCAGTTCCCGGATCTTCAGAGCCGCCTGCACCTGTCCGGCGGAGGCAGAACGGGAGTTGAAGATATGGACATTGTGTTCTCCGCCCTCCTCCCGGTAGCACTTCACTGCCTGGTCCGCAGCATTATAGGAGCCGGAGAGCCGCTCCGACAGGGTGACAATGTAGATGTCCTCCGCCTCCTCAAAATGGGAGAGATATGCCTCGGGGGCGGGGCAGGCCGTACGGGCGGCCTCTTCTGTGGCGCGCATGGAATCCAGCAGCTCCGCCTGCCGCAGCGTGCCGTCGTCCACAAATTCCCGCCGCCCCACATAGATCGTCAGCGGAATGCGCACAAAGCGGGCGTCCGACTCCATAGCGGGCGTAAAATCGGTACAGCTGTCACATAAAATCTTGTATGCCAGCTATCAAATCACCTTATCTAATATTCTAAATCAGATTATAGCGTTCAAAATGCAAAAAGTCAACATGGCTCCTGAAAAAAAGCAGGAGACATGCTGACTTTTTCATGCCGCAGTCTGCCGCAGCAGCGGCAGACGTTCAGTCGTGGTCTGCGCCCGTTATCTGATCGACAAAATAGGCGGCAAGTCCGGTATATCGGGCAGGATCCATCAGGGTATCCATCTCCTCTGGAGAGATTTGGCTGCTGACCCGCGAATCGGCCAGCAGCAGTTCCCGGAAGCTCCGGTGCTCGCTGATGGCCTGCTGGGCAATCTCATAGACCAGTTCATGGGCATCCAGACGGCCATAGGCGCCGCTCAGCCGCATCATCACCGTCTCTGCGAACACCAGTCCGTGGAGCAGGTCCAGATTGCGCCCAATGGCATCCTCGTGAACCTCCATGTGTTCCACCAGATCCAGCGCGGTATCCAGGGCCGCATCGGTGATGCAGAAAGTCCGTGCAAGGACCTCATTCTCCATTCCCAGGGTCCGCACATCCCGCTCGTTGGTGGCCTCCATTGTCGTCAGGATCTCTGCCATACAGCTGCGGATCTGCCGGCCATAAGTGGCCAGCCTGGCTGGGACAAAGGGGTTGCGTTTATGGGGCATCGTGCTGCTGCCCACCTTGCCGGGACGGAAGCCCTCTGCCAGTTCATTGACCTCAGATCGCTGCTCGTTGTAGATCTCATTGCCCACCCGGCCCAAAGCGGCCGTCAGGATGGAGAGGACCCCTACCAGTTCTGCCAGTCGATCCCGGCTGGCAAACCACTGCATGGGGGCAACGCCCAGCCCCAGCTCCTCCATCATCCGCTTTTGGATCTCCAGGCCATGCTCCTCCAGAGATGCCAGCGTTCCGACCGCCCCGAAGAACTGGCCGACAAAAATCCGCGTCTTGCTCTCCGCCAGCCGCTCCAGGCACCGGTCCATCTCATCTACCCAGGAGGCGATCTTGAATCCCAGCGTGATAGGCAGCGCCTGCTGGTCGTTCGTCCGGCCCATCATCACCAGATCCCGGTACTGACGGGCTTTGGCCGCAGCCAGATCCCGGAAGCGCCGGGTTTTCTCCTCCACCACTTCATAGGCCTGCTTCAGCTGCACCATGGTAGCCGTATCGGTAATGTCCTGAGTGGTGGTGCCATAGTGAATGTACTCCCCTGCCCGGCCGTCGCAGATCCCGCTGTACACCCGGATCAGGCAGACCAGGGGATGTCCGGTCTTTTTCAACTGGGCAAAGTAGGCTGCCTCGTCAATCAGTGACACATCACACTTCTTGACAATCTCGTCGCAGGCCTCCTGCGGGATCACGCCCAGTGATGCCTGGGCCCGGGCCAGGGCAGCCTCTGTCCGCATCTGCTGGAGGATCGTATTTTCCCCGCCGAAAATCTTCTGGCCAACATCCATGCTGGGAAACTTTCCGCAGGCCAGCCCTACTCCTTCAAATCGTGCCATCGCTTCTCCTCCTCATATCTTTTCTTCAGCACCTTGCTGGTATGCCCCCTTAACACAGCATACAGCAAACAGAGGGAGCCGTCAAATGGCGGCTCCCTCACTGCGCAATTTATGGCCGCTCCTCACACAGCAGGCTGTAGGTCAGGCCGCAGAATGCCTTGACGCCATTGCACAACGCGTCCTCCTGGAAATCAAATTCCTTTGTGTGGAACTGTCCGGCGCAGGGTGCCAATGTGGAGAAAAACAGGCCTTTGCCCCCGTGGCTGTGCACCCGGTTGACCATATAGGCATAGTCCTCGCTGGCGCCTGCCTGCTGTGCCGGCGGTGTCACCCGGAGGCCCAGCTTATCCCGGCAAACCTTTTCACAGTAGCGAATCATATCCGGGTTGCTCTGAAGAGATTCGGTAGCGCCCATCAGCTTGATCTCACAGGTACAGCCATGCATGGCAGCGGCTCCCTCCGCGATCCGGCGGGTGTAGTCCTCCATATACTGGTTGACCTCTGTGGTGGCACCCCGAACCTCCACCTCCAGCTTCGCCCGGTCGCAGATCACATTGCGTCCGGAACCGGCATGGAGGGTCCCCACATTGATGCGGGTATCCCCCTGGCCGCTGCGGGGAATCGCCTGGAGATTCAGCACCGCCGTGGCTGCGGAGAGCATGGCGTTGTTGCCTTTCTCCGGCGCGGCGCCGGCATGGACCGCCCGGCCGGTGAAATAGATATCCATCTTGGTGCTGGCCAGGGTGGAACCGTAGGTCAGGCCGATCTGATAAGTCCCCCCTGCACTGTCGCCCATATGGTTGCCGATCACATAGTCCACATCGTCCAGATGGCCGTGCTCCACAATGGACTTGGCGCCCCGGACGCCCTCCTCGGCCGGCTGGAAAATCAGCTTGATCTTACCCCGCAGCTGCTCCCGGCAATTCATCAGGATCTCCGCCACGCCCAAGCCGATGGACACGTGGCCATCGTGGCCGCAGGCGTGCATCACACCGTCGTTGACGGAGCAGAAACCCTCATAGGTAGGAAGATGCTCCATTCCCTTGTCCTCGAAGACACCCAGCGCGTCGATATCAAAGCGCATGGCCACCGTGGGCCCCTCGCCGCAGTCCAGAATGCCGATCACGCCGGTGAAACCGCCCTTTGCCCGCTCGGCATAGGGCTGGATCGCCCCCTGGGCCAGGGCCCGCTGGTATTCTGCCTCCAGCTGCTCCTCCGGCGGCAGCCCCATCCGGGCCTCTTCCAGGCAGACGTCCGGTCCGGTTAGAACCTGATATCCCAGATCCGTCAGGCGCTTGGCAATGATCGAACTGGTCCGGATCTCACACCAGCCGGGCTCCGCATACATGTGCAGGTCCCGGCGCACTGTGCGCAGCTGCTCCTTCATGGCGTCTGCCTGCTGGCAGATCACCTGATAAACATCTTGACTCATAATCGCTTTTCCCCTGCCTTTCAAAAATCAATATAACCGATTCCGTCCCGAATGACAATCTCCGTGCCATAGGGCCGGCTGAGCTCCGCCAGATATCGGAGCACTGCATCGCTTTCTGCCAGAACCGGCGTACCGCGGATCGTTCGTTTCTGTCCCATCCGCAGCGAGAGAGGATAGAGCTGAACCTGGGATAATTTTCCATCCCGCATCGTCCAGGCTGCCATCACCGAACGCCAGATATTTTCCATGCTGGGGTAGCCGATGGTACCGTTTTTGCTGCGTTGATCCATATACTCCCCCACCTTGGTGTCCGGCGGCAGCCCCTTGCCTGCAAAGGCATCGCCCGGCTGGAGCGACACCGTTTCCGTCTGGAAAATGAAGTTCCCCAGGCTGTAAAAAATCAGGCCGCCGTGGTAGCACTCAATCCCCCGCAGCTCATGGGGGCCATGGCCAATCACCACTGCTGCGCCGGCATCCACACACCGGCGGGCAAATGTCTCCAGAAATCCTGCCGGAACAGAAAAGTCCCCATAGTCGGCCTCATGGGCATGAATGCTGACAAGCACCACATCCGCCTGTCTGCCAGCTTCCCGGATCTCCGTCTCAATCCGCTGCATGTCCTTCTCACGGGGTTCGCTGACCACCCGGTTCTCCTCATCCAGCACAAAGCGGTACTGCCCCAGCGCCTGTACATTCTCCTGCTTGGGCAGCAGATAGCCCAGGCGGATCGCATAGTCCTCCATGGCATTGATCCCCGTGGCGGCGGCAAGCTCCCGCACCATGTCAAAATAAGGTCTTGTTACATGGTAGGTCGTCTGAACGCGCAGAGGATTCAGGCCCGGACGGCCCGGTGCCTCCCCAGACTGCGGACCGGCAGCGCTGGCTGCCGAAAAACTGGAAGACGCGCTGACCAGGGCTACCCGTCCCTTCCGCGTCTCCAGATAGCAGGGGCGGGATGCCTCCGCCAGATTTCTTCCCGTTCCGGAAAAGATCATGTCCCGCTCCTGCAGGTGGCGGATCGTGGCCAGGACTCCGCCTTCACCATAGTCGCCGCTGTGGTTGTTGGCGGTGGTGTAGAGATTGAATCCGTATCCGCGCATGTCGTCCAGACATCTGGGATCCGCCATCGCCCAAGTTCCGCCGCTCTCAGCGGCCGGCGTCCCCTCCATATGATGGAAGGTCATCTCCAGGTTTGTAAAACGCACATCATGGCGGCCAATGATCTCCCGCAAGAGGTGCTGGCCCTCATAACCTCCCTCCGGGATCCGCCGTGTGATAAAGGAATCCCCTGTGGCAATAAAGGTCATATCGTTCATATTCCGTTCTTCTCCTCCAGGTCCGCCGCGGCAGATCCCTCTGCCGCGGCGGCTGCAGCGCATCTCATCCATCGCAATTACGCCGCCGCAAGGCCGTCTTCTCCCATTAATAGGCCGGGAAAATGGTCATGGTCCAGAAAACCGCTGTAACACAGCAGATAATAGCCGGCAGCCAGCTCATTTTCAGCAGATCCTTCTGGTTGTAGCCGCCCACAGCCATCATCAAGGGAATCGTGGGGGTAGCCAGCGGAGACATATAGGCAGTCAGGGAGCCGGTAATGGTCAGGATCAGGGGACCGACCGGGTTGTATCCCAGTGCCACGCAGGTCATGATGGTAATGGGCATAATAGACTGCATCACCGAGTGGTTGACCATGACCTGGGTCAAAACGAACGGGATCATGAAGAACACAAAGCCCACCAGGTAGCCGCTGGGATGTTCACCCAGCATGCCGGCGATAGCATTGCCGATCAGACTGCCGGCGCCGGTGCCCACCAGGGCCTGGCCCATGGTCAGGCCGCCCACATACAGGAACACTACGGGCAGGTTCATGTTGGCAACAGCCTCACGCTCACTGAGAACGCCGGTAAGTACTGTCAGCAGAGCGCCGCCCATACAGACCTCCCAGCTCTCAAGAGGCAGATAATCAATGAAAATCAGGCACAGCACCACTACCAGGAAAATGGAATAGCCGAGCACTTCCCGGACGGGGTCCAGGGGCTTCTGCTCCTGCATGGTCTTTCCATGGACGTCCGATATAATCTCGCCCTTGTCCGGAGCAAACTTGGGGGCCAGGAAAATCGCATACAGCACCAGGCAGATCATCATGGGGAGCTTTGCAAACATCTGGGAAAACATGGTGAATTCATACCCCACGGAGCCATAGGTCTCCAGCAGCGTGTTGTAACCGATGTATCCAGTAGCACCGCTGCCGATGGGAAGCAGCGCCACGCAGGAGACGGAAATGATACCAATGGAGAACATGGCTTTGGAGGGGCTCACACCCAGCTTGCGGCAGTAGTCCGCCGTCAATGGGTAGCAGATGCTGAAAATGAGCACAGCGCTGGGCACCACCTGGGCGACCAGGAGCGTTACCAGCACATAGCCAATCATTCCTTTGGTAAAGGAGCCGCCGGACACCTTGTACACCAGATTGGAGATCTTATGGACCATCTGGGTTCGGTTCAGGCCGGCTGCCACCACAAACATTGCCGCCATGATAACGGCACTGGAGTTGGCAAAGTTGGCCAGGGCCTGGTTGGGGTCAATGCAGCCGGTGACGATCAGCAGGAACATTGCCAGCAGGGACGTCATGGCCATGGGCAGTTTGTTGATCAAATAGCTGGCGATCGCCAACACAAATATGATCAGACAAATGGTGGTTTGGGTCGTGGTTTCCATAACTCATACTCTCCTTTTCTTTTTCTCAACACACGCTCGGGATTGTGCTGTCCGGAAAATCTCCTGCTTCAACCTCCTTTTCCCGGTAAAATTAATATAGTCTACTATAGCGGCTTCGCTTCGTCGGTGTACATACGGATTCCCTATGGCAGGGTTCGAGAAATTCTATGGTATTTTTCGCAAAATTTGCCAGCATTTTGTATGATTTGTCAGATATTTTTTCTTCATAACTGGAAGTTATGCCAAAATTTTCCTTTTTCCCCAAAATTCCTTTGTTTCATTGTTTGTTTTTTGTTATACTGCTATAAGTAATAGATATGTCTATTTGATGAACAAGGAGGCCGTGTTATGACGATCCAGCAAATACAGTATATTTTGGAGGTCTATCAAACCGGATCCATCAGCAGGGCCGCTGGAAAGCTCTTCCTCTCCCAGCCCTATCTCAGCAGTGCGATCCGCTCCCTGGAGGAGGAGCTGGGCTTTCCCATCTTCACCCGCAGCAACCGCGGGATTCAGCCCACAGAAAACGGCCTTCTGGTGCTGGAGCAGGCAGGGCGCATGTGGGAATGCTATCAGCAGATGCGCCATGTCACCAACACGCCGCAGGTCTCCGCTCATCTGCGGCTGGGCGCCATCTCCTACACACCGGTATGTGAGGCCTATAACCGGTTGTGCGCAGAATACCAGGACCGGGACCGCCTGGATTTCTCCTGTCTTATCTTCCCTCTGGAAGAGACAATCGAACGGCTTTACCTCTCCCTTCTGGACATGGGGCTTCTCTTGTCCATGCCGGACTCCAGCGCAGCCTTCCAACAAAAAATCGCATCCAAAAAGCTGGAAGCCCATTCCATTGCCAAAATTCCGATCGTTCTGCGCATTGGCCCCAAGCACCCGCTGTACAACAAGGCGGAAATCAAGCTCAGCGACTTTGCCGATTACACCTTTGTAGACTATGCCGGCTATGCCTTTCTCAATTACACCAAGCTGCAGTCCTCGCTGAATCTAAATCCGGATGTCAGCCGGATCGCCATTGTGCCTGACCGGCTGAGCAAATCCCAGGTGGTGGCGGAGAGCACCATGTATTCCATTGGCTGCAAGCTGCCGCCCCACTTGAGCCATCGGTACGCTTTCCGCAATATCCCCCTCAATGACCTGCACTACGAACTGCTCTATGTGATCCGTGAAAAACACCCCATGACGCAGGAGATGACCCGGTACCTGGAGCTGCTGCACCAGGAGCTGGAGAACCTGTAGCTTTCCAGCCGGGCAGAAAAAGACCCGGGGCGCAGCTCTGCCGTGCCCCGGGTCTTTTCTGTTCTTTTAAGAAATTGCGCACTACTGTTCCACTCGGATCCCCCGTTGAGCAAACGCATCCAACAGCAAGTGCATATCCGCTGGGATGGAGATGGGTTCCCCGCAGGCCTTGATGGCGTTGGCCACATCCTTCAGGCCGTTGCCGGTAACCACGCTGACCACCGTGTCGTGCTCCCCCAGCCTCCCCTGCTCGCAGAGTTTCTTCACCCCCGCCGTGCCGGTGACGCCGGCGGGCTCGCCGAACACACCGCAGGTGCGCCCCAGCAGCTTCTGGGCCGCCATGATCTCCTCGTCGCTGACGTTTACCGTCAGTCCATTGCTCTCCCGGATGGCCATGAGGGCCTTGTCCGCGTTCCGCGGCACCCCCACGGCGATGGAGTCGGCCAGGGTGTTCTCCTCCATGGGACGCCAGGGCTCGCCGGTCTCAATGGCGCGGTTGAGCGGGCAGCAGCCCTCCGCCTGGGCAGAGATGAGCCGGGGCAGGCGGTCGATAAAACCAATGGCATGCAGGTCCTTCAGCCCCTTCCACAGCCCCGCGATGGTGCAGCCGTCCCCCACGCTGATGGCGATATAGTCCGGCACCTGCCAGTTCAGCTGTTCCATGATCTCCAGGGCCACAGTCTTTTTCCCCTCGGAGAGATAGGGATTGATGGCCGCGTTGCGGTTGTACCAGCCCCACCTGTCAATGGCCTGCTTAGAGAGTTCAAAGGTGTCCTCATAGCTGCCCTGGACGGAGATCACCGTGGCGCCGAAGGTCATGAGCTGGGCCACCTTGCCCTTGGGGGCCCGGCTGGGGACAAAGATATACGTTTTGAGCCCCGCGGCCGCCGCATTCCCCGCCAGGGAACTGGCCGCGTTGCCGGTGGAGGAGCAGGCGATGACCTTGGCCCCGGCCTCCCGTGCCTTGGCCACAGCCATGGCGCTGGCCCGGTCTTTCAGGGAGGCAGTGGGGTTGAGCCCATCGTCCTTCACCCAGAGTTTCCCCACCCCCAGCTGCCGCGCCAGGTTCTCCGCCTCATAGAGGGGGCTCCATCCCACCCGCAGCGGGGGATCCGGCGTGTCCGGCTCCACGGGCAGCAGTTCCCGGTAGCGCCACATGGAGTTGTTGCGCCGCGCTGCCAGGGTATCCTTGGTGAGGGTGGACTTGATATAGTCGTAGTCATAGGTAATGTCCAGAATCCCCCCGCACTCACAGGTGGTGAGGTCGGGGGCGGCGGCGTAGGTCTTGCCGCACTTGACGCACTTGCCGTACAGGACGTGTTTCATAGCGTTACTCCTTTATGTATCGGAGCCCTCTTCTTCCAAACTCTCAAGGGCAACTCGGGTTGCCTCCACAACAAAATTGGAAAATGTGCAGTTCGTCCCCCGAATGGCATCTTCGACCTGCTCAATGACATCATTGGGGAACCGTACACTTTTATTTGTTGTCGGTGGGTTTTTAGGAATCTGGAATTTCCGCATATCTACCGTCCTCGCATTACCAATATATAACAAATGTAATGCAGAAAACCATCTTCGTCAGCATTACAATATGCATTGCAAATGTCTGGCAAAAGGAGGGTAGAAAGAGAGATGAAAAGCGAGAACTTCCCCAGTTATTATACGATTCTGTTCAACGGCATCACCGACGCCCTGGAGGCCCTGGACTGCCAGGACTTCGGACGGGCCAGGGCCATCCTGGTTCAAAGCCAGCAGGAGGCCGAGGAGGCCTACATCGAGGCCGGCGAGCCGTCATAAAGCAGGCAGGGCGGGGCGGATGCCCCGCCCTGCGGCGTTGTGCGACGGTCTTTGGCTTTACAAACAGGCCCTCAGTGAACGAACTTTTCAATCTGTCCGGAGCAGGACATGCGCCTGCGGAGGACACCGCTGCCCCTGGCCGCGGCGGCCAGGGCCGCCTTTGCCGTGCAAAGGCGAGGGGGTTATCGCGGACGCTGTGCCGCAACGCGGCGCGGCGCCCGCGTATCTAAGGGGGAAGCATTCCCCCTTAGAGATTTTTCAGCAGCCCAGTCTCCTCATTGAACTCGTTGATGAGTTCATCCAGGTCCTTGGCCTGCTTGTGGACCGCATCCCAGGTACCCTCAATGTCGTACCACAGGTCGTTCAGATCCTCTACCGTCCTGCCCTGCTGCTCCACCCAGGTGTAGTACTTCAGGTTGTGGACCCGCTTGCGGTCGGTGTAGCGCAGCTCCTGCATACTGTCGGTCTTGAGGCCCAGGATATGGAGGTGGTGATCCAGGGCAGCCTCATGAACATTGTAGGGACCGTGCATCTCATTGAGCTCCTCTACCCGGCTCCGGTACATGGCGGCGCTGTCGGTGAGGACGGTGCCCACCACATCGCGTTCAGTGAGTTCATAATATTTCGCCATCTTGATGCAGCAGAGCACATTGGCAATGCCGCTGATACCCAGCCAGGTGAGTTTCTCAATGAGCTCATCATCCAGCTTCAGCTCATCTTTCAGATACGCCTGGCCCTCGGGCGTGTTGAACAGGCGCAGCAGGCGCTGGGAATCCTCGTCGTCGATGGCGATAGCCATGTCGGTGTTTTTCACGTTGTGGATCCAGGGGATGTGCTTGTCGCCGATGCCCTCGATGCGGTGGCCTCCGAAACCGTTTTCCAGAATGGTGGGACACTGGAGCGCCTCGCCCACCGCCAGTTTCAGCTGGGGATAGCGCTCCTTCAGCAGGTCCCCGGCGCTCATGGTGCCGGCGCTGCCGCTGGTGAAAGCGGCGGCGGCGAAGCGGTCGCCGGGACGCTTGATCGCCTCGAACACATCCGCCAGAGCATTGCCGGTGACATTGTAATGCCACAGTGGGTTGCCCATCTCCTCAAACTGGTTGAAGATCATGTACTGGGGATCCTGGCGCAGCTCCCAGGTCTTGTCGAAAATTTCCTTGACATTGGACTCGCAGCCCGGGGTGGCAATCACCTCAGCCCCGATCTCGTGGAGCCAGTCGAACCGCTCCTGACTCATCTCCGCCGGCAGGATGGCCACGCCCTGGGCTCCCAGGAGTGCGGAGTTGAAAGCGCCCCCCCGGCAGTAGTTGCCGGTAGACGGCCAAACGGCCTTGTGTCTCTCCACGTCGAACTGGCCCGTCACCAGCCGCGGGGCCAGGCACCCAAAGGAAGCGCCCACCTTGTGGCAGCCGGTGGGGAACCACTTGCCCACCATGGCCACGATCCGACAGGGGACGCCGGTGAGAGCCGGGGGCAGTTCAATGTAGTTGGGTACCGTCTGGAACAGTCCGCCCCTCTCTTTGGGCTCGTTTTTCCAGGTAATCCGGAACAGATTCAGCGGGTTCACGTCCCAGAGGCCCACATCCTTGAGCTTTGCCTGGATCTTCTCGGGGATGGTCTCGGGATGCTGCATCTGCGCGATGGTGGGAATGACAATGCGGTTTTCCCTGGCCTTGGCAATGTTGTGGACCAGTCCTGCCCGGTCAATGGTAAGGTCAATCCTGCTGCCCATGGCTGTTTTCCTCCTGTTTCGTGTCAATTTTCGCATCAATATAGGAATATAGCGTATATTTGGAAATCCCGAAATATTTGGCTACCTTGTCCCCGGACTTGGTGATGAGGAATGCCCCGTGGCTGCTGAGGAACTGGATCGCCCTCACCTTGTCCTCCTTATTCATCAGGGCCACGGGCTTGCCCACCAGTGCCACGCTCTGCTCGATGAGATCCTCCAGCACATCACTGACGTTGATCACGGTGATCCGCTGCTGCTCCTCCCTGGCCCGGGCCGGAGTGGCGGTGATGGTGCCGATGGCGTTTTCCACCATGAGAAGAGCGGAAATATCGAAGTTGATGGAGAGGATTCCCGTCACCTTCCCCCCGGTATCTCGGATATAGATGGTGGAGGATTTCAGGATCTTCCCATCCGGCGTACGGGTCAGATAGGCCAGCTGATCCTGGGGGTCTTCCTTGCCGCTCATCAGCTGCTCCATGACGATCTTGCTGGGGCCGTCTCCCACCCGGCGGCCGGAAACATGGCCGTTTTCAATGTGGACAATGGAATGCTCCACCTTGGACGCTGCCAGATCATGGATCACAATCTCACAATTCGGTCCGAACTGGGCCGCAAGCCCCGCGGCAATCTGTTTGAGCATTTTCAGCTTGCTCTCCTTCAATGGCGCATCTCCCTTCACTGGCGGCGCGCTCTGCCGGAACAGAGGAAAAACCGTCTACTAATACATTTTTATCATACCACATTTTTTTCAGAAATCAACGGTTTTTCAAAAAAATTTTTAGCTTTTCAAAAATTTTGTTTGACATCTACCAATTCTATGCTATGATAAGAATAAGAGCAAACCGTTCCCGCGATTTTTCAATTTTTTTGTGATGGAGGCTGCTGACTATGGATTTTAACGCGATCAAGGCCGCCGCGGCGGGCTACAGACAGGATATGTCCCGCTTCCTGCGGGATATGATC
Source organism: uncultured Oscillospiraceae bacterium (assembly GCA_944386995.1). Lineage (GTDB taxonomy): Bacteria > Bacillota > Clostridia > Oscillospirales > Oscillospiraceae > CAJFPI01. Next base: position 12,930 of record CALXDF010000050.1, read on the forward strand.
TCCCATCCCAGCGAGAGCTGTGAGGAGAAGGACGTTGTCATGTGCATCAAGGCCGAGATGGAAAAGCTGGGCTTCGACAAGGTGGAGATCGACGGCCTGGGCAACGTGATCGGCTGGATGGGCGATGGGGAAAAGATCATCGCCATTGACTCCCACATCGACACTGTCGGTATCGGAAATATCAACAACTGGGAAAAAGACCCATACCAGGGCTATGAGACCGACGAGGTCATCTATGGCCGGGGCGGCAGCGACCAGGAGGGCGGCATGGCCTCCGCGGTCTACGGCGCCAAGATCATGAAGGACCTTGGACTGATCCCCGCCGGCTATAAGATCATGGTGGTGGGTTCCGTCCAGGAGGAGGACTGCGACGGCATGTGCTGGCAGTACATCGTCAACAAGTACTTCAGCGGTCCCGAGGACGCCCGCAGCAAGATCGAGTTCGTGATCTCCACCGAGCCCACCGACGGCGGCATCTACCGCGGCCACCGGGGCCGCATGGAGATCCGGGTAGACGTAAAGGGCGTCTCCTGTCACGGCAGCGCCCCCGAGCGCGGGGACAACGCCATCTACAAGATGGCCGACATTCTTCAGGAGGTCCGGGCCCTCAACGAGAACGACGACGCGGATTCCACCGAGATCAAGGGCCTTGTGAAGATGCTGAACCCCAAGTATAACCCCGACCATTATGAAGACGCCCGCTTCCTGGGCCGGGGCACCTGCACCACCTCCCAGATTTTCTACACCTCCCCCAGCCGCTGCGCCGTGGCCGACTCCTGCGCCATCTCCATCGACCGGCGCATGACCGCCGGTGAGACCTGGGACTCCTGCCTGGAGGAGATCCGGAACCTGCCCAGCGTCAAGAAATACGGTGACGATGTGAAGGTCAGCATGTACATGTATGACCGCCCCTCCTGGACCGGCGAGGTCTATGAGACGGAGTGCTTCTTCCCCACCTGGATCAACAAGGAGGGTGCCGCCCACGTCCAGGCTCTGGTAGATGCCCACCACGCCCTGTGGGGCGATAAGCGCATCGGCCACGCCGACGCTGATCCCAAGTATGACGCCATGCATCTGCGCGACGGCCGCCCATTGACGGACAAGTGGACGTTCTCCACCAACTGCGTCTCCATCCAGGGCCGCTACGGCATCCCCTGCGTCGGCTTTGGCCCCGGCGCCGAGAGTCAGGCCCATGCCCCCAATGAGATCACCTGGAAACAGGATCTAGTGAGTTGTGCAGCTGTATATGTGGCGGCTGTAAACCTCTATAACAGTGCCAACAAGACCGGCGATGCCACGGAGTTCCGCCAGAGCCTGACAGATAACGACATCAAGTAATCCCCATCCGTGCAGGACGTCATTTCCAACCGCGCTTTTCCTCCTGTCGGGCATCTGCCATGTCAGAAGGGAACCCGAAATACACATAAATTTGATTGAATAAGGAGAGGATAGACATGAGCAAGACAACCAAGCTGGCCCAGCATCTGGAGACCTTGAAGATCAATAACATGTACAAAAACGACTTCTACTGGACCTGGGATAAGACCGACGACGAGATCGACGCCGTCTTCACCGTGGCCGATGCCCTGCGGGACCTGCGGGAGCGGAACATCTCCACCAAGGTGTTCGACTCGGGCCTGGGCATCTCCATCTTCCGGGACAACTCCACCCGCACCCGTTTCTCCTTTGCCTCCGCCTGCAACCTGCTGGGTCTGGAGGTCCAGGATCTGGACGAGAAAAAGAGCCAGATCGCCCACGGCGAGACGGTCCGTGAGACCGCCAACATGGTCTCCTTCATGGCTGATGTCATCGGTATCCGGGACGACATGTTCATCGAGGAGGGGCACAAGTACCAGAAGACCTTCATGGACGCCCTGGACGAGGGCTACAGCGACGGCATTCTGGAGCAGCGCCCCACCCTGGTAAACCTCCAGTGCGACGTGGACCACCCCACCCAGTCCATGGCGGATATGCTCCATGTGATCCACCACTTCGGCGGCGTGGAGAACCTGAAGGGCAAGAAGATCGCCATGACCTGGGCCTACAGCCCCTCCTACGGCAAGCCCCT